>JAURFJ010000035.1 GCA_030834365.1 Flavobacteriaceae bacterium | reverse complement strand
AGGCCTTTACGTGCATGTAAAATTGCCCTTTGTCGTCACAGGCACCCCTGGCAAAAATCGCTCCTTCGGGGTGTATGTTTGTCTTTTTGATAACCGGCTCGAACGGTGGAGAGTCCCATAAATTCATGGGGTCTGGCGGCTGAACGTCGTAGTGTCCGTAGACCAAAACAGTCGGAAGGCTGGGATCCTTGATTCTTTCACCGTAAACCACAGGGTAACCCGGGGTTTGAATGACCTCGCAGGCGGTGCATCCGGCCTTTTCAAGTTGTTCTTTGGTGAAGGCAGCAGCACGGTGAACCTCTTTGCTATAGCTAGCATCTGCGCTAACCGAGGCAATTTTCAAGAGTGTGATTAACTCTTCGATCATTTGGTCTTTGTGCGTCTCTATATAAGGTCTAGGATCTTGCATCTAAATCACGGTTTTAAGCAGTACCCGAAATTACAAAACAAGAAATGGTTTGAGAGGTACAATTTTTCAAAAAATAAGGTATATTTGCCCCTCTTTTAGTGAGAAGTCTGCGGGCGTGGTGGAATTGGTAGACACGCTAGACTTAGGATCTAGTGCCGCGAGGTGTGGGAGTTCGAGTCTCCCCGCCCGCACTAAACTTCTCAGTATCTCCTTTACTTTTTTTAGCGTAAATAGTCCTTGATAAACGCGAGTATCCTTTGGGTTGCTCCGCCATTTTTCCTCACGAATTCGCCGTTGATTTGCCCCATCTGTCTCATGAGTTCGGGCTGCTTGATGAAGTTTAATAGGGCTGATTCAAAGTCGTTGTAGTCGATTAAGGCGAGCACTCCTCTATGTTCAACTAGCGATTTTACCTCAGGAAAAGTTTCGTATTTGGGGCCGATCAGCACCGGAATGCTCAGTGCTGCGGGTTCTAGGGTGTTGTGAAGGCCGCTGCGAAATCCTCCGCCCACAAAGGCCACATCTGCGCTCTTATAGACCCGGTTCAGCAGTCCAATAGTGTCGATGACTAACACTCGGCATAGGCCATTAGTTTTTTGATCAGACCAAAGCGCTACTCGTTCGTTGACAGCTGATTTTAGCTGTGCAATTCGGTTTAAAGAAGTTTTATGAGGCGCTATAATTACGCAAAAATGATCGTCTACATGCTCGCTTAAATACTGGGCGATGAGGACCTCTTCTTCGTGCCATGAACTGCCCACCACTAAACAAAAACGACCGTTTTTAAATGCCTCAATAGCCTCTATTGGTTGCTCATTCTCGGCAAGGGTGATTACTTGATCAAATCGAGTGTCACCGCTCAGTAGCGTCTTTTTCGAAGGAAGCATCTTCTGAGCAAGTGCCAATGAATGCTCATCTTGACACAGTAAGGCTTCAAACGAGTCGAGCAATTTTCGGCCAAAGTCGTACTGAAATAGACGCTGACCTTCATAGAAGCGGGCAGCGATGAGAAAATGCTTGATCTTATATCGCGTAAGGGCTCTCAAGTAATTCGGCCAAATTTCGTATTTCACAAACAGTGCGATTGTCGGTCGAACCTTGGCTACAAAGCGCTCAGCGTTAGATGGAGTGTCTAAGGGAAGGTAACAAGCGGCGTCGGCAACCACCTTGTTTTTGACCACCTCATAACCTGATGCGGAGAAAAAGGTGACTAGTAAAAAGGGACTAGTCTCATGGTCTTTAAGGGCCTTGAGCACGGGAACGGCTTGCTGGTATTCGCCCAATGACGCTACGTGAACCCAAATCACCTTTCTCCCGTTTGGGTGGAGCTCATCGAGTATCTTCCAGCTTTGTTTGTGACCTTTTGCCCAGCTGCGCAATTTAGGATTCACCATGCCCAACAGTCGAATGCTCCACTCGGCTAATTGAGTTACAATGGCGTAAATTGCTGTCATCCGCTTGTTTTTGGCGAAGGTACAATCTTTAGGAAAGTGTGAATTGCTACCTTTGAATTTCTATTCTTTTCTCATGAGTGAACATTCGATTCAGATGGTAGATCTGGTAGGGCAATACGAAGAGCTCAAAGCCGAAATTCAATCCGGTATTGATCAGGTTCTCAGTTCGGCCTCATTTATCAACGGCCCCGCGGTTAAACACTTTCAAACGGCTTTAGAAGCCTACCTCGGTGTCAAACATGTGATTCCGTGCGCCAACGGAACCGATGCCTTGCAAATCGCCATGATGGGGCTGGGCCTTAAGCCCGGTGATGAGGTCATTACTGCAGATTTTACTTTCGCCTCAACGGTTGAGGTGATCGCCTTGCTTGGTTTGACCCCTGTTTTGGTTGACGTTAAGCACGATGATTTTACCATAGATGTAGACGCAATCGAGCGCGCAATTACGCCGAAAACTAAGGCTATTGTTCCGGTGCATCTCTTTGGGCAGTGTGCTGACATGAGTGCGATTATGGCCTTGGCCGAAAAACACAAGCTGTTTGTTATTGAAGACAATGCGCAGGCTATAGGAGCGCGCTATCACGATCCTTCAGGAAAACGACCTATGGCCGGAACTATTGGTCACGTAGGCGCTACCTCTTTTTTTCCTTCTAAAAACTTAGGGTGCTATGGAGATGGAGGAGCTCTATTCACCAACGACGACGAGTTGGCTCATGTGCTTAGGGGTATAGTGAATCACGGAATGTACGAGCGCTACCATCACGATGTGGTAGGGGTGAACTCTAGACTAGACAGTTTGCAGGCGGTCGTTCTTAACGCTAAGTTGCCCAGGCTGAATGCGTACAGCGCTAAACGCCAAGAAGCAGCGCGAAAGTACAACGCTGCCCTTTCTGATATTTCAGGCCTTGAAACTCCGGTTACCGTGAGCGATTGTCAGGGCCTTTGTAGCAGCTGTACCTGCCATGTGTTTCACCAATATACCTTAAAGATTCAGGGCAACAGACGCGATCAGCTGGCTGCTCATTTAAGCGAAAAGGGCATTCCTTTTGGCATTTACTATCCGATACCGTTGCACAGGCAAAAGGCATACCGCGACATGCGTTACCGCGAAGAAGACTTTGGCGTGACTAACGCTTTATGTGCATCGGTCATTTCGCTCCCCATGCATACGGAATTAACCGATGCGCAAATTGCCCGTATAACCGATGAAATAAGAGTATGTCTGAAAGGGTAGAGATGAAGAAGGTACTCGTGACTGGAGGCCTGGGCTATATTGGTTCGCATACCGCTGTAGCGCTCATAGAGTCGGGTTATGAGGTGATTATCATAGATGATCTTTCTAACGCCTCTATTGAGGTGCTATCGGGTATCGAGCGCATCACAGGTGTCTTACCCGAATTTCACGAGTTAGATCTGTGTGACGCCCATCAGCTTAGCTCTTTTTTTGAGCGACAACCTGATCTCACTCAGGTGATTCACTTTGCCGCTTCAAAGGCGGTCGGAGAAAGCGTAGAGCGCCCACTTCGTTATTACGAAAATAACCTAGTAGGTCTCATCAACCTGCTAAAAAATCTGCAGGGTCGAACCGGGGTGTCTGTGATCTTCAGTTCTTCGTGCACTGTTTACGGCCAAGCCGATCAGATGCCTATAACTGAGCAGGCCCCTATAAAGCCGGCAGAATCTCCGTATGGAAACACCAAGCAGATAGGCGAAGAGATACTGCGCGATTTGGTCAATGCTGATCCGGAGGTCTCGGCGGTGGCCTTGCGCTACTTCAACCCGATCGGCGCTCATAAGTCGGCTGAAATAGGTGAATTACCTATTGGAGTACCTCAAAACCTAGTACCCTTCATTACCCAAACGGCCTATGGAATTCGTGAGCGGCTTTCGGTTTTTGGAAACGATTATCCGACCCCTGACGGTACCTGCATTAGAGACTATATTCATGTGGTTGACCTAGCCAACGCTCATGTTTCGGCTTTGGAGCGCTTGCTTCAGCGAAAGCAAAAGCAGCGGTTTGAGGTGTTCAATGTCGGTACAGGCAAGGGCAGCTCGGTGCTCGAGGTGATACGTAGTTTTGAACGGGTAAGTGGGCAAGCGTTACCCTATCATTTTGCCGAAAGGCGACCCGGCGATGTGATTGAAGCCTATGCCGATACTACACGCGCAAATGCCGAGCTCAACTGGAAGGCCGCTCATTCGCTAGACGAGGCTATTCGTTCGGCTTGGATGTGGGAACAAAAAATACGCACATGAAAAAAAGGGCATTAAAATATTGCGAAATCACCTCAAAACATAGCGCGAAGCCCCCTAAAGGTCTTACTTTTGTGGGTCGAAATCCTATGATTTTCTAAATGGATAAGTTTTCATTTTTAAACGCCGCTCACACCTCTCTTTTTGAGGTGATGTACGAGCAGTATCAGCAAGATCCAGACAGTGTTGAGCCCAGCTGGAAGGCCTTCTTTCAGGGGTTTGACTTTGGGGCAGAAAGCGTCTTAGACGATTGGGATATTGGAGAATTAGCCAATGGCCACGCGATAAATTTTAATGACGGATCGGTGCAGGCCATCCCGGAATCGGTGCAAAAAGAATTTCAGGTCGTAAAGCTCATCGACGGATACCGTACTAGGGGTCACCTGTTCACCCAGACCAACCCTGTAAGAGAGCGTAGAAAGTACAGCCCTACATTGGCTATTGAAAACTTTGGCCTGCAGACCCCCGACCTTGATCTCGAGTTCAGTGCAGGCGAAATCATCGGAATTGGAAAGGCCTCGCTACGGAAAATAATCGAACACCTTGAACGCATTTACTGCGAATCTATAGGGGTTGAGTATATGTATATGCGAAATCCTGAGCGTATTGCTTGGATTCAGGAACAGCTCAATCAAAACGACAATCGCAGTGTTTTCACAAACGACCAAAAGGTTTATATGCTAAGAAAACTCAATGAAGCTGTGGCTTTCGAGAGTTTCTTGCATACCAAATACGTCGGCCAAAAACGCTTTTCCTTAGAGGGTAACGAGTCGTTGATTCCGGCTTTAGACGCCATCATCGAACTTGCCGCTACCAAGGGAGTCAAGCAGTTTGTGATGGGTATGGCTCACCGCGGCCGATTGAATGTGCTCACCAATATATTCGGCAAGTCTCCGAGAGACATATTCTCGGAATTTGACGGAAAAGACTACGAAGAGGCCATATTTGATGGAGATGTAAAGTACCATTTAGGCTGGACATCAAGGAGAGAAACCCTTTCGGGTCATGTGGTTAATATGAACATTGCTCCGAATCCTTCGCACCTAGAAACGGTGAATGGAATCGTTGAGGGAATTACCCGTGCCAAGCAAGATAACGATCACCGCGATCAACCGCAGGAAGTGCTTCCTATCTTGATACACGGTGATGCTGCCTTTGCTGGGCAAGGGGTAGTTTACGAGGTCATTCAAATGGCGAAACTCGATGGATACCGCACCGGAGGAACCATTCATATTGTGGTGAACAACCAAATTGGTTTCACCACTAATTATTTAGATGCCCGTTCGTCAACCTACTGCACTGACGTGGCCAAGGTTACGCTTTCGCCCGTACTTCACGTAAACGCTGATGATGTTGAAGCTGTCGTTCACGCGGCACAATTGGCACTTGAGTACCGAATGCGCTTTTCGCTCGACATTTTCATTGATTTGTTGGGGTATAGAAAATACGGTCATAACGAAGGAGACGAGCCGAAGTTCACGCAGCCGCTGCTGTACAGCGCCATAGCTAAACACAAAAATCCGCGCGACTTGTATGCCGATAAACTCATTGCTCAAGGGATAATCGCAGCCGATTTTGTGGCTAATTTAGAAGAGGAGTACAAATCAAATCTCGAGAATGACCTCATCGATTCACGCAAGATTGAAAAGACGGTGATTACCCCCTTTATGCAAGACGAGTGGGAGGCCTTTTCTGGTCTCGCCGATGCCCAACACATGCTTCAATCGGTCGACACCTCTTATGACCTGCAAAAGCTAGACGTCTTGGCCGCGCGTATCACTACCCTTCCAGAGGGTCGTAAACTCATCCGAAAAACAGAGCGCCTAATCGATTCACGTAGGCAAATGTATTTTGAAGACAATCGTCTAGATTGGGCCATGGGCGAGTTATTGGCATACGCCACGCTTCTTGAAGAAGGAAACGATGTGCGCATTACAGGTCAAGACGTTGAGCGCGGAACCTTTTCACACCGACATGCGGTGCTCAAAACAGAGATGAATGAAGAAGAGGTGGTGCTGCTGAACGAGTTAGGTGCACATCAGAACGGAACCTTTTTTATCTATAATTCGTTGCTTTCTGAATACGCGGTTATGGCTTTTGACTACGGTTACGCCATGGCAAGCCCGTCAACGCTAACGATATGGGAAGCCCAATTCGGAGATTTCTCGAACGGTGCTCAAATCGTCATTGACCAATACCTCTCTGCGGCCGAGGATAAATGGAAAATGCAAAACGGTCTCGTTTTGTTTTTACCTCACGGTTATGAAGGCCAAGGAGCTGAGCATTCATCGGCAAGAATGGAACGCTACCTGCAGCTTTGCGCCAAAGACAATATGTTTGTGGTAGACGTGACTACTCCGGCCAACCTCTTTCACGTGCTTAGACGGCAACAGAAAGCCGCTTTCCGGAAGCCATTAGTGGTGTTCACCCCCAAAAGCTTATTGAGGCATCCGAAAGTGGTTTCTACCAAAGAAGAGTTCGCCAACGGCCAGTTTCAGCCCCTCATAGACGAGACCGAATTAGCTGCCGACCAGGTAAAAACAGTAGTGCTCTGCACGGGTAAGTTTTATTACGACCTGCTCGCCCGTCGCGAAGAGACCGGGCGCAATGACGTTGCATTGGTGCGCCTAGAGCAACTCTTTCCGTTGCCCATTGAAGAGCTTGATGCCGTTTTAGCCAAGTACAGTCACGTAAGTGACGTGGTTTGGGCACAAGAAGAACCCAGAAATATGGGAGCCTATTCGCACCTTTTATTGCATTACGACAAGGCGCGTGATTTCAGAGTAGCCTCTCGGCGATTCTACGGTGCGCCGGCGGCCGGAAGTGCCGTGCGTGCCGCACGAAGACATCAGCAAGTCATAGACTACGTGTTTGACCAAACACGCGATAATTTTAAACTTTAATCATTAGTTCTGCCCACACCATGATTCTAGAAATGAAAGTTCCCTCACCGGGAGAGTCGATCACCGAAGTTGAAATCGCCACCTGGCTGGTTCAAGACGGAGATTACGTAGAAAAAGATCAGGCCATTGCCGAAGTAGATTCTGACAAAGCCACACTTGAACTTCCCGCAGAGGCCAGTGGTATTATAACTTTAAAAGCCTCAGAGGGTGATGCAGTTGCTGTTGGAGAGGTGGTATGCCTTATTGACACTTCAGCAGCCGCTCCAGAAGCAACAGCTTCAGCCAAGCCGGCTGAAAAAGCTGCGAATACAGTTCCGGCGGCAGCTACAGTGCCAGCCGCTGTTTCAGAGCCTGCTGCCGCCACCTATGCATCGGGCGTACCTTCACCTGCTGCCAAGAAGCTGCTAGACGAAAAAGGCCTTGAGCCAAATGCTGTAAAGGGTACGGGCAGAGACGGTCGAATAACTAAAGATGACGTGGTGAATGCCAACATAGCTATGGGTTCTGTGGCCGATGGGGCTGATCGCGGACAGACGCGTACTAAACTGTCTATGCTCAGAAGAAAGGTGGCCGAGCGCTTGGTTTCTGCTAAAAACGAGACCGCCATGCTGACTACCTTTAACGAGGTTGACATGTCTGCCGTATTTGAGCTTAGAGCTCAGTACAAAGAGGTCTTTAAAGAGAAGCACGATGTGGGCTTAGGATTCATGTCGTTTTTCACCAAGGCTGTTATCCGCGCCCTCGAACAGTATCCGGCCGTTAATTCAATGATTGACGGAAAAGAAATGATCTCTTACGATTTCTGCGATATAAGTATTGCCGTTTCAGGGCCTAAGGGACTTATGGTTCCGGTGATTCGCAACGCCGAAAAGCTGACTTTCAGTGGGGTAGAGAATGAGGTGAAGCGCCTTGCTTTACGCGCTAGAGACGGACTGATTACGGTAGATGAAATGACGGGTGGAACCTTTACCATCTCAAACGGAGGGGTCTTCGGATCTATGTTGAGTACACCTATTATTAACCCTCCACAGAGCGCCATCTTGGGCATGCACAATATCGTAGAGCGCCCCATTGTGAAGAATAAAGAAATCGCCATTGCCCCCGTCATGTATTTGGCGCTTTCTTACGACCACCGTATCATCGACGGACGCGAGTCTGTTGGCTTTTTGGTGGCGGTCAAAGAGGCTATAGAGAATCCGCTAGAACACTTAATGGGCGGAGATGTTAAAAAAGCCCTAGAACTCTAGATGCTCACCGACACGCATATTCATCTCTATTCGGAAGAATTTGCTGAAGATGTACATGACTTAATCGCTCACGCCCAAGAATTGGGTGTTGAGCGATTTTTTCTTCCGGCCATTGACGCGGAATACTACCCGGCTATGAAGGCCTTAAAAGAGCAATACGGTGACCGCATTCTGTTGATGGCAGGGTTGCATCCGACCCATGTAAAAGACGATGTCGACTACCAGTTAGCCGTGGTAGAGAAGGAGCTAGCTCAAGGTTATGCCGTCGCAGTCGGCGAGATCGGAATTGACCTGTATTGGGACCCCTCTACGCTCGAAATACAGCGCTACGCCTTTGAACAGCAAATTAAATGGGCGCATAAACTAGACTTGCCCATAGTCATTCATTGCAGAGAGGCCTTTGATCAGGTCTTTGAGACACTAGAATCACTGCGGGCTATTGGTATAAAGGTCAGTGGCATATTACACTGTTTCACCGGTACTTTAGAACAGGCCAAACGGGCTATATCCCTAGATCTAGCCTTGGGAATTGGAGGGGTGGTTACCTTTAAAAACGGTCAAATCGATCAGTTTTTGGCACAAATAGATATCTCGCATATCGTGCTCGAGACCGATGCGCCATACTTGGCTCCGGTGCCCTACCGCGGAAAACGCAATCAACCTGCTTACCTTTATAATGTGCTTCAAAAAGTAGCCTCGTGTTATGCGCTCTCTGAATCAGAGGTAGCGCGGCGCACTACCGAGAACGCCTCGCGTATTTTTAAACAGTCATGAAGACTACGAAATCTGTCTTACTTATTTACACGGGCGGAACCATAGGTATGTTGGCGGGTCAGTCTAGCGATGCCTTGATCCCTGTAGAATTTAACGACTTAGACCAACACATTCCCGAGCTTTCTTTGCTCGATTGCACCATCGATCATATTGCCCTTAATCGGCCCAAAGATTCCTCAAACATCGAATCGCCAGATTGGATGGCACTTCAGCGACTGATCATTGAAAAAAAAGATGCCTATTTCGGGTTTGTAGTGCTCCACGGAACCGACACGATGAGCTATGCCGCTTCTATGGCAAGTTTTCTGTTATTGAATCTGAAGAAGCCAGTGATTTTTACCGGCTCACAGTTGCCTATTGGCACCTTGCGAACAGACGCTAAAGAGAATTTGATCACGGCCGTAGAAATTGCTTCTACCGAGCACAATGGGGCTCCCCTTCTTCAGGAAGTGGCCATCTATTTTGAATATAAGCTTTACCGCGCTAATCGCAGCACGAAAATTAACGCGCATCATTTTCAGGCCTTTGACTCACCAAACTACCCCTGGCTTATGCGCTCTGGGGTGCACATGGAGATTCAGAACGATCTGCTTTTGAGACCATCAGGGGAGTGGAAAGATGTGGTAGTAGGTCAAGATCTGGAACAATCTATCTACGTCATAACGCTCTACCCGAATATGCCTGACGCCATTTTTAATGCGGATTTTTCAGCGGCTAAGGCCGTCATTCTCGAGACATTCGGTTCAGGAAATAGCATGCAGCGTGCTTCTATTCGAGACTTTCTTAAGCGCGCCGCGGCTCAGGGCCTGCCGGTGATTAATGTTTCACAATGCCTAGGAGGAGCAGTTGAGATGGGTAGGTATGCCGCAAGCAATGTGCTCTTAGAGGGCGGGGTAATTAACGGTTATGACATGACGCTCGAATCGGCCTTGGCTAAGGCACATTATCTCGCGGCATTGGGTACTCCCTACGAGGTCTTCAAAAAGAGCTTTGTCGATTCGCTCTGCGGAGAAATTTCTGTAAAATAATTACATCACTTTTTTTTAGGTCTTTTATTTTTTGTTTCTTGGTGCTCGCTTGTAAAAGCTCGAATCAATAATTTTTTATCTTTAAACCGTTACTAACAAATTTTAAGTCTTAAAAAATGAAAAGATTAACCTTAACTCTGGCTACAGCTGGAATGTTCATTTTTAGTACAGCATCTGCTTCTGCTGCTGTTTTACAAGAAGAAGCTGCTGCTTCAAAAGGATTTACTCAAGTACTTAAAGAGCAATTTATTGCTGGAGGGCCTGCCTTTATGGGGATTGTGTTGCTTTCTTTGATTTTAGGTCTTGCGGTAGCCATCGAGCGTATTCTTTACCTTAACATGGCTACTACTAATACTGCAAAATTGAAGGAGAGTGTCGAGCAGGCATTAGCTTCAGGTGGTATTGAAGAGGCTAAGTCAGTATGTAGAGATACTAAAGGCCCAGTTGCCTCTATTTTCTACCAAGGTCTTGAGCGCGCAAGCGACGGAGTTGAGGCTGCTGAGAAGGCAGTTGTTTCATACGGAGGTGTCCAGATGGGGCAATTAGAGAAAAACGTTTCATGGTTGTCTTTATTTATCGCCATCGCCCCGATGCTTGGGTTCATGGGTACGGTAATCGGTATGATTCAGGCCTTCCAAAAGATTGCTGCAGTAGGTAACCTATCAGCATCACTTATTGCAGGTGATATTCAGGTAGCCCTTTTGACCACAGTATTCGGTCTTATTGTTGCGATTATTCTTCAAATTTTCTATAACTACATCATCGCTAAAATCGATGCTATCGTAAACGATATGGAAGATTCTTCAATCTCTCTTATCGATATGCTAGCTGCCCTTAAGAAATAATAAGTAGAACTCTTAAATCACGAAATCATGCACAGAATCATTAAAATTGTTCTCATAGTGCTAGGAGTGCTTTCTGCAGTTCTATGGTCGAGTCTTCCAGAGACCGATATGCCACCTTCAGAGGCGATTAAAAGTGTGCCCATGGACCTTATGTTCAAAATTGTATTCTTGCTACTGCTAGTGGCAACGGCTGCTTCTTTGATCTTTGGATTCAAAAAGGCATTCTCTTCTAAAGGAGGAGTAATGAGAATTTTAAAAGCGCTCGGCTTTGCAGTAGTATTAACCGTAATTGGTTATGCCATTGCCGGGGGTGAAGAGCAAGTGGTAGAGGCTGTTCAATCTGAGCGCGGGCTTTCAACTACTGTAGGTACGGTCAAAACTATTGGTACATTGCTAAACATTTTTTACGGAATGCTTGTGATCGCCATAGTACTTATGGTTGTACCTAGTCTTAAGCGTTTAATAGGAAAATAAAAAGCTATGTCTAGAAGAAAAGGAGCAC
>JAURFJ010000034.1 GCA_030834365.1 Flavobacteriaceae bacterium | reverse complement strand
CGCTAAGTTGATTACTACGGCGCGCACGCGTGAAGAGGCGATTAATAAGATGAAAAGAGCGCTAGATGAGTTCGTGATAGAAGGGGTGCAAACGACCATTCCCTTTCACAGGCAGCTCATGAATCATCCAGACTATGTAGCGGGTAATTACACTACTAAGTTTATGGAGAGCTTTGAAATGGAGCCCTTGAGTGAATAAAAAAAGCCCGGCATTAGCCGGGCTTTTTTATTACAAAAGAAGCTTATCCCTTAGCTACTGCCCCTAGGTATTCGCGATTCAGGCGCGCGATGTTCTCTAATGAGATTCCTTTGGGACACTCAATTTCGCAAGCACCCGTGTTGGTGCAGTTTCCGAAACCTTCAAGGTCCATTTGTTTTACCATATTTAAAACGCGTGTGTTAGCTTCAACACGCCCTTGTGGGAGCAGGGCGTATTGGGAAACCTTGGCCGATGTGAATAGCATGGCACTCGCATTTTTACAGGCGGCCACACAGGCTCCACATCCGATGCAGGTGGCGGCGTTAAACGAGGCGTCTGCACTTTCTTTTTCGATCGGAATGGCATTGGCATCTACCGGGCGACCAGAGGTGTTCACAGAGATGTAGCCCCCTGATTGCTGAATGCGGTCAAAGGCAGATCGATCGACGATGAGATCTTTGATGACAGGGAAGGCCTTTGCTCTGAAGGGCTCAATGGTTATGCTGTCGCCGTCTTTAAAGCTTCTCATGTGAAGCTGACAGGTGGTGGTTAGTTTTTGAGGCCCGTGGGGTTTTCCGTTGATGACCATTGAGCACATTCCGCAAATACCTTCGCGGCAGTCGTGGTCGAATTCAACCGGCTCTTTTCCTTGGTCGATGAGCGACTCGTTGAGCACATCAAGCATTTCAAGAAAAGACATGTCGGGTTCTATATGATCAAGATCATACGATTCAAAATACCCTTTGGATTGGGCATTCTGTTGACGCCAAACTTTCAAGTGAATTTTCATAGCCTTATTTGTAAGATCGTGTTTTCAGTTCAATGTTTTCGTAAACGAGCTCCTCTTTGTGAAGCACAGCGTCTTTGGGTTCCCCCTTGAACTCCCATGCGGCAACATAGCGGTAGTTTTCGTCGTCTCTAAGCGCCTCTCCGTCTTCAGTCTGGCACTCTTCTCTGAAGTGTCCCCCACATGATTCGTTGCGGTTCAGGGCGTCTAGGGCAAACAGTTCGCCTAGTTCTAAGAAGTCAGCCACTCTCCCGGCTTTTTCGAGCTCTTGGTTTTTGGTGTCTGCTGACCCGGGAATGCGAACATTTTTGTAGAAATCTTTACGAAGAGCAGCGATCTCGTCAATGGCCTCTTGCAGCTCTTTGGCGTTGCGAGACATTCCACATTTGTTCCACATGATTTTACCCAGTTTTTTGTGGTAATAATCAACGGAGTGTGTACCTGATCCAGACATGAGGCGCTCTAGCTTTTCTCTAACGGCCTTTTCTGCCTGGTCAAACTCGGCGCTCTGAGTATCGATAGCTCCGGTTTGAATGTCGTCTGCTAGATAGTCTCCGATCGTGTACGGGAGTACGAAATAACCATCGGCTAATCCTTGCATCAGCGCAGAGGCACCTAGGCGGTTGGCTCCGTGATCGCTGAAGTTAGCCTCTCCAGCCGCGTAGCATCCGGGAATGGTGGTCATTAGGTTGTAATCAACCCAAAGCCCGCCCATAGCGTAGTGAACGGCCGGATAGATCTTCATCGGTGTCTTATACGGATTCTCGTCGGCTATTTTTTCGTACATCTGAAAGAGGTTTCCGTATTTGGCCTCGACGATTTTTTCTCCAAGTGCTCGGACCGTTTTGTCATCAGCGTCTTTAAGCCCTGAGGTGTTCGCCTTTTCGCGTCCGTAGCGCATGATGGCAGAATCGAAATCGAGGTAAACGGCCTCCCCGGTTTTGTTCACGCCGTGACCTGCATCGCATCGCTCTTTAGCGGCTCTTGAGGCAACGTCACGAGGCACGAGGTTTCCGAATGCCGGATAGCGGCGCTCCAAAAAGTAGTCGCGATCTTCTTCGGCGATTTGCACTGGCTTAAGGCGCCCTTCGCGGATGGCCTTAGCATCTTCAAGATTTTTAGGAACCCAGATGCGTCCGTCATTTCTCAGTGACTCAGACATGAGCGTGAGCTTAGACTGATGGTCTCCTGAAACGGGAATACAAGTGGGGTGAATTTGTGTGAAGCAAGGGTTGGCAAAGTAGGCACCTCTGCGGTGGGCACGCCATGCAGCCATTACGTTGGCCCCCATGCAATAGGTAGATAAAAAGAACACGTTTCCGTATCCGCCTGTTGCGAGCACTACGGCGTGGGCACCGTGTCTTTCGATTTCGCCGCTCACTAGGTCACGAGCGATAATTCCTCTGGCTTTACCGTCAACCAAAACCAAATCCATCATTTCGTGACGGGTGTACGACTTGATCTTTCCGCGCTGAATCTGACGATTCATCGCTGAATAGGCCCCCAAGAGCAGCTGTTGCCCTGTTTGTCCCTTGGCGTAAAAGGTTCGAGAAACCTGAACACCCCCAAAAGAGCGGTTGTCGAGTAGCCCTCCGTATTCACGGGCAAACGGAACTCCTTGTGCAACACACTGGTCAATAATATTGGTAGACACTTCTGCCAAGCGGTGCACGTTGGCTTCTCTTGAGCGGTAGTCTCCTCCCTTAATGGTGTCGTAGAATAAACGGTATACTGAGTCGCCGTCTCCTTGGTAATTCTTCGCGGCATTGACCCCTCCCTGGGCAGCGATAGAGTGCGCGCGTCTTGGAGAATCTTGGTAACAAAAAGTCTTCACGTTGTAGCCGAGCTCGGCCAGGGTAGCAGAGGCAGAGGCGCCTGCTAGACCCGTTCCTACAACGATGATGTCAATATTTCTTTTATTCGCCGGATTTACCAGCTTAATATCGTTTTTGTGCTTGCTCCACTTCTCGGCTAAGGGGCCCTTTGGAACTTTAGAATCGAGTGTAGCCATGTTATTGAAGAGGATTTAAATGGTGAAACAATGCGATGAAAATAAAACCTGCCGGAACCGCTATCGAAAAAATCTTTGCGAAAGCCTGAATGGCTTTTCCGTATTTGTTATCTAAACCTATGGTCTGCATAGATGAGGCAAACCCGTGATAAAGGTGCATTGCAAGCAGTACAAATGATACACTGTAGATAAGTGTTCTGCCCAATGTGGCGAATTTGGCTACGGTGAAGTCATAGTAGCGTTCGGTGTCAACGGGTAGTTGTTCTACGTATTTGTATTCCATTTCGTGCAACCAAAAATCGTACATGTGAAGCCCTATGAACGCCAGCACTACGGCCCCAGAGATGATCATGTTTCTCGAGATCCAGCTGCTGTTAGTGCCGCTGCCTTTTACGGCATAGCCCTGAACTCCTCGCGCAGCGCGGTTTTGAATCTCAAGCACAAACCCCATCACAAAATGAACGATTACCCCAGCAATTAAGATAGGCTGCATGATGAGCTGAACAATTTTGTTGTAGCCCATGAAGTGAGACCATTCATTGTACAATTCGACCGAAAAAACTGAAGCCAAATTGATGGCGAGGTGAAGCGATAAGAACGTGATCAGAAACAGCCCAGACAGGGCCATAACTAGCTTACGCAACAACGAAGAACTTAGCATGTGAGTGTCGTTTACCTATAGTGATTTAACGGCACAAAATTACGCCTCAAACGCCTATTCCGCAACGAAGAGCGGCGCAATAAAGCGCCGCTTTCTTATTTAAACTAATTCTTGATTATTCGACGGTAAATGTAGCAGTGCTCTGGCCCTTATTGCCCCTAAGCACTAGGCTGTACTCGCCTTTAGGCAGGTAATAGCTGCCATTTTTTGCCGGTTTAAATGCCTCGCGAGATTTTTTTGGCAATTTTTCAAGCAGTGATTGATCGATCTCGACAGAATAATCAATTGCATTAAAGCCTGAATAGGCTTGCTCTGATAGGCGATACAGTTCGCGTCCCTCAAGAAGTACCGATAAGCTTACGGGCTGATCTGTAGCCGAGTAGTATGAAAGGCTAGTTTTTGGGGTGTAGGGCAATTCAAATAGCGCTCGTGAGCTCCCCCAACGCGAACTAAAACGCATTTTTTCAGGCGTAAAAAGATGCACAGGATTGCTTAGCAGGCTTTTGTTCGTCTGCTGAAGTGCTTCAATTGAGGTGATGTATATACTGCGTCCGTGTGTTCCGACTACTAAGTGCTTGGCCTCTTTCTGAATCTTTAGATCGTGAACAGCAACGGGCACTAGCCCTTTGTCAAGTAGGCTCCAAGAAGCGCCACGGTCAAGAGTTACGTAGAGGCCGTTGTCGAGTCCTGCGAAAAGCAGGTCTTCGTTAACGGGATCCTCAACAATTACATTGACCGAAGATTGAGGCAGGTTCGCGGCAATGTTCTTCCATTTCGCGCCGTAGTCGTCGCTCACAAAAACATAAGGAGCAAAATCGTCATTTCGGTAGGCGTTTAGCGTAGCATATACCCGCTCTTTTTTGTGCGACGAAGCAGCTACGCGGCTAACCCACAAGTCTTTCGGTAATGCATCAGAAATGCGACTAAAGCTGTGTCCACCGTCTTTAGAGAGGTGTATCAGGCCGTCATCGCTTCCCGTATAAATCAAGCCAAATTCGAATTCAGATTCGCTAATTGAGGTCAAGGTTCCGTAGGCTACGTTGCCTTTGCGTCCGCCTTGGGTAAGGTCTTCAGACAGGGTATGCAAATTGCTTCCTTGGTCTAGTGAGCGGTGTAGCTTATTGCTGCCCATATAGAGCACATCGGGGTGATGCTTAGAAAGTAAGATGGGGGTTTGCCAGTTGAAGCGGTAGGGCGCCTCACCCAAAGTGTGTTTGGGGGTGATATAAGTACGCTTTCCGGTTTTTTGGTCTATTCGATAATAATTTCCAAACTGAAAACCGGTGTAGACCACATTGGCGCCTCGCGGATCTACCTCTACCTGCATTCCGTCGCCACCCAGCAATTCTTGCCACGGATTTAGTCCGGTAGCCAGCCATTCGCTGCTTTCTCTGCTGCTGTGTTTGGCCTTCCATACACCGTTGTCTTGAAGCCCTCCGTACACATTATAGGGTGACTGATTGTCGACTTGGATAGCGTAGAATTGACCAACGGCCGGGCTGTTGTTTTTGGTCCAGTTGGCTCCGTCGTCGTAGCTGATGTTGATACCTCCGTCGTTTCCATTGATCAGGTGTCCGGGCCTTTTCGGATTGATCCAAAGGGCGTGGTGGTCGGCGTGCACGTTAAGCTTGTCGATTGAACTAAAGGTTTTGCCGCCGTCTTTTGATTGAATGAGCGGAACTCCGGCGAGGTAGATCACCTCACTGTCGTTAGGGTCTACACGCACTTGGGCAAAATAGTAGCCGTAGCTATAGAAGAGTCCGTCGATGTACTCTTCGTGAGTGCGCTTCCAGCTTTTTCCGGCATCATCACTTCGGTAAACTTCGGCCCCAATCACAGGCGTGTCGAAGAGCATGGCGTTCGCGTCTTCTAGGTAGGTAGCCAAATCTTTAGGAACCACAAGACCGTCTCTAACCAGCTGTTTCACATTCTCGGCACGGTATTTTTCTTGAAAACCGTTTGTCTTAAGATAGTCGTTGAGGGCTTTATTATCGAGCTTTAATAGCTCCTCAGCGCTCATGCTCTTGAAATCATCCTTGGCTAAGCCTTCGCTTTTTTCTTTGGCCTCAGCGGAGCGTCTTGCCTGATTATCAAGGACCGCGTAAATCGTTTGATCGTTAAACACGGCTAGGCCAATGCGACCTACTCCTTGGCCTTGCGGAAACCCGCTTGCCTCAGTGCTGATCTTTTGCCAGGTCTGTCCGGCATCAATACTCTTGTAGAGGGCAGAATTAGGGCCGCTACCTTCAAAATTCCACGCCTTTCGATCGCGTTGCCAGCTGGCCGCGTAAATAGTGTTAAAATTGTTGGGGTCGTGAGCGAGATCGATTACGCCTGTATCTTCATTGATAAAAAGGGTCTGTTGCCAACTGTTTCCGCCGTCGGTAGAGCGATAAATACCGCGCTCGGCATTAGGCGTATAGAGGTGGCCGAGGACTCCGACAATGACGTGATCAGGATTAGACGGGTCGACCAAAATGCGTCCGATATGGTGGCTGTCTTCTAGGCCCAATAATGTCCAATCTTTGCCGTTATTGATGGTTTTGAAAAGCCCGATTCCGGCATAAGAAGAGCGCGAAGAGTTGTTTTCTCCGGTCCCAACGTATAGGGTTCTACTGGGCCAATGCATGGCTATTTCACCCAGGTTTTGCGTAGGGGCATTGTCAAAGATGGGGGCAAATGATGTGCCGTTGTCGGTGGTGTGCCAAAGCCCGCCCGATGCGTAGGCTACATAGAATTCGGTTGGATCTTCGGGGTTTACCTCAAGGTCAACCACACGCCCGCTCATTACACTGGGGCCTACAGATTCAAATTGAATGGCCTCAAAATGGTCTTGGGCTGAGCTCAAAACATAAGAGCATACAGAAATAATTAGCAGTAAGTGTCTGATCGTTTTCATTTTTGGGTAGCTTATATTCGCTTTATTAACGCGTTACTATTCATAAATATAACAATGAAACGATCTTTATCACTAACCCTAGCATTTGTTAGCCTTATTATTTCTGCCTGTTCTAGTTCGAGCGCAGAAAATCCGAAACAACCTAACGAATCGCTGAGCAGTACCAAAGATCAGCTCGTAGCTCCTGCTTACGAGTTGGTTTGGGGTGACGAGTTTGATTATGAGGGTACGCCGATGGCCGATAAGTGGCACTTTCAAATAGAGCCGATTACCGATAGCGGATGGGCCAACAACGAACTGCAACACTATACCAATCGACTAGATAACGCCCTGGTTAGTGACGGAACGCTGAAGATCATAGCCAAGAGAGAAGACTATACCTATGGGGGAATGAGCAAAGAATTTACCTCGGCACGTTTGAACGCCAAGTTCGATTTTACTTACGGAAAGGTAGAGGTGAGGGCTAAGCTTCCGGCCGCCGCGGGTACCTGGCCGGCCATTTGGACCTTGGGCTCTAACATTGACGAAAAGGGCAATTATTTTGGCAACTCTAGAGGAAGCGTCGGATGGCCTCATTGCGGAGAAATTGACATCATGGAGCAGTACGGAGGCAACAAGAACGAAACGCTCGGCACATTTCACTGGCACGATACGGGCACTAATGCCTATGCGACCTACGGTCTCAAAAAATCTATTACTGGACTCACAGAAAATTTTCACAATTACGTTCTCGTTTGGGATGCCGATCGTTTGGATATTTATGTAGACGAGACATTAGTGGTACGCATGAACAATGCCGAAAATGTACCTTTTGACAATCCGCACTACCTGCTGCTAAACGTGGCTATGGGCGGATCTTTGGGTGGACCCGTGTCTGCTTCATTCGAGCAAGACCAAATGGAGATCGACTACGTTAGAATTTATCAACTCAAGAACTAGATGAAATACCACGCCTTACCTTCGGCCCTATTTGTGAAGAACCGTAGCAAGTTTGCCGCTCTGATGAAGCCCAATAGCCTTGCTGTGTTCAACTCAAACGACCTCTATCCTATTGGCGCCGATGCTTGTATGCCCTTTGAACAGCATAGAGACCTGTTTTACCTGAGTGGAGTAGATCAAGAAGAGAGCGTTTTAGTGCTCTTTCCGGATGCCATTAATCCGAAACACCGGGAAGTGCTTTTTGTGCGTGAAACCAACGATCACATTGCGGTTTGGGAGGGCCCTAAGCTCAGCAAGGCCGAAGCCACTGAGGTGTCCGGAATTGAAACGGTCTACTGGACCCGTCAATTCGACGCTGTGTTTGCCGACCTCATGAGCGAGGCCGAAACCATTTACTTCAACACTAATGAGCATTACCGGCAGTCGGTAGAAACTGAAACCCGAGAAGACCGCTTTATTAAGAAAGCGAAAGCGCAGTTTCCCGCTCATCAGGTGGCCAAGAGCTTTCCAATACTCAATGCTCTCAGAGGCGTCAAAGAGCCTGAGGAGATTGAGCTCATTGCCCGAGCGTGTGAAATCACCGAAAAAGGGTTTAGAAGGCTGCTCAATTTTGTGAAGCCCGGAGTCTGGGAATACGAAATCGAGGCCGAATTGCTGCACGAGTTTGTGCGCAATCGCTCTAAAGGGTTCGCCTACACCCCAATAATCGCTTCAGGGGCCTCGGCCAATATTCTGCACTACATTGAGAACAACCGTCAGTGTCAGTCGGGTGATCTTTTACTGATGGATGTAGCCGCTGAATACGCCAATTATTCAAGCGATATGACCCGAACTATTCCGGTTAGCGGAAAATTCAGCGCGCGTCAAAAGGCGGTTTACCAAGCGGTACTCAAGGTAAAAAACGAGGCAACGACCATGCTCACTCCTGGAATTCTGTGGGCTGATCACCACAAAGAAGTAGGTAAAGTGATGACCTCGGCACTCTTAGACCTTGGGCTGTTAGACAAGGCAGACGTGCAGGCACAGAGCGAGGAATCTCCTGCATTTAAGCGTTATTTTATGCACGGAACCTGTCACCACCTGGGCCTAAATACCCACGATTATGGGCGGCTTAAAACGCCTATTGAAGCGAATATGGTTTTCACCGTTGAGCCAGGCATCTACATACCCGAAGAGGGCTTTGGAATACGCTTAGAAGACAATGTGGTGGTTCAGCCTTCTGGGGCACCTATAAATCTTATGCGCAGCATTCCGATTGAGCCCGATGAAATTGAAGAATTGATGAACGCATAAGCGCTGTCAATTCAATAAAATCCTAGGCAAAACAGTTTTATACCGATTGGTATTATACCAAACGGTCTTTTTTGCTAAAAACGCTGTTTTCTGGTCAATGGCTTAAAAAGAAGTCCAGCCTTGGGCTTTGAGCTCGGCCAATTCTCCCGATCTCAGCACTAGTTGCGCACCAGATGTCTTCTCGGTCATGTGTCCGATGACTGTTAAGTTGGGGTTTCCTTTGATCTTTAAAAAATCGTCTTGCCTTATGGTAAATAGCAGCTCGTAATCTTCACCCCCACTAAGCACGGCTACGGTGGGGTTGAGGTTAAATTCATCGCAGGCGCTTATGACGGTGGGGTCTATGGGTAGTTTTTCTTCGTAAAGGGCGATGCCTAAGTTAGATTGCTTGCATAGATGAAGCGCCTCTGAAGAGAGCCCGTCGCTGATATCGATCATAGCACTTGGCCGCACCTCTAAGGCCTCGAGTAGCTCTACCATGTCAAGCCGTGCCTCTGGCTTTAGTTGGCGTTGAATAATGTAGTGATAGGGGTCTAGGTCAGGCTCATGCTGCGGATTCACTTCAAAGACCTGTCGCTCCCGCTCAAGCACTTGAAATCCGAGGTAGGCTCCGCCAAGGTCTCCACTGACTACGACCAAATCGTTTTCTTGGGCACCGCTTCTATAGACCACACGATCTTCAGATACGCTGCCTATGGCAGTAACCGAAATGGTCATTCCTTTGAGTGAGGCGGTCGTATCTCCACCCACCAAATCGACCTTGTAATGGGCACATGCGTCGTTAACTCCTCGGTAAAATTCTTCAAGGGCCTCCAACGAGAAGCGGTTAGAGACCGAAATAGAGACGGTTATATGGGTCGGCCGGGCATTCATAGCGCATATGTCTGATACATTCACTACGACCGATTTGTATCCCAAATGCCTCATGGGCATGTAGCTCAGATTGAAGTGAATGCCTTCGACAAGCATGTCGGTGCTTAGAACCGTTTTCTTATCGCCCATGTCGAGCAATGCAGCGTCGTCACCTATTGATTTTAGGGTCTCACTTCTGCGGGTTTCAAAATGTGCGGTTAGGTGGTCTATGAGGGCAAACTCTCCGAGCTCTTCGATTGAGCGTAAAGGCTGGTTTTTATCTTCGGTCATGGCCTGATTTAATGCCGTAAAAATACCACATTCTAAATTGCTTTTGAATGGGTGAAAATCGGTGAAAAAAACGCCATAAACCCTATCTTTGCATAGACTTAATTTAAATAACGATGATCAAAGTTGCAGCCTCGGCTAAAGAAAAAGTGAGAACCCTGATGACCGAAGAGGGGTTTGACGCCGCTTCTGACTTTGTAAGAGTAGGTGTGAAGAGCGGCGGATGTAGTGGGCTCACCTATGAGCTCAAATTTGACAAACAATTATCAGAGAGCGATAAAGTCTTTGAAGATAACGAAGTGCGTATAGCCGTAGATAAAAAGAGCTTTCTCTATTTGGTGGGCACCACCCTTGAATATTCAGGAGGGTTAAACGGTAAGGGGTTTGTATTTAACAACCCGAATGCACAACGAACCTGTGGGTGCGGCGAGAGCTTCTCGCTTTAGCCAACCCCTTAAAAAACAAACGCTATGGCCTATACAGAAGAAGAGTTAAAGAAAGAATTAGAGACCAAGGAATACGCGTACGGATTTTACACTGATATAGAATCAGATACTTTTCCAGTTGGTTTAGACGAAGATATCGTTCGCGCTATCTCAAAAAAGAAAGAAGAACCCGAATGGATGACCGCTTGGCGCCTTGAGGCCTTCAAGCAGTGGAAAAAGATGAAAGAACCTGAATGGGCCAATGTGCATTACACCAAGCCCGATTTTCAGGCGATCTCTTACTATTCAGCTCCAAACAAAAAACCTAAATACGACAGCCTCGAAGAGGTGGACCCCGAATTACTAGACACCTTTAAGCGCCTGGGCATCTCTCTCGACGAGCAGAAAAAGCTTGCCGGGGTGGCAGTTGATGTGGTGATGGACTCTGTTTCGGTGGCAACCACTTTCAAGAAAACCTTGGCCGAAAAGGGCATCATTTTTTGTTCGATATCAGAAGCCATCAAAGAGCACCCTGAATTGGTGAAGAAATACATGGGTTCGGTGGTTCCTCCGCGAGACAACTTCTACGCGGCCTTGAACTCGGCTGTATTTTCAGACGGAAGCTTTTGCTACATACCCAAGGGCGTGCGTTGCCCTATGGAGCTTTCAACCTATTTCAGAATCAATCAAGCTGGAACCGGTCAATTTGAGCGAACCCTAGTGATTGCTGACCAAGGCAGCTACGTGAGTTATCTTGAGGGTTGTACGGCTCCGTCGAGAGACGAGAATCAGCTTCATGCCGCGGTGGTTGAGCTGATCGCCTTAGACGATGCCGAAATCAAGTATTCTACGGTTCAAAACTGGTTTCCGGGAGACAAAGAGGGCAAGGGCGGAGTGTACAATTTTGTCACTAAACGCGGACTTTGCGAGCGAAATGCCAAGATCTCTTGGACACAGGTCGAGACCGGCTCTGCAGTGACCTGGAAGTATCCGTCTTGCATACTCAAGGGAGACAACTCTATAGGCGAATTCTATTCTATAGCGGTGACCAATAATTACCAACAGGCCGACACTGGCAC
>JAURFJ010000033.1 GCA_030834365.1 Flavobacteriaceae bacterium | reverse complement strand
GAACTCCGAGCCAGGCCGTTAGATTCTCTAATAGTAGGGCAGACCTCGATGAGTATGCCCAAGCGTTTTTGTTTAACTAGTTGCCTAACTATCAGCGTTTGCTGGTAGTCTTTTTCGCCGAAGAAGGCGATGGTGGGCCTAGTGCTTTTGAACAATAATTCTACCACAGTGGCTACTCCATTGAAATGCCCCGGACGGTGCGCCCCCTCCATAACGCTATCGAGCTGCTTAAAATCGAATGATTTGGCTTTTAACTGGCCTCCGTAAAGTTCTTCAGCATCTGGATGAAAAACGATGAGCGTTGATGAGACCTCGCTTAAGCGATCTAGGTCTTTTTCTAGCGTCCGCGGATACGCATTTAAGTCGTTTTGGTCGTTGAATTGAGTGGGGTTCACAAAAATGCTGACAATAACTACATCCGATTTGAATAGTGCCCTTTTGACCAGATTCAAGTGACCCTCGTGAAGCGCTCCCATAGTAGGAACAAGCCCTATTTTCTTTTTTGATTTGCGCTCCTGAGCCAAAACAAGGTTCAGTTCAGCAGTCGTTTTTATAAGCTTCATGAGCAGCGCTAAGGGCCCAAAAATAGTACAAATAGGCTTATACACAATAAATTCGTATCTTTGAAAATTCTTTTTTGGAGCACAAAATCAAGGGTTTATGAATGGAAAAAAGATATTATTTGTTTCGTCCGAACTAGTACCCTACTTACCAGAGAATCAGGTGTCGCTGATGTCTTATGAATCTCCTCGGGTAGTGAACAGCAACGGCGGGCAAATCAGAATCTTTATGCCGCGTTATGGAGTGATCAACGAAAGACGCCATCAGTTGCACGAAGTTATACGTCTGTCGGGCATGAATCTGGTGGTCAATGACATGGATATGCCCCTAATTATCAAGGTGGCCTCTATTCCCAAAGAGCGCATTCAGGTTTATTTTATTGATAACGACGAATACTTTAAACGAAAGTCAACCTTTACCAACGCTAAGGGCAATCTATTTGACGACAATGATGAGCGGGCAATTTTCTTTGCAAAAGGAGTGGTGGAGACGGTTAAAAAGCTGAATTGGGCTCCAGATATTATTCACGTGCACGGATGGATGGCCTCTTTGCTGCCGCTTTACTTGAAGCGTTATTACAAAGACGAAGCCATGTTCAACGACACCAAGATCATAACTTCGATATACGACGAAGAATTTGAAGGTGAATTACCCGGAAAAATGTGTGAGAAAATTGCCTTTGACCAGATGGACATTTCAAACTACGAATGCCTTAAAAACCCAAATCATACAAATTTGTTAAAGGTAGCGGCAGATCATTCTGATGGACTTATCTTCGCTGGCGAAAACATCTCTGATGAACTCGAGAAATACTGCAAGTCTTCAGGAAAGCCTATACTTGACTACATTCCACTTCAAGAGACCGAAGACGCCTATATCAAGTTTTACAACACCTACTTTTAGAAGCGTTTCAAAGATGAGACACCTGTTTAGGCAGCTGCCATTTGTCGTTGCTTTTTGCGCATTAGGCCTTGGACTGTTGTCTTGCGAGTCTGAAGACTTCACCCTTGGTGAATCTCTGGTTGCAGGTGAACCCTTTACCCTTACCAAACAAACCTATTCCATCGAAAGCGTCAAGCAGCTTAGTCTAGATCGCATTCAAACCAATAAAATGCCGCTTTACCAATTGGGAAATTACAAAGACCCTCTTTTCGGAGAGACTAGGGCCTCAATTGTTTCTCAAATTCAGCTTTCATTGCCTAACCCTGTTTTTGGTGAGCTTTCAGCTTCAGCCGAGATTGACAACGATTTGGACGAGCGCGAGAAAGTCACCAAAGTCACTTTATACATTCCATACCAAAGGGCCTCGGCCGCTACTGCAGACCGAGACGGTGATGGGGTGCTAGATGTTTTTGATGTCGGTCCAGACGATCCGCAGAGCGACAGTGATGGTGACGGATTAAACGATAATGACGAGCGGCTTTTGGGCACAGATCCGCTTTCGGCAGATACCGATAAAGATGGAATTCCAGATGCCGAAGACCCCGAGACCACGGCCAATTCTTTTGCCCGTCGTTTCGACTTAGACAGTATTTTCTCTTTCTCTGATCAAGATCGCTTTCAACTAACGGTGCGCCCATCAGACTATTACCTGAGAGACAATGATCCTCAGACTGATTTCTTAGAGTCTCAAGCCTATTTTTCAGACAAGCAGTCGGTCTTTGAGCCTTTTCTCGGAAAGAGTTTATTTGAAGGGCCTGTTGTCATCAGTGATTTTCAATACGTGGCCTATAACGAAGACGACCCCGCCACTCCCGATGTCGATGAGTCGCTGACCATTGATGTGAGCCAGTCAAGAGACCCGGGTATTCTCGTTGAGCTCGACAAGTCATTTTTTCAAGACCGTATCTTTTATTTAGAAGGCTCCGAGGCCTTGCGTTCACAATCTAATTTTAAAGACCATTTGCGCGGGCTTCACCTTTCTATAGACGCCAGTGACGACCTTATGCTGTTATTAGACCTCAGCACGGCATTCATTCAAATGGAGTACGAGTACGATTCGATTAATACTCAGGGAACCACAGATACTGCTGACGACACCCGAGATCAAAGCTTAGCGACCTTTAGGCTCAATTTTATAACGGGTAGCGCGCAAGGGTTCACACAAGGAAACGCCGTTAACACATGGGAATACGAACGGCTAATGCCTTCAAATTCCGACGAATCAGTACTGCCAGAGCGCATGTACCTCAAGGGAGGTAATGGAACGGTAGTTCAATTCGAACTCCCTCAGCAGGTGATCGATGAGGTGAAACAAAATAATTGGCTCATCAATGAAGCCAGCCTTGAGTTTTATGTAGATCAAGAAGCTATGGCCCCGATTCCCTTTGAACCGCCTCGCTTGTACCTGTATAAGTCTACCAATAGCTTTCCGATATACAATGCGCGAAATGAGACTTCATCTAGCCAGACTGCGCTTGGAGTATATCAGAATTACGACGCCTCTCTTCGACGATCAACCAATGGAAGAGGAGAAAGTTACAAGGTAAATATTACAGATTATTTCAACGATATAGTGGTGCGAGACTCCCTCAATGTGCCCATAAATATATCGGTGAGCGCCAACATTGCCTTTCCTCAAGTGCAGCAAGCCGTTCTAGAAGACGGCAGCGCCATTGACTATCCTCTGATGAGTGGAATCACTCCGTTTGGCACCGTGCTTTATGGCCCAAGTTCAGGGGTTATAGAAGAAAAGCGACTCAAACTCAATTTATTCTACACGGTCTTAAACGAGAATTAAGCCAAACCACTGCTTCTTCATACCTTTGCGCAAAATTTAGGTCATGTGCGGAATTGTAGGTTATCTAGGTCATAGAGAGGCGTTTAACATCATTTTAAAGGGGCTTCAGCGCCTTGAGTACCGCGGTTACGACAGTGCGGGCCTTATGCTCTATGAGGGCGAGACACTTTCGGTTTCTAAGACAAAAGGGAAGGTCTTTGATCTTAAGACCAAAGGACAGACCGAGGGTAATGTAAAAGGTAGCCTGGGCATGGGTCACACGCGATGGGCTACCCACGGAGTTCCGAACAACGTCAACGCACATCCGCACCTTTCTAATTCTGGTCGTCTGGCCATTGTTCACAACGGCATTATTGAGAATTACCAGGCGCTCAAAACTACCCTTGAGCAACGCGGATACACCTTCTACTCGGATACCGACACCGAGGTGTTAATTAATTTGATCGAGGAGATTCAGCAAAAAGAACAAGTCAAACTGTCAAAGGCTGTTCGAATGGCACTCAACCGGGTGGTGGGAGCCTATGCTATTGTGGTATTTGACCACTCAAACCCCGATCAATTGGTTACTGCACGCATGGGGAGTCCGCTGGCCATAGGGGTAGGCGAAGATGAATTCTTCATTGCCTCAGATGCCAGCCCTTTTATAGAATACACCTCAAACGCGATCTATCTTGAAGATGGAGAGATGGCAATTCTCGACCGCACAAAGGCAATAGAGATCCGTAAGATTAAGAGCAATAAGGAGGTAGATCCATTTATAACAGAGCTTGAACTCTCATTAGAAGAAATTGAGAAGGGCGGATACGAGCACTTTATGCTCAAAGAGATCTACGAGCAACCCAGAGCGATTAAAGACACTTTCAGGGGAAGGCTTCGGGTTGAAGAGGGCCTTATCAAAATGGCCGGAGTCGAACAGCACCTGCACACCTTTTTAGCGGCTAAGCGCATAGTGATTGCCGCTTGCGGAACCTCTTGGCATGCCGGATTAGTGGCCGAGTACATCTTTGAAACGTATTTGAGAATTCCTGTTGAAGTCGAATACGCTTCTGAGTTTCGTTACCGAGACCCTATCATAGGCCCAGGAGACCTGCTTATAGCCATTTCACAGTCAGGCGAAACGGCAGACACACTCGCGGCCATTAAAATGGCCAAGAGCAAAGGCGCCTTCGTATTTGGAATCTGCAACGTGGTTGGATCTTCAATCGCCAGAGAAAGCCATGCAGGAGCTTACACGCATGCCGGACCAGAAATTGGAGTTGCCTCAACCAAGGCCTTTACCACCCAGATTACAGTTTTGACCTTGATCGCCCTAAAACTTGCCCGAGAAAAATCGAACATGGGTGACGCTGAGTTCAAGCATCTGATCAATGAACTGGAGTCATTGCCCTCTAAGGTCGAGCAATTGCTACAACAGGACGCGTATATTAAAGAGATCGCCACTGTGTACCACAAGGCTGAGCACAGTCTTTATTTGGGTAGGGGATTCAATTTTCCGGTTGCTCTCGAGGGGGCGCTTAAGCTCAAAGAGATCAGCTACATTCATGCCGAAGGCTATCCGGCGGCAGAGATGAAGCACGGCCCTATTGCCCTCATTGATGAGCACATGCCAGTTTTTGTGATCGCCACTCGCAAAGGGCATTACGAGAAAGTGGTGAGCAACATTCAAGAAATCAAGTCACGCAAGGGAAAGATTATTGCTATTGTAACCAAAGGCGACCAACAAGTTGCGGCCTTGGCAGACCACTGCATCGAGATACCTGAGATTGAGGAGTCTATGAGCCCGATTTTAACTACTATTCCGCTTCAGCTTTTGGCCTACCACATGGCTATTCTGCGCGGTTGCAATGTAGATCAGCCAAGAAATTTAGCGAAGTCGGTTACCGTCGAGTAAAACGATTGTAACATTTTATCAATGCACCCGTCTGTAGATAAAACCTATACCCATGAAGACCGTATTTACTCTTGCTCTTAGCCTTGTTTTTGTTTTTTCATTTGCTCAAGATGCGATCAAAGAGCGCAAGCTTATCGGCCAATGGGAGCTGAAGGTAGATATCGAAAAGGCGATAGAAGAGGAGTCTAAAGACATGAATCTTTTTGAACGTATGGTTGCAGGAGCAGTTTCTGGTTTTGTAGACCAAGCCCTTTCATCTATCCAACTGATTTTTGAATTTCAGTCTAATGATCGCGTGAAGCTTGCTGTTATTGGCGGAGATGAGGCGCCAGAGATTGAAGACCTTCGATATAATCTGATCGATGGAAAATTGTATATCGAAGACTTTGAATCAGCTGACGCGAAGTTAGACTTTGACGGCTATTGGATGTGGCAAGATGACCAACTGATTAATTTCGACAAAGACGGATCAATCAATAAAAATGTCTTCATGATCCGCAAAGGTAAATAGGCAGAAAGTCTTTACTACTTTTGGGCAACCTATGGTGCCTATCGCTCACTTTAAATCGCCTCTTGAGACAACCCATCTCTTTCTGAGGGCCTCACAATCCGAAGACCTCAAGCCGCTTTTTGCCATTGGCTCAGACCCTGAGGTTTGGTCGTTGCATTCAGAAACAGATCGGTATACCAAAGAAAAGTTCAGCGCCTATTTTGAAAGCGGACTCTGCAATGAGCTAGGGGCCTACACGCTTATCTACAAGTCAACCGGCGAGGTGGCGGGCTTTACACGCTATTATGACTACGATTCGGTTGCTCAGACAGTCAAGATCGGATACACTTTTCTCTCTAAAGTGCTATGGGGCAAGGGACTTAATCAAGAATTGAAGAAGGCCATGATTGATCACGCGTTTGAAGGCGGATGTACCCAGGTAATTTTTGAAGTGTTTGAGCGAAATTTTCGGTCGCAGCGTGCCGTACTCAAATTAGGGGCTCTGGAAATTGAGCCAAGAGGCGATCGGAAGCGTTTTGCCCTTTTTCGAACTGACACATTTAGTAGTTTAGCAAAGTGAAAGAGACCCTCAGTTCGCTATTGCGCAAGTTTCTAATTTGGAAGTACAAGCATATTTCAGAGCGCAATTTTGTGTTTATGCTTAGCGCTCTGATTGGTTTGGTGGCCGGACTCATCTCTGTACTGATCAAAAATATCACCTATGCGATCGCCTATGTAGCCGAGTTGGGGCTTTCAATTACGCGAAACGGATTGTATTTTTTTCTCCCCATGCTCGGGTTGTTCGGGGTCTATCTTATTGTTGAGAAACTTTACAAGAAAGGGGTGTTTAATCCGATCCCGACGGTGCTTTACGCTCTTTCTAAGCGCGGAGGAAAACTCAGCGGAGACAAGTTCTTCTTTCCGCTTATCACGGCTCCGCTGACGGTAGGTTTTGGAGGTTCTGTGGGTCTTTTGAGCCCGACCATTCTCTCGGCATCCGCGGCTTCGTCGGCCTTCGGGGATCTGTTTCACCTCAACCGAAAAACAAGGCAGCTGCTCATCGCTTGTGCCGCGGCGGGTGTAATCGCCACGAGTTTTCAATCACCAATTGCCGCAGTTGTCTTTGCCATAGAGATTTTTAGTTTAGACCTGACCTTCGCCTCATTGCTTCCGCTTCTCATTGCTTCCTTGGTTTCGGTGATCACCTCTTTTTTCTTTGTAGGAGACCAGGTGCTTTTTAAGGTGATGCTGACCGAGTCTTTTTCGGTAAACGATACTCCGCTCTATTTGTTGCTTGGGCTTTTCGCCGGATTAGTCTCAGTTTATTTTCACAAGGTGCATTTTGCTATAACGGGTTTCTTTCATAAGGTACGCTCAAAGGCCATGCGGCTGGCGATCGGCGGGCTCTTCATAGGAGCCATGCTTTTTGCAATTCCGCCCCTATACGGCGAAGGGTTTTCGGTGATCAATAATTTACTAGCCTCTGATCACCAATCGGTGATTGAAGGATCGCTCCTAAACCGCTGGGCAGACAGCCCGTATGTAGTTATTGTGCTGCTCATAGGCATCACGCTGTTTAAGTCGGTCGTGATGACCACAACCATAGCTGCCGGGGGAACAGGAGGGATTATTATTCCGGCCCTTGTAATGGGCAGCTCATTGGGTAATGCGGTCGCTAAATTGATCAATCAGTTGGGATTCACTCATGAGGTATCAGAAGCCAATTTCACGCTAGTGGGCATGGCAGCTATCTTGGCGGGGGTTCTGCAGGCTCCGCTTACCGCTATCTTTTTAATCGCCGAGATCACAGGCGGATACGCCTTATTTATTCCGCTTATGCTAGCCGTCTCGATGGCTTACCTAATTACCAAGAATAGCCTTAACCACACCATTTATACCAAGGAGCTAGCTGAGAAAGATGCGCTGCTCTCATTCGACAAAGATCAAAGCGTACTCACGCTTATGACTCTAGATAGTGTTATAGAGACCAATTTTGTTGTATTGCGGGCCGATATGACTTTTAGAGAGCTGCTGCAGCAAGGTGTGGCTCAATCGAGCCGTAACTTGTTTCCGGTGGTTGACGAGTCAGAGCAATTGGTGGGCATCATTTTGCTTGACGACATTCGTCCGTTTTTGTTTGACCAAACGGTTTACGACAAGACCACGGTAATGGCTTATATGACGCGTCCGCCCGAAACCATAAGCTATGAGAAAGACAGCATGCAAAAAGTCATGCAGCGCTTTCAAGATTCTGGGGCTTGGAACTTGCCCGTGCTAAAGTCGGGTAAATATGCAGGATTTGTATCGAAGTCTAAACTGCTCACAGCCTACAGAAGAGAGCTGATAAACTTCACTAATTAGAAGATATACCTGCCTTAGCGGCTCATTATCAGCTTGCTATATTTAGCGAATTCAGCAAAAAAAAACCTATCTTTCCCACGAAAAACTAGCTAAAGCTATTTTATTTTATCATTATGAGAACGTTACTTCTTTTTTTAGGCTTCATCTCAGGCACTTTTGCCTTTGCCCAAACCACTGTTCAGGGCAAGGTGGTCGACCAAAATGGACAGCCTGTTGCAAATGCAAACATTGTTGTGGTTGGTCAATCTGAAGGGGCTGTGGCAGATTTCGACGGAAATTTCGCTTTTTCTTCTTCGCAGACACCCCCATTTTCAATTAGAGTTTCGAGCCTAGGGTACACTACAACAACCGTTTCTTTCGGCGGTTCTGCTGTTACAGTTGTTCTAAATGAGGCTTTAACGGCTCTAGACGAGATTGTTATCTCGGCTTCAAGAACGCCTGAGCGTATTTTCGAATCTCCAGTTTCTGTGGAGCGTTTCGGATTAGCTCAGATTCAAAACGCCACTTCGGAATCTTTTTACGGAAGTCTACAGAACCTTAAAGGAGTAGATATCAACACCAGCTCATTGACCTTTCAGTCGATTAACACCAGAGGTTTCGCCACCTTTGCTAACACCCGTTTTTTACAGTTAGTTGACGGAATGGACAACACCGCCCCAGGGCTAAACTTCGTTTTAGGTAACCTGGTTGGTATGTCAGAACTCGACGTGCAGAGCGTAGAGATTCTTCCGGGTGCCTCATCAGCTCTATATGGAGCGGGTGCCTTTAACGGAATCCTTTTTATGACTTCAAAAGACCCTTTCGAAACAGAGGGTATAAGTGTTTACGGTAAAACCGGATATACTGTTCAAGACGCTGCCGGAACCAACGAATACTCTGACTTCGGTGTAAGAGTAGCCAAGCGTTTCTCAGACAAGCTAGCTGTTAAGGCCAACTTTACCTTTATGCAAGGTGAAGATTGGCATGCCAACGATCGTACTGATGTGAGTCAAGGTGCTTTAGGTTATAATTGGTCCTCTCCATTGAATAATCCGGGCTATGACGGGTTAAACGTTTACGGTGACGAGGTCTCTACCACCCTTAACTTTGACTTTTATGCAGGCACACCTGCAGGAACTTTTGGCTCAGCCGTTGTGGCCCGTACGGGTTACAATGAGGCAGATGTAGCAGATTACGGAGCTCAGAGCGTTAAGCGCGATGTGGCGGTGCACTACCGTCCGTTCGGAGACGATTTGGAAGTAGTTTACAACTACCGCAGAGGTACGGGTACCACTATTTACCAAGGAGCTAACCGATATGCCGTTTCTGGCTTTGCTATGACCCAGCAAAAATTGGAGATCAAGAATGACAACTTCTTCATTAGAGGATACATCACTGCGGAAGATTCAGGTGATGCTTACGACACGCGTTTTGCAGCGATTAACATCAATAGACAGTGGTCTCCAGATCAGAAATGGTTCGAAGACTACATAAGGGGTTACCTACTTTCACGCCAAATCGGGAAGAACGAGCAAGACGCGCACAGAGCGGCTCGACAGGTAGCAGATTATCCAGCCAACTTTGCGGGAACGCTTGGAATCACTTCGGCTACAGGCTTTCCACACATCAATCGCTTTCAGCCTGGAAGCGCCGAGTTTAATAATGCATTTGCCAAGGTAAGGCAAGATGGGGATTTCAGAACAGGTGCTCGTTTTATCGACAACACGAAATTCAGACACATCAACGGTAACTACAACTTTGCTCACCTGATAAACGATTGGGCAGACTTGCAAGTTGGAGGTTCTTACCGTCAATACGAGTTAAACTCAAACGGTACCATTTTTACTGATATTGATGGCCCAATAACCTACAGCGAATACGGAGCCTATACTCAGCTTCAAAAAACATTTGCCGATGAGCGAGCCAAGTTCACGGCCTCTGCTCGTTACGACAAAAACGAATTCTTAGACGGTTTCGTTTCGCCTAGAGTTTCTCTAGGATACACTCTTGGAGCTCAGCGCAATCACAACATTCGCGTTTCGGCCCAAACCGGTTTTAGAAACCCAACCACTCAAGACTTCTTTATTGGTCTTGATGTCGGAAACGCCATTCTTGTAGGTGGAGCCGCAACCAACTTAGATCGAGACGTGAGAACCTTCCCTGTCAGTGCTCAGGCTCAAGCCCTAGGTATTCCGGCTACTGCCACTGTAGGGGGTCGAGCCGCATACGAAAACTCATTTTCGTTGAGTTCAGTGTTAGCAGGCGCTCCAGTGAAGAAAGATACGCGTCTGGTTCAAGCAGAACAGATTGACGTCGTAGAGGCCGGTTATCGTGGGAAAATTGGGCGTTTTGTGGTCGACATTAGCGCCTATCAAAACGCGTATACCAATTTTAATGCTGCTGAGACCAAAGTTGTTCCACTTTATGGAACAGCTGGTGACAATCAACTTTCTCTGTTAGCGCTTCAAAACGGAGATTACAAGATCTATCAGGCCTACTCAAATACCGAGGTGCCCGTCAAATCTTATGGATTTGTTGCTGGTGTTGACACCAAAATTGGAGGATTTGACTTAGGAGTTAACTATACCTATACGCGTTTGGATATTGATAGGATCAAATATCCAGATTTTGAGGTGGGACTAAATACCCCACAAGATCGATTTAAGGCCTCATTAGGTCACACCGAGTTATTCAAAAACTTCGGCTTCAACCTTAATTACCGCTATTCGGGTTCTTACCTTTGGGAGGCTTCATTTGCAGACGGAGAGGTTCCGGCCTTTGATGTGTTAGACGCGGCTATGACGTATAAATTGCCGAAGTACGATACTGTATTGAAACTAGGCGGTTCTAACGTAGCTGGAGGCGATTATATTACCGCAATCGGAACAGGTATGATTGGATCTATCTACTACGCGGCTATCAACATAAACTTCTAAGCCATAGCTTTTTGAAGGTAATTTCTTAAGCGCCCCTTTATGGGGCGCTTTTATTTTAACAAACTTTTTTTCTCTTGTCAATCTCCCTATATTTGCGCAGTTAAAATTCTCGGCGATTTAGCCCAACAAAACTTCAAAAGCTCATGGCTCTAACGGGTAAGATTTCACAGGTAATTGGACCTGTAATTGATGTTGAATTCGAAATAGGATCAAAACTTCCAAACATATACGATTCGTTGACACTGACTAAGGCAGACGGCTCTGAATTGGTTCTAGAGGTTCAATCTCATGTAGGTGAGAGTACGGTAAGAACTATTTCAATGGACTCTACAGACGGTCTTAGTCGCGGAATCAGTGTTGTTGCTACTGGAGCGCCTATTCAGATGCCAATAGGTGAAGATGTTTACGGACGTTTATTCAACGTGATTGGTTCGCCTATCGATGGTCTTGCCGAGTTAGAGAAATCTGGAGACAAGGGTCTTCCTATTCACCGTGAGGCTCCCGCTTTTGAAAATCTTTCGACCTCAACAGAGGTTTTGTTTACCGGAATTAAGGTCATTGACCTTATTGAGCCTTACGCAAAAGGAGGTAAAATTGGACTTTTCGGAGGAGCTGGAGTAGGTAAAACAGTACTTATTCAAGAGCTGATTAATAATATCGCCAAGGGACACGGAGGACTTTCAGTTTTCGCTGGAGTTGGAGAACGCACCCGAGAAGGAAATGACCTGCTTCGTGAAATGCTCGAGTCGGGTATTATCAAGTACGGGGAAGAGTTTATGGAAGAGATGGAAAAGGGCGGTTGGAATCTTTCAAAGGTCGATAAAGAGGCCATGAAAGAGTCTAAGGCAACCTTTGTGTTCGGACAGATGAACGAACCTCCTGGAGCAAGAGCACGCGTTGCGCTTTCAGGTCTTACCATAGCAGAATACTTTAGTG
>JAURFJ010000032.1 GCA_030834365.1 Flavobacteriaceae bacterium | reverse complement strand
ACAGACATGCGCTTTCCGGGTTCTAGGATTACCCGTCCAGAGGTGGGATCCATTTTTCTAGAAAGCACCTTCATGAAGGTAGATTTCCCCGCACCATTGGCCCCGATAATCCCGTAGCAATTGCCTTGGGTAAAGGTCACGTTTACTTCGTCAAATAAGACTCTTTTTCCGAATTGAATCGAAAGATTAGAAACTGTAAGCATTGAGGTGTTATCCGTTTAATTTCTTGTGATCCGCTAGAAAGGTAGCTAACCCTTTTTCTGTCAGCGGATGATTAAGTAGAGATTCCATGGCCGAGAGCGGACCAGTCATTACGTCAGCGCCAATCTTAGCACATTCAATAATATGCATCGCATTTCTGACCGAAGCAGCTAATATTTCAGTGCCAAAGTCGTAATTATCAAATATGGTTCTTATGTCTTCAATAAGGATTAATCCGTCTGAAGAAATGTCGTCAAGTCGCCCAATAAATGGTGAAACATAACTAGCACCAGCCTTTGCAGCAAGCAAGGCCTGGCCTGAGGAGAAAATTAATGTGCAGTTGGTTCGTATGCCCTTTTTAGAAAAATAAGAGATCGCCTTAAGGCCCTCTCTAATGATTGGCACCTTGACCACAATTTGCGGATGAAGTTCGGCGAGAATTTCACCTTCTTTAATCATAGTTTTGAAATCAGTTGCAATGACTTCAGCCGATACGTCACCGTCAACAATGTCACAAATGGCCTTGTAATGGTCTAAAATACGCTGCTCTCCAGCTATTCCCTCTTTGGCCATCAGAGATGGATTGGTAGTTACACCATCAATAATACCCAAATCTTGGGCCTCTTTTATCTGTTCAAGGTTTGCAGTGTCTATAAAAAATTTCATAAGGGTAAATTATAGTGTTTAGCGAGCAGGCGTTCAAACCATTTTTGAGGAAGTATTTTTTTCAACACAGTGGCAGATAGTTTTTGTAAGGCCGAAGCTACAAAATAGTGAGGTTTTGTCGATTGTCTTTGCATCAAACCTTCAATAAATTGCGCGACCACTATTGGCGAGGCTGCTGAATGAACATGGGCGTCAAACTGTTCTAGCTGATCTTTATATGTAGTGTAATAGGGAGAATTCTCCTTTAAATGGGCATGGTACCTTCCTGAGGCTATATTGGTAGCAAAGTCTCCGGGCGCCAAATTAACGACGTCTACTTCGAATGACTTCAACTCTAATCTCAATCCTTCTGTGAGCATGCTCAAAGCCGACTTTACCGCAGAATAATGTGCCCTATAGGGCAAACCCATGTAACCGGCAATTGAACTCACATTGACGATTAGGCCCGATCGTTGAGACCTCATTGTGGGTAAAACTGCTTGAATCATGCGCAGCGCACCAAAATAATTGAGATCAAAAAGAGACTGAACCTCAGACAAAGGGGTCTCTTCTACCGGCCCGGTCATTCCCTTGCCTGCATTATTGATAAGTACATCAATTCGCCCTTCTCTTTTCAACACCGTTTGAACCAATTCGGCCGTGCTCTGATCAGAAGTGACATCGAGACTAAGTAACTGAAATTGTTGATTCTGAGTGCTTTGAGATGGGTTTCTTGAGGTACCGTAGACTGCATGACCCTGAGCAGAGAGATGCTCGGCTATGGCTTTTCCGATCCCTGAGGAGGCGCCTGAAATTACAATTACCTTTTTCGTTTTCATACAAAAAAAGGCAAGTGTCCTACATCGCACCGCTACAACTACGTACCCTTGCTGCGTTCCCGCCCTGGGGGATTCTGTAGGAGCTGGTCGTGTAGGACTTGCCCATCGCAAAGATAAGGTCTTTTAAATTTGTAGCCCGCGCAACTAAACTGTAATTTTCGGTATGAAATGGATCGTTCTTACCTATTCAATTAGCGCACTGATGCTAACGGCTTGCGGCGCTAAAAAAGCGACGCCCGACAGAATGGTACGCTTCGCAACTCATGCCCCTATTCTACATCAAGACGACAGTTTGCGTTTTGATTTAAGCGAAGAGTCTGCCCAACTAATGGGTATTGAATCCAATAAAGAATCGATTGACTTTCAGGATCAGCAGATCGCTTTAAATCAGTTTGCCCTGGGAAAACACGAACTAGATCTGCGTTTGAATACCGCTGATGGTCCGAAAATGGAGAAGAAAACAATCGCCATCTACGCCTCTACTCCTCCTGTTAAGTGGAAAGCTGAGTTAGTGGCGATCTATGCGCACGACACGGCTCACTATACGCAGGGATTAGAATTTGTGGGAGACACCCTTTTTGAGAGCACCGGCCAAAAAGGTCGCTCTATAATTACTGCCTACAACCCCTTTACAACTGAGATCTATAAACGTGTTAACATAGATCCATCCTATTTCGGCGAAGGCATTACGGTAGTTGATAACAGACTTATTCAGCTAACCTGGCAGGCTAAAAAAGGTTTCGTGTATGATCTTCATTCACTTGAAAAATTAGGGGAGTTCGCTTACGGATCTTCTACAGAAGGCTGGGGTCTCGCTCATGACGAGAGTCGAATTTACAAGAGTGACGGCAGTGAGTACATCTATACGCTTGATCCAATCAGCCTTGAAGAAACCGGATACCTGACCGTTAGCTCAAATACCGCCTTTTACAAGAACGCGAACGAACTTGAAGTAGCCGGAGAATTGCTCTACGCTAATGTGTACCAAAAGAACAGTATTATGGTGATCAACAAACATTCGGGCGCCCTCGAAGGAGTGATCGACCTGAGTTTTTTGACCGAGCAGTTGACCAAAGACAATAACTTTGATCCACTCAATTCTGTGTTAAATGGAATAGCCTATCACCCGGAGAGAAAAACATTTTTTGTGACCGGAAAAAATTGGAACCGGCTATTTGAAATGCGGTTTTCATCCGATGCACCCTAAAGAACGGTTACATCACAAATAGTGGGCGTCCGCTCATCAGCTCATTCACCTGAGACTTTACCTCTTTAAGGCGCGACTCATTCTCTGGATCACTCAATACCTTATCAATTAGGCTAACCACCGTTGCCATATCAGATTCAACGAGCCCTCTCGTAGTGATGGCTGGTGTTCCGAAGCGCACGCCAGATGTGACAAAGGGCGATTTATCGTCGAATGGAACCATGTTTTTATTAGCCGTTATATCTGCATGTTCTAAGGCCTTTTCAGCGAGCTTTCCGGTCACATTCTTATTGCGTAGGTCGATGAGAATCATGTGGTTGTCGGTTCCGCCTGAAATAATATCGTAACCAAGTGATGTAAGCCCTTCACCCAAAGCGTTAGCGTTTTTCTTTACTTGAACGATGTAATGTAAAAACTCATCAGACAAGGCTTCACCAAAGGCTACGGCCTTTGCCGCAATAATGTGCTCTAAAGGCCCACCTTGATTACCCGGAAAAACAGCGAGATCTAATAAGGCTGACATTTTTCTAAGGCTTCCGTCTTTTAATTTTATACCAAACGGGTTGTCAAAGTCTTCACCCATCATAATCATTCCTCCACGAGGGCCTCGAAGCGTTTTATGTGTTGTGGTAGTTACCACATGGCAATGCGGAAGGGGGTCGTTCAACACACCTTTCGCGATCAGACCCGAAGGGTGTGATATATCTGCCAACAAAAGCGCCCCTACCTTGTCTGCAATCTGTCTGAAGCGCTTAAAGTCCATGTCTCTTGAATAGGCTGAGGCACCCGCGATAATAAGCTTGGGAGACTCTTTAACCGCAATTTTCTCGATTTCATCGTAATCCAATAAGCCTGTCTCTCTGTCTACCCCATAAAAGCTTGGACTATAGAGACGTCCAGAGAAATTGACCGGTGATCCGTGGGTAAGATGACCTCCGTGGGAGAGATCGAATCCAAGAATCTTATCACCCGGATTGAGCATGGCATGAAACACAGAAGCATTAGCCTGTGATCCCGAATGGGGTTGAACGTTTACATAGGCAGCCCCAAACAACGCCTTTGCGCGTTCAATGGCCAAATTTTCTACCTGATCGACCACCTCACATCCGCCGTAATAGCGCTTTGAAGGATAACCCTCTGCATATTTGTTGGTCAAAACCGATCCGGCAGCCTCCATCACAGCCTCAGAGGTAAAGTTTTCTGAAGCAATTAACTCGATTCCTCTGATCTGACGTTGGTGCTCCAATTCAATCAAATCAAACAACTGTTGGTCTCTTTGCATAGCCTATAAATAAGTTTCAAAAATACGACGCCTGATTTAGTCTTTAAATCACTTTATTGACAATTATGAACAAACTAATGCACGTTTTTAAAGTGTCATTTTGGCACATTTACATGTAAAATAACTGTCAAATAGTCATTTAAATCGACTTAATTCGAGTTCTAGATCAGATGGATTAACATTTGCGTAGGGTATAGCAAATCAATCACCTATGTTAGACATACAATCATTCAGCAGTAAGGTACAAGACATTATAGGCGAGTCGCATATTGTCGCCGAGAGTCTCGATCACTCTATTATAGAGGGGATTCATCTATTAAAGGCGGTCAACACAAAGGCCAAAGAAGAAGTTTCTTTACTACTCGAAAATCAGCAAGACGGTTTCTCAAGGCTAGATGCGGCCGTTGATGCTCAGCTGAAACAGCTAGGTAAAAGCAGTTCAACCCAAAAAGGGCTCGGTCAAGAGGCGGTCTCAATTCTGACTAAGGCCATAGCCGAGGCCAGAAAAGAAAACGAAAGCATAGCCAGTTTTTCTCATTTACTCAAGGCGCTCATTCAGAAGGAATCAACCGCCTCACGCCTACTTAAAGACGCAGGACTCAGTTTAGAGCGCCTACAGAAAGTCGCCATAGAGCAGCAAGTCTCACCAAACAAGCAGGGGCAAGAAAACTTGATGAAGTACGCCAAAAATCTCAACGAATTGGCCGACAAGAATCAATTGGATCCGGTAATTGGAAGAGACGATGAGATTCGAAGAGTGCTCCAGATTCTCTCAAGACGTTCTAAGAACAATCCTATTCTGGTGGGTGAACCTGGGGTCGGAAAAACCGCTATCGTTGAAGGTATTGCACAACGCATTGTTAGTCAAGATGTTCCTGAGAATCTAAAGGATAAGAAGATCTTTAGCCTTGACATGGGACTGCTTCTTGCCGGTGCTAAGTATAAAGGCGAATTCGAAGAGCGACTCAAAGCTGTGGTCAAAGAGGTAACCGAGGCCGAAGGTCAGTTTATTCTTTTCATCGACGAAATTCACACCTTGGTCGGGGCCGGAGGTGGGTCTGGAGCCATGGACGCAGCCAACATTCTTAAACCTGCACTTTCAAGGGGGGAGCTCCGCACTATAGGGGCCACCACCCTGGATGAATTTCAAAAGCATTTCGAAAAAGACAAAGCACTAGAACGACGCTTCCAAAAGGTCAACGTAGAAGAGCCAGACACGGAGAGTGCCATATCTATTTTACGTGGGCTTAAAGACAAATACGAAGCACACCACAAAGTGCGCATTAAAGATGAGGCTGTAATAAGCGCTGTAGTATTATCGGAGCGCTACATTACCTCCAGGTTTCTACCCGATAAAGCCATTGACTTAATGGATGAAGCCGCGTCAAAAATTCGAATGGAGATCAATTCGAAGCCCGAAGAATTAGACATTATGGATCGCAAAATCATGCAGCTCGAAATCGAAGTTGAAGCCATTAAGAAAGAAAAAGATCAAGACAAATTAAAATTGCTAAACGTAGAGTTGACTGAACTGAAAGAGACGCGTAATACCCTTTTCAGTAAATGGCAACAAGAACGCAGCATTATTGATGAAATCCAAAAGACCAAAAATGAACTCGAGGCCTTAACGCTTGAGGCTGAGCGTGCTGAACGAAATGGCGACTACGCTAAGGTTGCTGAAATTCGGTACGGTAGCAGTAAGGCGCTAGAAGATCAACTAGCTGCCTTGGAAGAAAAGGCGAGTAACAGCAAGAACACCTTAATTAAAGAAGAGGTTTCAAGTGATGATATTGCTGAAGTGGTGGCCAAATGGACAGGGATTCCTGTGCAGAAATTACTGAGTTCAGAACGCGAAAAGCTTCTGGGTCTTGAATCTGTTTTAAAACAAAGCATTGTAGGCCAAGATCGAGCAGTTGAATTGTTAGCCGACGCCATTCGAAGAAGTCGTTCAGGTCTTCAAGACCCTAATAGACCGATTGGTAGCTTTTTATTTCTCGGAAGCACAGGAGTAGGAAAAACAGCCTTGGCAAAGGCCGTCACTCAAACCCTCTTTGATGATGCGAATGCGATGACCCGCATCGACATGAGCGAATACAGCGAGCGGCACAGCGTAAGTCGACTAATTGGCGCGCCTCCCGGCTATGTGGGCTACGAAGAGGGAGGTCAGCTTACTGAGGCAGTTCGAAGAAAGCCCTATTCAGTTATCTTGCTAGACGAAATAGAAAAGGCACATCCTGAGCTATTTAATATACTGCTCCAGGTACTCGATGACGGAAGGTTAACCGACGGACAGGGTCGCGTAGTTGATTTTAGAAACACGCTGATCATCATGACCAGTAATATGGGCAGTGAGCTCTGGAGCCGCTTAGATCAAAACAGCCCACACCTAGAAGCTGATGTAATTCAGCTAGAGGAAGAAGTGATGCACTTGCTCAAGCAACGACTTCGTCCAGAGTTCTTGAATCGAATAGACGAAATTGTGAGCTTTAATCCGCTGAACCAAGAGGCCATTAAAGACATCGTGCGTCTGCAATTGGAAGAGGTTAAACGCAAATTAACCGATCTCCACATTTCTCTTGACGCAACCGAAGATGCGCTGAATTATTTAGCTGAAAAAGGTTACGATCCAGATTTCGGAGCACGTCCGATCAAAAGGCTTATTCAAAAAGAAGTGATGAATGTCATTTCAAAAGAACTTTTGGCACAAATCGTTAAGGAAGGTTCCATACTCTTACTAGATGCCTTTGACCAAAAATTGGTTATTCGCAGGGCAGATACCGATTAGTATTTTGTAATTTCGTAGGGCATTTAAGAGCCATGTCGACTTCCAAGAACACCGCTTCATTTATAGTAGAAACCTCAGCCGTGCTTTTTTTAAAGCACGGCTATGAAGGTACGAGTCTAAGCATGCTCACCAAAGCAACCGGATTGACAAAAGGAGCCATTTACGGCAACTTCAAAGACAAAACAGCACTGGCAGAAGCCTGTTTTGAGTACAGTTTTTCTAAAGTTGAACAGCCTATTCTAAAGGCGCTTAGTGCCGATGATCCTCCAAAAGCGTGTATGCGGTCTTTCTTTGCATTCTACCGCGCATACGATCAACTCATTTCAGAATTGGGTTCGTGTCCGCTCATCAGTTTTGGTATTCAAAGCAACTACAATTCTTCTCAGCTGCTCTTGCGGGTAAATGAAGCAATACACCGCATCGAAAGCTACTTGACTAGCACCTTAAAACGAGGCGTTGAAAGTCAAGAAATTTATTTAGGCATACCCGAAACCGTATTTGCGAAGCAGCTATTCGCTTTAATTCAAGGTGGTGTAAGTCAATCACTTATAACCAACGACATGAAGTATTTAAGAAATACCGCGTCTTACTTAGAGTACCTATTTGAAAGCAGCACGCGTTCTTAAATCAGATCATGAAAGCAACGGTAAACATCAAGAATAAACGGGCTCGGTTTGACTTCGAATTGATCGACACCTATGTGGCCGGAATTGTTCTTGCCGGAACCGAGATAAAATCTATACGTGCAAATAAAGCCCGAATAACTGAGAGTTTTTGCGAGTTTAACGATCAAGGAGAGCTCTTCGTTGTGAACATGCACATAGACCCCTACTCCCACGGAACCTACAACAATCACCTTCCAAAGGCATCCAGAAAGTTGCTATTAAAAAAACGGGAGTTGCAGAAACTGTTCCGAGAGGTATCTCAAAAGGGAATGGCGATTGTTCCGCTCTCACTTTTCATCAATGCAACAGGCAAAGCAAAAATAGAAATTGCCCTTGCCAAGGGTAAAAAGAATTTCGATAAGCGCGAGACCTTAAAAGACCGAGAAAATCAGCGCGATCTCGACCGCATTAAAAAACAGCACAACAAGTAACATTAGCGCACTAAACCTTCCGTGCTATTCAAGAGAGGTACAAATTGAAAGTCTCCATAGGTCGTTTTGTGAAACTCTTTGGCCCCTTTACGCTCTAAAACGGTCATCTTTTGCTGATTTTCTCCTACCGGAATCACCAATATGCCCCCAATAGATAACTGAGCCAATAATGCATTAGGTATCTCCTTGGCCCCTGCGGTGACTACAATTCGGTCATAAGGAGCATATTTTGAAAGACCTTTGCAGCCATCAGAATAGTGTATGAGCTTAGGTTTCCACTGGAAGGTTCTAAAGAACACCTCGGCCTTTCGAAAAAGCTCTAGTTGTCTTTCAACCGTAAATACTTCTGCACCCAAAAAACTTAACACTGCTGATTGGTAGCCGCTGCCTGTTCCTATTTCTAAAACCTTCATACCCGATCGAACCTCGAGCAGTTCAGTTTGAAAAGCCACGGTATACGGATGCGAAATAGTTTGCTCTGCACCTATCGGAAAGGCTCGATCTTCATAGGCATGGGCTTCGAGGGTTTTGTCTAAAAATAAATGCCTAGGGATGACTCTGATGGCCTCAAGCACATGCGCACTCTGAATGCCTCGTTCGCTCAATTGCTGTGCAAGCTGATTTCTGAGCCCCTTATGTCGTAGTGAATCGTTTCGCACCTCTAATAAATCAGCTCTAAATTACAGCGCTTCTGCTTAACTTTGCCGAAATTATCCGCTTATGATTCGCGTTGGAGTTTTTGGTGCTGGGCACCTAGGAAAAATCCACCTAAAACTTCTGAATGCCTCAGAGCACTTTGAGCTGGTTGGTTTTTTTGATTTAAATCAAGAAGCTTCAAAACAATTAGCTGCTGAATTAGGATACACCTATTTCGACCAAGCGGAGGCGCTGATGAACGAGGTTGAAGGTCTGTTTATTATCACACCTACGCTCTATCATTTTGATTATGCACTGGCCGCCTTAAAACACAACCTTCATGTTTTCGTTGAGAAGCCTATCTGTGAACACCCCGAACAGGCCGCTCGTTTAGTAGAACTAGCTGCAGAGAATAATCGTGTGGCTCAAGTAGGACACGTAGAGCGATTCAATCCGGCCTTTGTTGCCGCTTTACCGCACTTAAATCAACCCAAGTTTATAGAGGTACATCGACTCGCCGAATTTAATCCTAGAGGCACTGACGTTTCTGTTGTACTCGATCTGATGATTCACGACATTGATTTGGTACTACAATGCAACACATCGCCCATAAAGCGCATTGATGCCAACGGCACCGCCGTCATTAGCCAATCTGTTGACATCGCTACGGCACGTATTGAATTTGAAGATTCGTGTGTGGCCAACTTAACCGCAAGCCGCATTTCTCTCAAGAATATGCGCAAGTTGCGTTGTTTTCAAAAGGATGCCTACGTTACCATCGATTTGTTGGATAAAAAAACCGAAATCGTTCGGATGAAAGATGCCCCCGAAAATCCAGGAGAGTTTGATCTCTTATTACCAACGGCCGAGGGTCAATTGAAGCAGATTTATTTTGAGTCTCCCTCTATTACATTGACCAACGCTATAGAAGAAGAACACAAAAACTTTGCAGCTGCGATTAGTAAGAAACAGCCCCCTATTGTCAGCTTTGAAGATGGAAGGCGAGCGTTATCTATTGCTCAAGAAATCATTAATCAGCTCGAAGAAAAGACCTCATGACGCTTATTCGACCTTTCAAAGGGTGGATCGCTTCTAATGCTCATTGCGGCCGTGTTCCTATCAAGCACATTGACTCATACAGTTCAGACGCTATCGAGGAAGAACTCAGTAGCAATCCGTATTCGTTTCTTCAGGTTCTAGCTCCGAGTATTCATTCTAGCAGTGAGCTTGACCTAAAAGAGCGATTTGCGTTGGTGCGCGAACGTTTATTTGACCAGCTTTTTTCAGGCGTTTACCGCGAGCTAAGCCAAGAATCCTTATGGATTTACCAGATAAAAAGCGCCCGCATAAATGCTACCGGAGTTGTTGGCATCACCCCTATTTCAGCTTACGTCAATCAGACGGTAAAACGGCATGAGCAAACCAAGGCTGCGCGCAGAGATACGCTAGCCGTATACCTAGACGAGGTAGGCATTCATGCAGATCCGGTAGTACTTGCCTTTTCTGACAACAAAGACCGATTCAAATCGTGGTGTTGCAGCTTCACGGCGTCAAGCCCACCATCTGTTGATCTCACTGTAGATCAAGAAGTTCATCAGCTTTGGCAACTTACCGACCCTAAACACATAGAAGAGATTCAGTCACTTATTGAGTCTAATAAAAGCACCTATATTGTAGACGGACACCACCGCATCGAATCATCACTGCACTACGCTAATAGCAAGTATGAAGTTCAAGGGGATGCAGACCTTGCCTATTTTATGAGCTTCTTTATCGCCGAAGACGATCTTAACATTAAAGCTGTAGCAAAACCGTTTACGGTATCTTTTAGTGCCCAAGAATGCCTGAAACGGTTAAATTCGTACGCCTCCTTTGAACATTGTGATCTTGAAGTAACCAGCGAAGAGCACTCGCTTCAAATCAATCATGATAATTACCTGATCAGACTTCATAAAAACGCAAGCTTAGCCGACTTAGAACACTGTCTAAACAATTTACCTCAAGCAACGTCTACATCGGACTCAGTAACAGCCCTTCTATTAAGACCAAAAGCCTATACTGTTTACGACTTGAAGCAAGCGGCAGAGAGCGAAATTCCTATGGCTGCAAAATCTACTTATATTGAACCTAAACTACTGACCGGTCTATTAATTTATCCCATTGCATGAGTGTAGCTTCTTCTATAGCCAAAATTCAAAATGAGTTATCAAACGAGGTTCAGCTCATAGCCGTCTCAAAAACCAAACCTAACGCACTCATTCTTGAGGCTTATGCGGCCGGACACCGAGACTTTGGAGAAAACAAGGTTCAAGAAATGGCCGCTAAACACCAGGCACTACCGAAAGATATTCGTTGGCATATGATTGGGCATCTGCAGCGAAACAAAGTGAAGTACATCATTGATTTTGTTCACCTCATTCATTCTGTTGATTCTAAACGACTTTTGGATGAGATCCAAAAGCAAGCTCAAAAGATTAATCGAACTGTGGCTGTATTGCTGCAAATACACATAGCCACTGAAGACAGTAAGTTTGGTTTAGACGAACAAGAGCTTGAGTCAATACTCCAAGAAAAGTCTGCGTATTCACACATTCACTTTAAAGGATTAATGGGAATGGCCACCTTTACGCCTGATTCACAGCAATTGGCAGACGAGTTTGCGTATTTACATAAGTTATACCAACGTGTTTATGGGCGTTTAGACCAACCCTCAGTGTTGTCGTCTGGAATGAGCTCAGACTACACTATAGCCCTAAAGCACGGGAGCAACATGATCCGTATTGGAAGTGCTATTTTTGGTCATAGATAGTTTAAAGAAAGCACCGTGCGTTACGCCGTAATAGATATAGAAAGTACCGGAGGTAAAATCGATGAGGAGGCTATAATAGACATTGCAATTCTTAGATTTGACGGACATCGCCTGGTGGATCAATTTCATAGCCTAGTTAATCCCGAGAGACCTATTCAACCGTTTGTAACTTCACTTACCGGCATTAGTGAAAAGATGGTTCGAAGCGCTCCAAAATTTTATGAGATCGCCAAGCGCATTATTGAGATTACCGAAAATGCAGTGCTCGTTGCGCATAACACTCAATTTGACTACCGGATTCTCAAAGAAGAATTTGCGCGATTAGGCTACGAGTTTAGGGCCTCAACTTTATGCACGGTAGAGTTCGCCAAGCAGATTCTCACCGATCACAGTAGCTTCAAGCTAGACAAACTAGCGAAAAGTCTGGGTATACCAATTAGTGATCGCCATAGAGCTTTAGGAGACGCCGAGGCCACGCTTTCGTTGCTAAAGATTCTTAAGGAGCGTGACGTGGTTGGAATTGCCGAGAAAGTATTGATTCGCTCTAAAGACGAATCAGATACACTGCCCTCCCACCTTGAGCTAGTCAGAAATGCAGCACCATCACCCGCAGTATTTAAACTCTTTGGAAAGAAAGAAAAGTTGATTTATTGCGGATATACCCCAACACTAAAGTCAACCATTAGCACACTTCTTTCGGCCAATACATACGCCGAAAAGCCTCTTTTTAAAGCGGTAAAACAGCTCGATTTTGAGGAATGTCCGAGCCATTTAATGGGGCTAGTTAAAGTGTATCACTATCAAAAACTGCTAAAACCCTTGATCCGATTTCACATAGATACCCTCTCCCCTTTCACTGAAATAGAGACGCTATCTGGGTTGATCATAGATAAGGGTCGCACAGCAGGCGAATCTGCGGTTTTACAGCTTCAAAAAGGCGTACTAATAGCCTATGGATATACCGATTTGAATTATCAGATCGCTAAAGACGAAGTGTTAAAAAATCGGTTGACACCCATTTCAAAAGATCTATTTTATTCTAGCCTAATCGCCTACCACCTAAAGCAACAGAAATACAAAATCCTTGAGCGCTAATAATCTGATTATTTCAATAGAGGGACCAACGGCAAGCGGAAAAACGGCACTAGCGGTGGCC
>JAURFJ010000031.1 GCA_030834365.1 Flavobacteriaceae bacterium | reverse complement strand
TAAGCTGTTAGCCTCGTCAAGCGGAGTGGGCTTTTTCTTGTTGTAGAAACGCGTCAAGCCCAATTGATCGAGTAGTTGTTTAATCTCGTCTAATTCATTTTCACGAATGGCCTTCGCCAAGTTGCGAATAATGGTGAGCACCGTATTGGGGTAAAACTGGGTCGGATGGGCGGTCAACACAATGCGCACCTTAAAGCGCTCGAGATACTCCTTTAAGGCTTCTAGTTTGCTGTTGTTTTGGGCCTCCTCCTTTATAAAACGCAATGTTCCGCGGCCATGCATGTTGTTGACGTACGAAAACCCAGCATCTTCAATCGCGTCGAAAAGCACCACCTGACGCTCAATGTATTTGATGAAGGCGAATAAGACGTCTTTTTGAGCCGCTTGGTCGAGCTCGGGTAGGTAGTTTTGAAAAAAATCGGCAACGATCTGATCTGGAGCTTGCCGCTGTTCAAAACCCTTGACGCAAGCATCGGCGAAAAGCGGAAGCATCAGCGAAGTGTCTTTAATCGTTTTAAACGGCAGCGTTAAAAAAAGACTGTTATAGACTTGGTACTTCGACCGAACGACTTCGTCAAAACGTTCAATTTGTAGTTTTCGTGCCATAATAAGTGATTGATGACCCTCAAGTTATGGCATTTCACTGCGAAATTGAAAGCCTAGGCATTAGAAATGGCTGAAAACCTTAAGCATTTCACATAAGGATTAAAAAAAGTAAGAGTTATTACCTCATTGGAAGCTTTACCACCTCTTTCAAAAAACGACGTGTGGCCTGATAGACGCCTTCAACATCGCTAGAGGCCAACGGACTGGCCAGAATATGGTCTTTGGCCTCGGGAAACGCGACCTTCTGCTTTAAGCTATCTGGAGTTCCTAAATATTGGTACATGTCTAGCATGGCCTCCACTGAAACCACCTTGTCTTGCTCCTCTTCGTTTTTGTAGTAATAGCCCAAAAATACAGGTGCCTTTACGGCTCTAAAGGTGCCCGGACGCATGGTGTAATGCACAAAGGCTTGCAAGTGGGGCAGGCTCTCAATTCGATACTTATTGTACCAAAAGGCCTTTCGTTCATCGGACATCTCTATCTCATTAAAATCTGAACCCTTCACCAAGCGTGCCAGTTGCAACCCCCATGGGTCATCCAATAATTTAGCCGTTTGATCGTAGATCTCGATGTTTGGAGAATACAGCACAATGGCCTCCAGATTGGTTACCGCTCGAGCCAGATGCAGTGCAAGCGCTCCTCCGTTAGAGGTAGCTATGATAATTACCCGTTCTCCCAAAAGTTGAGCAATGGACAACGCCTCTTTGGCGGAGTCAATCAATGCGTCTGCCGTTATAGTCAAAAGCGGGTTTTCTTCGTCTAGGCCGTGACCCTCTAATCTGGGCAAATAAAGATTTGCCCCTAGGTCTGCTGCAATATTGCGGTGTACCGGATTACCCTCTTCGGCCGAGGCCGACCATCCGTGCAAGTAAACCACTGAATAAGTAGTCTTAACTCCAGGCTCAGCCGCCCAGATAACCCTAGACTCGTTTCTCGGTTTAACAGGAAATGCAGCCTCTTTAGCCAATAAATACGAATCAATGTTCTCTGTTCTCAGCTGTAAATCGGGCAGGGTAACGTCCATAGAAACCGGTGCTACCCTTGGACCCAACACGTAGGCTAAAAAAAGCAGATCAAATGCGATTACCGCTCCAAAAAATAGGCGTCTTGCTTTCATAACGAATGAGACTATAAAGAAATGAAATATATTGGCAAGAAGTTTCTGTTATTAGGTGTATCAAAAGTGAATATACGTCGATTTTTTGACCGACTTGGTCCTGGATTACTATTTGCCTCTATGGCCATTGGCACCTCTCATCTTGTGCTTTCAACAAAAGCCGGGGCCGTTTACGGGCCACTCATGGTGGTGCCTATTCTCTTAGCTAATCTCTTAAAATTTCCGTTTTTTGAATTCGGCGTTCGATTTACCCATGCTACACAAAAAAGTCTTACAGAGGGCTACGCAGCGCACAGCCGCTGGTTTCTTTACCTGTATGCGCTGGTAAATCTGGTCAGTGCCTTCACTATTTTGGCCGCACTTTACAGCGTGACCACTGGCATGACGGTCAACGTCTTTAGTACTCTCACAGCCTCGACTAGCACGGCTACACTCGTTTTATTTGTTTTGATCAGTTTGCTCCTTATCGCAGGGCGCTACAAGCTCTTGGAACAATCGTTGAAATACATTGTATTGATACTTTTACTGGCCCTTATCGCCACCGTGGTTCTTGTAACCGCCAATCAAAAGGTAGCCGCACTACCTGATTTTAGCCCCCCAGAATGGCTCAACACAGTGGGTGTCTTATTTATTATAAGCCTGGTAGGATGGATGCCTACCGCGGTTGAAGCCTCTGGATGGGTGAGTTTATGGAACCTTGAAAAAATCAAGCAGAGCACTGAAAAAATAACGGTTCAATCGGCTCTGAGAGAATTCAATCTGGGATACCTGCTAACCGCTTTCTTGGCCGTGCTATTTTTCTATATCGGATATATGACCCTCTACGGCTCAGGAACCATACTTAGCGACAATAGCGTGAAATTTGCCGCCGAGCTAACCGGCATTTTTACTACAGAGTTAGGAGCATGGGCAAAACTATTTATTTCAATAGCCGCGCTAGCTGCCATGTTTAGCACTTGCCTAAGTGCTCACGATGCCCTGGCTCGAGTGTTGGTAGATTTAATGCAACGCCTTAACCTAACACGCAAAAACCCTTTTGCAGCGGCGGTACTCTTTCTGGCTTTGGCAAATTTTATGGTAATCACCTTCTTCGCTACCTCAATGGGAGCACTCATTGCCGTGGCTACATTTGCCTCTTTTGTGTTTGCACCCGTATTGGGTTATATGAATCATGCCTTGGTGTTTTCAGACCAAACACCCGCTGAGCATAGACCATCAACGGCCTTAAAAATACTGAGTATAGCCGGCATCGTTTTTCTAACGGCCTTTGCACTGTATTACCTTTATCTTCTAGTAGCCTAGACCAAAAACCCTTCGATTATTTTAGGCTAACCGATGAAATTTCAGCCGAGGGCTCAATTTTTTTTATGAGTCCTTGGAGTACATTACCCGGTCCGCATTCAACAAAATTGTGGAGTTGATCGCTAAACATGTGCTGAACACTTTGAGTCCATTTTACTGGAGCTGTCAGCTGGGCAATCAGGTTCTTTTTCAACGTTGAGGTGTCTGTAACGGCAGTAGCCGAAACATTCTGATAGATGGGAATTCTAGGGTTTGCAAACGAGGTGTGTTCGATGGCCTGGGCCAACTCTTCTCTTGCTGGCTCCATTAAGGGTGAATGAAAGGCTCCTGAAACCGGAAGTATAAGTGCACGTCTTGCCCCCGCTTCCTTTAGGGCCTCACAGGCGCGTTCTACGGCATCATAAGAGCCAGAGATCACCAATTGTCCCGGGCAATTGTAATTGGCCGGAACTACTGTTCCTTCGATAGATGAACATATGGTCTCCACGATCTGGTCTTCAAGGCCCAACACAGCAGCCATGGTTCCGCGCTCAAGACCGCATGCGCGCTGCATGGCGGAGGCACGTTTAGCAACTAAGACCAATCCGTCTTCAAATGAGAGTACTCCGGCAGCAACCAGGGCTGAAAACTCCCCTAAAGAATGTCCCGCAACCGCTTTTGCATCGAAATCCTGGTCCATTACCTGAGCGAGAATCACTGAGTGAATAAATATAGCCGGCTGGGTTACTTCAGTCTGTTTCAGCGCCTCGGCATCACCCTCGAACATTTTATCGGTGATTCTAAATCCAATAACCTCATTAGCACGTTCAAAAAGAGCTTTAGCCTTTTCATTGGATTCATACAGTTCTTTTCCCATGCCCACAAACTGCGAACCTTGCCCGGGAAATACATATGCCTTCATAATGGTTTCGTTTAAAACCACAAACTTAAGCCAAGCTCATGAATTGCGCTAGTTCGTACCTTTGCATGAAAACACTCCCCATGGAATATCATATCACTACCATAGAAACCACCAATGAGGCCATTTTAAAGTTTCAGGCCAACCATTTTTTGGTGCAACAAGCCCACGAATTCAAGTCAATTGAAGAAGCGAAAAGCGCTCCTTTAGCCTATGAGCTCTTTCAGCTTCCATTTGTTAAGACCATCTATATAGCCAGCAATTTCGTGGCCATTGAGAAGTACGATATCGTTTCTTGGGCAGAGGTGAAAGATGCCATTGCGCAACAACTCGTAGAGTATCTCAATGCCGGAGAACCCGTTGTCCATGAAATGGCCTCTAAACAATCCAGCGCAATTACAATATATGCTGAGGCAACCCCCAACCCTGCTGTGATGAAGTTCGTGGCCAACAAACTCATTGTTCCTGCCCTTTACGAGTTCAAAAACATTGACGAGGCCAAGCATTCAAAGCTCGCTACTGAGCTATTTAAAAAGCCTTATGTCAAACAGGTATTCATGGACGAGAACTACCTCTCAGTCACCAAATACGAGATAGGCAACTGGGATGAGATAACCATAGAACTACGAGACCTTATCAGTGAGTTTTTGGGTTCAGGAGCTCTTGCAGTCGATTCCCATCAAGCCGGATCTCAAAAAAGCACTAAAAAAGCATCAGCCGAGGCCGCTGATAAAGCAGAGGTATACCTAAAAACCGATGACCCTATCAGCGAACAAATCATTGCCATTTTAGAAGAATATGTTAAGCCAGCTGTTGCCAGTGATGGGGGTAATATTCAGTTCGAACAATACGATCCCGAAACCAAGAAGGTGCATGTGCTACTTCAGGGTGCCTGTAGCGGATGCCCTTCTTCGACCTTCACACTTAAAAACGGGATAGAAACCATGCTCAAAAATATGCTAGGCGATACGGTTTCAGAGGTCGTCGCGACCAATGGATAGCCCTAAAGCACCTAAGCCCAACGCCCTTGATCGGGCCTCCTCTCCCTATCTCAGGCAGCACCGTCTTAACCCCGTTCATTGGGTAGAATATGATGACACACTCTTTGAACAGGCGCATCAAGAGCAGAAATTGCTATTATTCAGTATTGGCTACGCTGCTTGCCATTGGTGCCATGTGATGGAGCGTGAATGCTTTGAAGACCATGAGGTTTCTGAGCTCATGAATCGCCACTTTATCTGCGTAAAAATCGACCGAGAGGAGCGCCCAGACTTTGACCATCTGTACATGGACGCGCTTCAATTAATGACCGGCTCTGGCGGATGGCCCCTCAACATCGTTGCCTTACCTGACGGCAGGCCATTTTGGGGCGCTACCTACTTGCCAAAATCCCGCTGGATGGCAGCCCTAACCGACCTTCATCAGCTCTATGCGAACGATCGAGAGCGCGTATTTGAATACGCAACAAATCTCTCAAGAGGTTTGAAAGCGATGGCCGAAACTCCTTCAGCTGATCAGCTTAATACGGTTTGGCCAAAGAGTGAATTTGAAGAGCTTATTCACGAATATTTAAGCGCGGTGGATACCGAATTCGGGGGCTTTAAAGGAGCACCCAAATTCATGATGCCCAACACCTTAGAATTTGCATTGCATTACCACCTGCTTAGCCCAAATGAGCGCATGTTTGACCACGTTAAAAAAAGCCTTGATCGCATGTCTTATGGAGCGCTATTCGACCCCATTAACGGCGGATTTTCGCGCTACAGCGTAGACAATCGCTGGCACGTTGTGCACTTCGAAAAAATGGCCTATGACAACGCGCAACTGCTCAGTCTTTATGCGAAGGCCTTTACAGTGACTCGCAATAAATGGTATCAACAGGTTGCGGTAAAAACGATAGACTTTTTAGAAGAGTGGCTTTACGATGAGAATTCTCAAGGATTTTTCGCATCTATAGATGCCGACTCAATGGACGAATCGGGCGAACAGTTAGAAGGAGCATACTATCGATTTACACAAGAAGAATTAAAGCATGCACTGGGTGATCTCTATGAGTTATTCACTATGGTTTACAATGTTAACGAACTCGGACACTGGGAGCACGGTCAGTATTTATTATTCCGCACCCAGTCCAATGAAGAACTGACCCAGAAATTAACCATTTCGGTTCAAACTTTAGAGAAATCAATAGAAACCGGACTGAGCAGACTCAAGCTATTTCAGCAGAAACGCGAAAAACCGGCCTGTGACGACAAAATCATAAGTTCATGGAATGCCTTAGTTGTAAGCGCGCTTACCCATAGCTATCGCTACTTAGATTTGACCGATACCTTAAAAAACCGTTACCTAAGCTTAGCAGAAAACACTGCGCAAATGCTATCTGAACGCATCGATCAAGATGGGCGTTTGGTACGCATAAAAAATACCGCCACCACAGATATCGACGGATTTCTAGAAGACTATGCGCTTTGTATCCAGTGCTTCATTGATCTCTATGAGGTCTCATTCAACCTTAATTACATCAATCAGGCTAAACGGCTGATCCAATATGTCAGTACCCATTTTGATGCGCCAAATGGCTTCTTCTATTTCACCTCTGACCTTCAAAAACAAGTGGTACGGCGAACATTAGAGGTAGAAGACAATGTAATCAGTAGTTCAAACGCACTAATGGGTAAAAACCTTTTTCGAATCGGAGCCCTTTTAGGCAAGCCTCAATATAGCAAAAGGGCGTCTGATCTAGTGCAGGCTATGAAACCTCAATGTACACAGCACCCACGAAGTTATTCAGCCTGGCTGCAGCTGGCCTTATACGATCAGTTTGAGTTTCATGAGGTTGCTATTTTAGGGGAAGAATACGTCCAAAAAGCACGTGAAGTAAATCGACACTACCTTCCTAATAGCGTGTTGGCAGCAGCCAAAAAACCGATCTCAAATGGGCTATTATACAAAGAAGCCGATTTAAAGCAAACTCCTATCTTTGTCTGCGTTAAGGGCAGTTGTTCTTTACCTGTTTATTCTGCAGAAGAACTATTTAACCAACTCGATCATGATTGAGAAAACATTTAAAGATTACGAACAGCATTTAGAGCAATTAATTTCTTTGTTGTGGGAGGTGCTGCCCAATTTGGTAACGGCGATGATTACGGCTTTTGTAGGCTGGTGGGTGATCCGCTTAGTGGATATAGGTGTAGCCAAATTCTTTGAGCGCAAAGACTACGATCGCACCTTAGAGCAGTTCCTTGAAGACTTCATTAGTATTGCCTTGAAGGTCATTCTTCTGGTAATGGTCATTACACAACTAGGCGTAGAGACCTCATCACTTATTGCTATGCTGGGTGCTGCGGGTCTAGCCCTTGGTCTTGCCCTTCAGGGTTCTCTATCCAATTTTGCAGGCGGAATACTGATTTTAATCTTCAAACCGTTTAAGGTAGGAGACTTTATTTCTGCCCAAGGGGTTGAAGGAACCGTGAATAAGATCACTGTATTCAACACCAAACTAACCACCTTTAGTAATCAGGCGGTTATTATTCCAAACGGCAACCTTTCTAATGATAAAATCATCAATTTTTCTTCTGAACCACTGAGACGAGAAAACCTCATTATCGGCATCAGCTACTCGAGCAATATCCAAAAGGCGAGAGAAGTGGTGCTGCAGTTGTGCGAGGCCGATGAACGTATACTTAAAGAAGAAGAAAAAATGCCAGCAGTTCTCGTACATGAACTAGCTGACAGCTCGGTAAATTTAGCGATACGCTATTGGGCAAATACCGATGTTTTCTGGCCCACTCGATTTGATATGATCGAAAACATCAAGAGACGATTTGACGAGGAAGGCATTGAGATTCCGTTCCCACATCGCGTGCTTATTAATGCTGAAGTTTAAAACCTTAGTGGAATTCTACTTCGATTCTTTTGAAGGGGTTATATATACCTCTTTCAGGTAATTAGGCTCAAAGTACTCAGTAGATTCGAAATCTTTTGCCCGGAAATGCTCTAAAGCTAGCCTACCCATGTGCAAGGCTTGAGGAAAGGTATCTACAAACCTAAAATCATGCTGATCGAGCTGGTCAGCGAAAAAAACCTTTAGTTTTTCATTGGCGTCTCCTACAACATAAATTGTTTCGAAAGTGTTGGTCAGCGAACGGACGTCAAATTCTTCTAACAATAAAGCTTGAGAAGGCGTTACGAGCTCCCCAACTCCATTTTGAACCCTAGCATACACCTCTTGTCTTCGAGCATCAATAGCCGAAAAAATCCCAATTGTCTTAGGCTGCTCTGTTTTGAGTTGCGCATAAACTGACTCACTCATGATGGCGAGACTGTCTATCGCGATTAAGGGTTTCTCTAAGGCAAAAGAATATCCTTTGGCTGCAGAAATTCCTATTCGTAAACCGGTGTAAGATCCCGGACCAGCCCCGACTGCTATGGCCTCTATTGCGTCAAATTGACGATCAGTTTGCTCAAACAACGACTCAACAAGCAGATGCAATCGCTCAGCATGCACGAAACCCTCTTCGATGGCTTCAGTGTGTGCTAAGCATTGTTCTCGATCAAAAAGGGCTGCAGAGCAGCCCTTTGTTGAAGTATCAAATGCAAGTATTAATGCCATGTTCAAAGATAGGAGAAAGACCTGAAAACAAGCCTTAATCCACTACGGCAATCGGAATACCGAAGTAAAACTCAAGGATCTTAAGCCTAAAGATATAGTCGTATTTCGCTCTAATTACCGAAGCTTCCGCATTATCAAGGCGCGACTGAGCCTGGCTAAAGTCAAAGGAATTCATCAACCCCACTTCAAAACGCTCTTTTGCATAGTTATAGGCTAGTCGTCGGGCATCTAATGTCTTTTGGGCCGCCTCATAAGTCTTGGCAAAGGTCTTCACATCGTTATAGGCCTGGTTCACTGCATTCTCCAAGTCTAGTTTGGTTTGCTCGTATTGCAACTCCGAACGCTTCACATTTAGCGCCGCACGCTTAATACTATTGGCGGTAGTAAACGCATTAAAAATTGGAATGTTCAACGATAGTCCATACGAAACACCGTCATTTCCTTCTAATTGAGCGATTAGGTCTGGACGCACAAGGTTACCTGTATCGTCTATTTGAAAACGGTCACTGGCAAACGTATTGTAATTCATGAAAGCATTCAGCGTTGGAAGCGCAGCCCCCTTTGCAATCTTAAGATCTTGTTCAGAAAGCACAACGCTAGTCTCGGCTAATTTAATGTCGTTTCTGAAACTCATCGCCTTAGTGAAGATCTGTTTTGGAGACTTATCTAAGATGGTCGAGCTAGGCACGTCAAAGGCTTCGTCAGCAATATCAAAATTTTCGTAATCGGTGATTTGAAGCAATTGCGCCAAATTGATTCGAGCCAGAATAACTCTAGCCTCAGCATTGACTACTGCCTGCTCTTGATTAGCCGCTGTAGCCTCAATTTCTAACAGATCTCCCGTCGGAACTACACCCAATTCTACCAATTCTTTGATGCGGTTCATGTCTTGTTCGGTAACCCCGTACTGTGCTCTAGCAACCTTAAGTGATTCCTTTGAAGAAATCACATTGAGATAAGCATTCGCCACACGCAATCGAATATCATCTTTTAAGTTGGCCAGTCGATACTGATTCGAAATGGTATTCATTTCAGCGCGCTGCGCTCTTCTTAGATTTCTCAACCCGTCAAATAGGGTGTAACCCACAGAAAGGTTCAGGTTTCCTTGCAAAACCACTAAAGACGGGTTCGCCGTGTTTGTTCGTGGATCAATACCGAAACCCTTACTTTCATTTACCCCCATCGAACCGTTAAGGCGGGGCAAAAACTGTCCAAGACCTTCAAGCTCTCCTAATTCGGCAGATTCAAGGTCTAGTTCAAACTGCTCTATGGTCAGGTTATTCTCCAACGCGTATTCGACGCATTCTTGGAGCGACATTTTTTTGGTTTGGCTAAAAGCAAGTGTTACGGAAAGTGTCAGTATACTAAATAATCGAAACTTCATTGTTTATGTAGTGTTAGTTTAATAACTGAGTATTACACTCCGCGCTCTGGCGCATTTTCTGAACCTATTTTAATAGGCTCGGTCTTGTTCCATTGCTTCACCTTATCGGCTTCAGTAAGACCCTCTAAGATCTCGACATTAATACCGTCAGAGATACCGATTTTAATCTCACGTCGCTCGAACTCTTGGTCGCCAATTTCTACTTCAACATAAGGCTCATCAGTCACTTTATCAAACTGAAGTAAAGCCTCAGGCAGCACTAATATGTTTTCTTTTCTGTCAAGAATAAGTGAGGCATTGGCACTGTATCCTGCCCTGATCGTAAAATCATTCTCCACCGTTACATCACCCTCAATTTTAAACTTAACGGCTCCAGACTCTTCTAGTCCCTTAGGGGCAATAAATCTGAGGCGTGCATCAAACTCTTTGTCGCTAATAGCTCCAAGGCTTACCTTAAGTGGCATTCCAACTTTAAGCTTACCTACTTCACCTTCATCTACTTTACCCTCAAAAACCATTTTGGTCAAATCGGCAACTGTGGCAATTGTAGTACCTGCATTAAACGAGTTTGACTGAATGACCTGATCTCCGATTTCAACGGGAATCTCCAGAATAGTGCCTGTAGTGGTCGCGCGTATATTGGTGTTGGCCGATGATGAGCCTCCAATAGACCCGTCTTTAATAATCTGATAATCCGCCTCTGCGTTGCGTAATTCTTGAGCAGCTTGCTCATAGGTGAGCTTCAAGTTATTATACTCTTGATTAGAGATAACCTGACGCTGAAACAGTTCTTCGTTACGCTCAAATTCGAGCTTAGCATTGTTCATTCGCAACTCTGCATTCTTTACGCGCCCCATGGCAGCAATAAGAGACTGCTCATTTGGTACCACCTTAATGACCGCTATGAGATCACCCTGGTTGACAAAGTCACCTTCGTACTTTACAATACGATCGATGATACCCTGTATCTGAGGCTTAATCTCAACCTCGTCTTCAGGAACAACGGTTCCGGTTGCCACTGTTTTCTCTTCTATACTTCCGTAGAATGGACTAAGCGTTTCATAGGTAACCGAAGCTTTACTGTTCGATTTAACAAAGAATGCGGCAGCCCATAAAGCGCCCAAGGCAATGACTGCGATGATACTATACCGAACGGCTTTTTTCATAGTGATAGATATTTAGTAACTAGTTTGATTAGGTTTTACTGTTCAATTATTCTTCTCTTAACGCTTCAATAGGTCGGATACTAACAGCCCTTTGAGCCGGTATGAGACCAATTAGGGTGCCCAACACTACCATGAGCACTAAGGCTCCGAGCACATAGGGTATAGGCACAGTTGGATTGGTATACGGAAAATCGGTGTCTTGAGTAAGCTTATTAACCAAGCTTAATGTACCCGCGCCTAATATGATACCCATAACGCCAGAGATCACGGTTAGAAACACAGACTCCAATAAAATCAAGTTTCTCACCTCTGAAGGTGTGGCCCCTAAAGCCCGGCGCACACCAAGCTCCTTCGTACGCTCTTTCACGGAGATCAGCAAAATATTTCCGATCCCTATTACCCCAGCCAAAATGGTCGCAATTCCGATGACGAGAGACAAAAAGGTCAATCCGTTTGCGAATCCTTTTATACGTCCAAACACCTCACCCAGGTTAAATGAACCAAAGGCCCTTTCATCAGTGGGATCGACTTGGTGTATAGACTTGAGCACCGTCTTTACATCTTTTTCAACCTGAATAATATCTGCGTCATCGAAGGCGGCGATGCTCATAAAATCAACTCCATCTGCCTTATTGTACAATTTATTAAAAGTGGTAAAGGGGATAAAGATGTCTCCGTCTGACTCGAAACCTCCACCAGGAACAAACTTGTGAACCCCCACTACACGAAAATAAATACCGTTAATGCGTAAGAATGATCCAACGGCTTCCTCACTGTCCTCGAACAATTCGCGCTTGGTGCGTTCACCAATAATGCATACCCGGCGGTCATAATCTATGTCTGATTGATTGATAAATCGACCCTGATCAAATATTTTTTTGGTGGCGATTTTAGTGTAAACCGGAAAATCACCGTAGACGTTGTAATTGCCTGATTTTTGCCCTCTAACGGTAAGAGCAGGCGAACCTCCAAAAACACCGGTCGCATTGCGAGGAGCGATATATTGAATCTCCGGAATACGCTTTTTGAGCACCTCAACGTCTGACAATTTAAGCTGTATGCGTCGTCCAGTTCTAAAACCTTTATACGGTTTAGATGTAGATTGTGACCACGCGAACAGCGAGTTCATAGCCACCGACTCAAACTGACGTTCAAATCCGTTATCTAATCCCTTTGCCGCTCCAGACATCGCGATGTAGACAAAAATTCCCCACAATACCCCAATTACTGTAAGAATAGTGCGCACGCGATTCTTATTGATCGAACTGAAGATCTCATCCCAAGTATCTGCTTTAAATAATAACTTCATTATTCGTCTCTTAAGGCTACAATTGGTTTGATTCGCGCTGCGCGCTTGGCAGGCACATATCCGGCTATGGTTCCGAAAACAATAAGAACAAGCGTCGCTCCTACAGCAAAGCTCATGTCTATATACGGATTAGTGATAAAGTAATCTTCAAGTCGATCACCGAGATTCTGAAGAATCGCTACACCAAATAGCATTCCTGAAAATCCAGATAAAGTGGTAATTGTGGTAGCTTCTAGTAAGATTCCCATAATGACAACTCTAGGAGTAGCACCTAGCGCTTTGCGTATTCCTATCTCTTTGGTACGCTCTTTCACCACAAATATCATAATGTTGCTAACCCCTATGATACCGGCAACAATAGTGCCAATAGCAAAAAACAGTGCAATAAATCCTAGTACCTGCGCAAATTGTTGGTTTTGCTTAAGCTCGTCAGCAATGTTTCGAATGAAAATACCGCTTCGGTCTT
>JAURFJ010000030.1 GCA_030834365.1 Flavobacteriaceae bacterium | reverse complement strand
CGGATCGTTCATGTCGACCCAATAACCCATCTTTTCAGTAAGCTCATTCCAAACCCCGGTATACTTCATTACCGCCTTCTTGCAGGCCTCATTATAGGCCTCTACGCTAATGGTTTTTCCGATGTCTTCTTTGGTGATCCCGAGCTCTTTTTCAACGCCTAGTTCAATTGGAAGACCGTGCGTGTCCCATCCGGCTTTTCGGCTAACCTTAAAGCCCTTCATCGTTTTATAGCGCGGAAAAATATCTTTTAGGGTACGGGCCATGACGTGGTGAATTCCAGGCATGCCATTCGCTGAAGGCGGACCTTCATAAAACACAAATGAAGGCTCGTCAGAGCGCGTACTCATACTTTTTTCAAAAATGCGTTCCTTCTCCCAAAATTGAAGCACATCTTCAGCAATTTGGGGAAGGTCTAACTGCTTGTATTCGTTAAATTTAACACTCACTTCGACCGCTTCTTTTTAAGAAAAGCAAAAGTAAGCATTTGAGCGCCAAATCAAACCCAAACTATCTTCTAGTCTGAAGGCCGAAAACCACTTGCCTGGCTGGAGCAGCTATACCCGAAGAATAGGGGCGATAACGCTGGTCTAAGATGTTTTCTAGCGCAAGAAATAACTGCCACCTTCTCAGCTCATAGTTCATGCGAAAATTGACTGTTTGCCATGCGGGGCTGAAGGGTCTGCCCATTTCGTCTATGGCATACATGAAGTCTTTTGCGCGCTCAGAGAGTGCCAGTCGCTCATGCTCAATGGCTCCGTTGAACTGGCTGTCAGCAACGGCGCTGAATCGTCCACTCAAAAAACGAAGCTGAACCAATCCAAAAAACGGTGCGGCATGTCGCATATACGACTCTACCCCCTCTACGTCGGTTTCAATTCCACGGGTATAATTCGCAAAAGCCCGTGCCGAAAAATGACGACTCAAATGACTGTAAATCGCCAGTTCTGCTCCTACCACCTCAGCACTTGTCCCGTTTTGAATGGCCAAAACCTCGCTCATTATGCCTCTGTATTCGATTTGAGACTGTCCGTTATACACAAAAGGTCTTCGAATAAGGGCATCGTTTAGTCGTGAGTGAAAAAAGCTGCTATCTACCCACAGTTTTCGACCCCATCTGCGCCTTACCCCCAATTCTGCGGTAATCGCTTTCTCAGATTGCAGGCTCGGATTGGGCACTACCACACTTCCTGGCTCTGAGTCAAATACTTTTGATAGGTCATCAATATTTGGAGCCCTAAATCCAGTTGAAAGATTGGCCCTAAAATGCCAATGACGATCGTGGTCGTAGTTGAGTCCAAGAGAATAGGTGAGAGCATCGGTCTCAAACTGCTGGGTTCCGAAATCAGCCGTAAATGGGTTTTGCTCAAAAGCAATCGTACTATTTACGCGATTGTAGCGGGCGCCAGCATTGAACGTGAGCTCTTTAGAAAACGAATGTTGAATAGCCGCGTAAAGCGCCCAGGCTCCCCAATCTGATCGGTCGGGGTAACGAGAGACCAAAGTGTTTCTCTCCGAATTTTTTTGATCCACGCTAAAGGCAGACGATCCGATGAAATTGTGGTCTAAGGCAACCCCATACCTAAACAAACTGTTTTCAGAAAGTATGCGCTCCGCGTCTAGTGAAACATTGATCACGTCTACTTTTTCTAGGGCTTGATTCAAGACAGGATCTCCGAAAGCACGATCAAAGCGAGATTCATTAAACCGCTGATAGGCCGCTGAAAATTGATGTCGGGTCTTTTCAGCTTCTTGGGTAAGTTTGTAATAGGTCATGAGCCACTGCTGAGGTCCGTAATACCACTCTGCTGATCTTGGTAGCCCCTTACGGGTTTGAATCAGACGATCGTAACGTCCGAAATCAGAGGTAGTATTGAAAAACAAACCCATTTGTTGGTGCCATTCCTTTGAAATGCGCTGACGCCCTTTTGCCATGAAGTGATACGAATCAAAGCCGCTTCCCACTTGCTTTTGAGGATCTTCATTTTGTACCACTCGATCTACTCCGCCTTCGGTCTCCACATAAAAAGTTCTGAGATACGAATCAGGCCCATCAGATCCCATTTTTAAATCGCCAACCGACATACGCGAAAAGCTAATAACCCCCGCAAACTTTGGGCTAATGACTTTATGAGAGACATGTACCGTGCGCTCAGAAGCAGCGGTAGCCATGCGCAGCGCATAGTCAGTCTGCTGCAAGGTCTCATTAGCCGACTCAAGTTCTTCGAGTTCTCGGGTGTAAAAATTCATTACACCTCCGATAGCGTCACTCCCTGAAATTACCGTTCCGGGGCCGTACAGAATCTCCGCTCTTTCTAGTGTAAATGGATCTATGGAAATAACATTTTGAATATTACCACCTCTAAAAATGGCATTATTCATTCGGATGCCGTCTACAGTTATGAGCACCCTGTTGGTCGCAAAGCCTCTAATCATAGGGCTTCCACCCCCCAACTGACTTTTTTGCACAAAAACTGCCCCCGTATTTTGAAGTAAATCTGCAGCCGTTTGAGGCTGGGTTAGGGCAATTTCTTGATCGCCAATTTTTCGAACGCGAACAGGCAATTTTCGGGCCACCTCGGCAAAGCGCGATGCTGAAATAACAATTTCATCTAGGCCCTCAGATTGTGAACTCAAATAAAGGGTTTCTCCATTTTCAATAGTCGATTTGAGGCGCTTGAGTACCCCATGGCCCATGTGTCTAAAAAACAACCATTCTTTAACAGCGAACCTATCGAGCTCAGCCTGACCGTTTGAACCGGTTGTGGTGAAGGCGCTTCTTGACTCGTTGTATATGATTACACCAGAGATCGGGTCGCCGCTCAAAGAATCTTTGACCACCACCTGTTGTGCGTAAACTGAGAGCCCCAAGGCCCACAACACCATCGCTGTTAAAAATCTCATCAAAAGATCGATTGAATGATCTCGAGCGATTTGGGAAATTTGAATCCGGCTATTTGAAAAGAAAAATACCTTAACAGCCCTTCTAAAACTTCTTGCCTAGTCGCTTTTGAAGCATTTATGCGCTTACCATTATCAAATTTCGTGCCTAAATAGTGATGAAGTAGCTCAGAGGCTTCTGTTGAAAGTGGGGTAAGGGCGTATTGTGATTTGGTAAACAGGCCCTGGCTCAAGTCAAACACTTGAGATGACTCATACGTCTTATCTGGAAAGCAGCCCATGAAATGAGCCAATCGCAACAGAAATAGGATGAGGTAATCTGGACCAACAGCTTCTGTCTCGAGCTGGTCAATTTGATCGGTCAAAAAACTATAAAGCTGCTGATCTTCTTGCTCTTCAGACAATAGCATTGAAAGAACCTCGGCCATAAACAGCGCCACATTCGACTTCAGCACATCGGCTGAAAATCCATTTGATGTAGCTACGGGCTTCGCCTCTCTGATCGCCTCAAGCTTTTGAGCTTTAGCCGAATACGTGACCACGGCATTTAAACGAGTAAGGCTCTGAAAATAAGAAGGCTTAAGCCCTGTTTTTTTGGGCTTAAGCACTCCTTTTATCATATACGATTGCAGGCCGAGCTCTCGCGTGTAGGCGCGAACAATAAGGCTAGTGTCACCATACCTTAGTCGGCTTAAAACGATGAGCTCTGTGTGTATAACCTGAGCGTTCAATACCTTAAATCACTCCTTGAGCAAGCATAGCGTCTGCAACCTTTACGAATCCGGCAATATTTGCTCCCTTAACATAGTTGCAGTAGCCATCTTCCTCCATCCCATAATGCGTGCATGCGTCGTGAATATCACTCATTATACTGCGAAGCTTAACATCGACCTCTTCACGTGTCCAGCTGATTCGCAGTGAATTCTGCGACATCTCTAGGCCAGATGTGGCAACCCCACCTGCATTAGAAGCCTTTCCAGGCGCAAATAAAATTTTGTGATCGTGAAAGAGGTGAATGGCCTCAGGCGTAGAAGGCATATTTGCTCCTTCAGACACGGCAATCACCCCGTTTTTGATCAGCTGATTGGCGTCTTCACCTGTCAATTCATTCTGCGTTGCGCACGGAAGAGCGATCTGGCACTTTACGTCCCATGGGCGCTTACCCTCGTGATAGGTTGCCTTTGGGTATTCTTTTACGTAGGTCATGATACGGCCGCGTTTGTTGTTCTTCAGGTCCATAACAAACGTGAGCTTTTGTTCGTCAATTCCGTCCGGATCGTAGATATATCCTCCTGAATCAGAGAGGGTAAGCACTTTTCCGCCCAGTTGCAAGACCTTTTCAGCTGCAAATTGGGCAACATTTCCTGAACCAGAAATGACCACATTTTTTCCTTCAATTGATTCCCCTTTAGTCTGTAGCATGCTCTGCGCAAAATAGACCGTGCCATACCCTGTAGCCTCAGGACGAATTTGCGATCCACCCCAGCTCAACCCCTTTCCAGTGAGCACACCGGTAAACTCATTTCTGGTCTTTTTATAAGCGCCAAAAAGGTACCCAATTTCTCTTGCGCCTACTCCAATATCACCGGCCGGAACGTCTGTATTCGGACCGATGTGTCTACACAATTCAGACATGAAGGCATGGCAGAAGCGCATGATCTCGTCGTCTGATTTTCCCTTGGGATCAAAATCAGATCCGCCTTTTGCACCGCCCATCGGAAGGGTAGTTAGGCTATTTTTAAATACTTGTTCAAAGGCCAAAAACTTCAGCACACTGGCGTTTACAGTCGGGTGAAAACGCAGGCCTCCCTTGTAAGGCCCAATGGCCGAATTCATTTGTATTCTATAGCCGCGATTCACATGAATTTCTCCTTTGTCATCTACCCAAGCTACTCTAAAAGAAATAAGGCGTTCGGGTTCGACCATTCTCAATAAAATGTTTTTACCGTGGTAAATGTCGTGTTGAACGATGTATGGAATCACCGTGTCAGCCACCTCTTGAACCGCCTGCAAAAATTCGGGTTCGTGACCGTTTCGACTGCGTACTTCACTCATGAAGTTATCGATTGCGCTTTGGGTATCTACGTGCATTTTTTGAACAATTAATAATACAGCTGCAAAATTATGCTATTTCTATGCTGAGAGGGGGGCAAAATTTTCAAATTCGCAAAAGATTTTGATTGAACCCTAAGCCCAAGGATGTGTATTTTTGTGGGTGGCTCAAAACGATTGATATGCGCACCATTTTTTACTTAGAGACCTGTAAAACCTGTCAAAAGGCGCTCGAATTTTTAGCTCCTTCAAGCGACATTGAGCTCGTCGAAATCAAATCGAAAGGCATCTCAGAAAAAGCCCTCGATCACATGGCTAAATTAGCCGGAAGCTACGAAGCTCTCTTCAGCAGAAGAGCGGTCTTGTACCGACAGCGCAACCTCGCTGAAAAAACACTTTCTGAACACGATTACCGTTCGCTCATTCTAGAGCATTATACCTTCTTAAAAAGGCCTGTAGTCGTCACCGAAAGGGCCATATTTATCGGCAACGCGAAGGCCGTTCTAGATTCGGCCAAACAGGCTTTGCATCAATGAGAAAGCGCATTCTAGCGCTTTTGGCCGCTCTAGGGGCTACCACCATTTACGGCCTAAATCACACCGTCGCTAAGGAGGTAATGCCCGATCTGGTGAGTCCGTTTGCCTTTATTTTTATGAGGGTGATCGGCGGATTTATCTTCTTCTGGCTAGCGGCCATTTTTGCCCCCAAAGAGAAAATTGAGCGTGAAGACTTCAAGCGCATTTTCTTGGCGGCCGTTTTCGGAGCCTGTATCAACATGCTCTCGTTCTTTTCTGGGCTTGAACTCTCCACTCCCATAAACAGCGCGCTTATTGTAACCACTACCCCCATAACCACCCTTTTGCTCTCTATAATTATTCTAAAGGAGCAGGTGACCAAACTAAAAGCCTCAGGTATTGCAATCGGATTCTTGGGGGCACTCATGCTCATTTTAGTGGGACAAGAGGTTAGAGGAGACGCCCCAAACCCCACCTTGGGCAATGCGCTGATTATGCTGAACTCGATATCTTATAGTTTTTACCTCATCATCATTCGATCGTTGATGTTGAAGTACAATCCGTTTACCATTCTCAAGTGGATATTCACGTTTGCCATTTTGCTCAATACACCGATCACCTTGAACGCCTTTTTAGAGGTCGATTGGAGCGTTATTCCGCTTTGGGGCTATGGCACCATCGCCTTTGTGGTCATCGGGGTTACCTGCTTGACCTTTTTGCTAAACGCCTACGCCATGACCGAGCTCAAGGCCTCCACCATAGGGGTGTTCTCTTATGTTCAACCAGTTATAGGCATTTTATTTGCCATAATTGCGGGGCGAGATGCGTTGACACCGGTTAAAATGGGAGCAACCATTTTGGTGTTTACCGGAGTCTTCATGGCGACAAAAAAGAAGCCCAAACCCACAGAAGTTTCGTAGTTTTAAAGCATACTCAAATGCTATGAATTCCATTCCTGATGCGCTTAAAAGCGCCAAACTACCCGTAATCGCTGCCCCTATGTTTCTGGTTTCTGGGCCAGAACTGGTGATTGAATGCTGCAAAAATGGGGTGATCGGATCCTTTCCAGCCCTAAACGAACGCAGCAGCGAGGGCTTTGAGCAGTGGTTGATTACGATCAAAGAGGCCCTTGAGGCTCATGAAAAAGAAACAGGCGAAAAACCTGCTCCTTATGGGGTAAATCTCATCGTTCATCCGACCAATACACGTCTTCAACAAGACGTTGAACTCTGTGTGAAGCACCAGGTTCCTTTGGTGATTACATCGCTAGGAGCCATTTCGCTCTTGGTAGATGCGATTCACAGTTACGGCGGATTGGTATTTCACGATATCGTGAAGAAACGCCATGCCGAAAAGGCGGCTGAAGCCGGGGTAGACGGGCTCATTCTGGTTTCTGCTGGAGCTGGAGGGCATGCCGGAACCATCAATCCGATGGCCCTTATTAAGGATGTCAAAAAGGTGTTTAACAAAACTATAGTGGTGGCCGGAGCCATCAGCACCGGTGAAGACATAGCTGCCGTTCTTCAAATGGGAGCAGACATGGCTTATATGGGAACGCGTTTCATCAACACCACCGAGAGTCGCGCCCAGAGCGAATACAAAGATATGATTGTAACCGCCACTGCTGATAAGATTATACACACAGCGGCGGTATCCGGAATCCCTGCCAACTTCATGCAACCCAGTTTAGATGCGGCCGGAATCAAACCCGAAGACTACAAGAAAGAAGGTAAACTAGACCCGGGGCTCGACATGAACTCAGAAGCTAAAGCCTGGAAGACGATATGGTCTGCGGGGCACGGGGTAAGTGCCATTGATGACATCCCCAGCACCGCTAAACTGATTGCGCGACTTAAATCAGAGCTATTTAGCGCCCTTGAAGCACAACAAAAACGCTTCGATTGGTTAAAATCGATACGCTAACTTGTGGCTCATTATAGGGTAGTGTACCTTTATCTTTAAATCGATTATTTCATGAAAAAGACCCTACTTTTTGCCTTAGCTATAGCCCTAGTGAGCTGTGGAGAAGGTCCAAAGAAAGAAGAGAGCAAAGGCTTTGAAATGTCTCGCGCCACTACCAAAGCGGCGACTAAAGAAGCGGTGAGTGTTCCGGTAGATCTGAACAACAAAGGTATAGGTCCCATAAGCTCTTACAGCTTTTCGGCTGATATAGACACGGGCTTATCGGAGCAAGGTAAAGGCCTCTACAACTCTAAATGTACCGCTTGCCACATGGCTAATCAGCGAATGATTGGCCCTGCACTTAGCGGAGTTTACGACAGAAGAAGCCCTGAATGGGTGCTGAACCTGTTGTTAAACACCGATGAAATGCTCAAGAAAGATCCCATCAGTATCGCGCTCTTGAAGGAGCACAACAATGCGATCATGAATAACCAAAATCTTTCAGAGCAAGAGGCCAAAGCCGTGGCCGAATACTTGAGAACTCTTTAAAGCAGCGCTATGCCCAAAAAGCCAATCTTTGGCGTAATTGGGGGTGGAAGTTTCGGCACAGCCCTAACCAAAATCCTCAATGACAATGGCTATATGGTGCATTGGTACGTTCACGAGCAGTCGGTAGCTGATGCCATTAATGCTACAGGAAAGAATCCGCATTATCTCAAAGAGGTTTGCCTAAAAACAGACCTGATTAAGGCTTCTATATCCCTTAAAGACACCCTAACTGAAGTAGACATCGTTTTGTTGGTAGTGCCCTCAGCCTATGTGCACAACCTGCTCAAAGACCGTCCACTACTGCTCAAAGACCGGGTGGTATTCTCGGCCATAAAAGGGATAGTCCCTGAAACAGGCCAGGTTATTCAGGACTATCTGATGACCCATTGCAACGTGCTGGCCGACACCTTTGGCGTAATAGCGGGCCCGGCACACGCAGAAGAAATTGCTTTGGAGCGCATGTCTTATTTGACCGTAGCCTCTAGTGCCGCTCCTTGGGCGCTAATTCTTCAACAGGCCATGAGCAATCACTATGTTAAGGTAAATATCTCTAACGATACCGTGGGTACCGAATACGCTGCCGTTCTCAAGAATGTCTACGCCATAGCCGCCGGAATCGCTGACGGATTAAATTTTGGCGACAATTTTCAAAGCGTACTCATTTCAAACGCTATTCGCGAGATGAAACGCTTTATTACGCGGATGCAGCGCCTCAAGAGAAATATTAACCAATCGGCTTATCTCGGGGATTTGCTGGTAACGGCCTACTCAAAACACAGCAGAAACAGACAGTTCGGACTCTATTTGGCCCAGCAAATGGCAGAAGAAGAAATCAAATCGTCAATGTCAATGGTGGCCGAGGGAGCCTATGCGGTGAGACCGTTATTTGCCATGGCTAGAAACGAAGAGAAGCCGCTCAAAACGCCTATTTTGGATGCTGTATACCAGGTTTTAGCTGAGCAAAAAAATGCCGAAGAGGTTTTCGAGTCTTTAAAACTCAAACTGACCTAATCTAGGTAAGCTCTCTCTAAGAAATACTGCACAAGAGCCTCCTTCATCAACCGTGACTGCTCTCCGGCTTTTAAAAAGGGAAGTTGGTCAATAACGTTATAATGAGGCCATCCGTCTTCGTCGAAATGGGAAAAAGCATAATACCCGTAAGGCTCTAAAAGTCTACAAATGGCGATATGAATCACATTGATTTTCTCGTCTTTACTGAACTTACGATGCAGTTGACCGAGCTCTTGTAGGCCTACAATGAATAAAATCTGATCAACCTCGAGAGTCTCTCCGTCTGAAAATTGCTCTGTGAGCTTATTTACAAGGGTCTCGTAACGGTCTTTCAGCAAATTTGAATCGCTCATTGGACTAAATTAGTAACATAATATGCGCAATACAGTGTTTTCTGTTTTTTGTAAGCCGCATTCAGGTTGTAGTAACTGGCTGAAGCGCTACATTAGCTAGTGTGTTAGATTAGTTTTGTTTGATTCTAATCGTTCACCCGAACGATTCCAAACAAACCCACCGAAAACCCTCTTCAGTTCTTGAAGGGGGTTTTTTTATGGGGCCAAATTTCGTCCGGGTTCTCCAGGATAAAGAATTTCTACTGGATCACTTTGCCAGAACTGTTTAGTTTCGACATCAATCACGCTCACCGCACCTTTAAAAGCGGCCCCTGTGTCTATATTCCAGACATTAGCAGCCCTCTTGGGAGTGACCAGTTGTTTCTTAGAAACGGGGGTGTGTCCAATAAATATTTCGGAATAGTTCTTCAGACGAGGAGGCAAGTCATCGGCAGCTGATTCTTCAACCACTTGTGCAAGCTCCCAAAGCGTGCGGTCCCAATAGAACATTTTTGAGAAATACTCATGCTCTACTCCTCTTAGATTGGTATAGCCCGCATGCAAAAACAGACGCGTATTCGAATCATCAATATGATAGTCTTCTAAGCCCTGTAAAAACGAAATATGCTGCTCTACGATAGCTTTGGGCTGGGTATCGTAACTGTCTTTTGTCTGCTGCCCCCCATGTAACAACCACATTTCAGGGGCTTCGGCTTTAGTTAAATAGTTTAGGCACAGATCGTCGTGATTGCCTCTCAAAAAGGTGCATTTTTGATTAGACTTAAGGGTGATCAAAAAGTTAATGGTTTCAGCGGCCTCACTCCAAGCGTCTACATAGTCTCCCAAGAAAATCAAATGGTCTTCGGGATGAAGATTTACGCGGTTCAGGGCCTGCTCAAGTGCTCGCTTTCCTGAGTGAATATCTCCAATGACCAGGGTTCTTCCCAAAGCAAAAGTTTTAGGCAAAAGTAGTACTTTGGGTGCCTATTGTCTAGACTATGCACAAGGTAATTTGTATCGGAGAATTGTTAATCGATTTTGTCGCTGAACACCATTCAGGAACCATTCAAGAGGCAATACACTTCGTCAAAAAGGCAGGGGGAGCACCAGCAAATGTGGCCTGCGCGGTTCAGCGATTGGGTCAGTCAGCACTATTTGCTGGGGCGGTCGGAGGTGATCCGTTTGGCGATTTTCTTGCAAAAATGCTAACCTCAGAGGGCGTTGACACTTCCTTTATTCAGCGCTCAGATCAATTCACCACACTAGCATTTGTTGCGCTCTCAGAACAGGGCGAGCGCGATTTTTATTTCTCAAGAGGCGCAGACGCCGCCTTAACTGCAGACACTAATCTTTTGCCTTTGTTTGATAAGGCTATGGTTCATTTTGGCTCAGCCACTGCATTTTTAGAAGGACCCTTAAACGAAACATACCGTCACTATTTAGGGGCAGCCAAAGAAAAAGCAGCTCTAATCAGCTTTGATCCCAACTTTCGAGTAGACCTTTGGAAATCGAATAAAGAATCATTCATAAGGCAATCATTACCCTTTATTTCCGCCTCAGATCTCTGTAAGTTTAGCGAAGAAGAGGCCTTTTTACTATCCGGCAAAGACACCCATAAAGAGGCCGCCAACCACTTTCATCAACTGGGCACAAAATTGGTATGCATCACCCTTGGATACCAGGGCACCTTTGTGAGCCTAAATGGCGAGCAGACGCTTGTAGAGAGCGTAAAGGTAACCGCCATAGATACTACAGCTGCTGGAGATGCTTTTATTGGGGCGCTGCTCTCTCAACTAGCTCAACACGCACGTGTAAACGATTTGCTTCAAAGCCTCAAGCGCCTTAGCCCTTTAGTGGCATTTGCGAATAAAGCCGGGGCGTTTACCACTCAATCCTATGGGGCCATAGAGGCTTTGCCCTATGCCAAAGACCTCGAAAGCCCTTTGTAAAGACTCGTTTAATTGTAATGAACCTTGCGCAGAATTCTCAGCGCTTGCTTGAGGTCTCGGTATATCCCCTCGTCTACGATTTTTAGCAGCTGTTTAGCCAACTCCATTTTGTCTTTTGCTCCTTCAAACCCATTGAGGTAGCAGATTAGATAAGTGTCAGGCAGCTGTTTTAAATCGCTCAGTTGTCGAGCGCTGAGGGTGATTTTTTGCTTGATGAGCTGCAGCAAAGTGTTGTTTGTATTGTAGACATGAAAAAGATCTTTGGTCTCGTAACGCGGTGGCTCGAAAACCAATTCTGAATGCATAGAGTAGGTTCCGCTCTCACTGAAGCTAATGACCAGCTTTTCAAGCGGATAGTATTTTTTGACACCTAGCCCCAAATACACATATTCCAAAAGGCTAAAAGAATCTTCGGTCACCTGAATTTCTACCTCATCTAATGCCGAAAAAAACAGACGCACTTGCTCGTTGATCAACTCGATATCGACTCTAGAGAAGTATTCTTTTCCTTTAATTTTTTTTAGTTGTCCTGCCCAACAGACGACAAATTGCTCCTTAAACACCTTGTAAAAACTAGGTAGATCGGGATGTCGGTTTTTTATAAAGTCAATGACTCCATCTAGGGTGAGTTGAATATTATTCTCAGACTGCTTTTCTAGGTCAGCAACGACGCCTGAGTTAATATCTACAAGGTCAGACTTGAACGTCTTGGGCATACTGATGCTACCATCTCGGTAAAAAACCGATCCGCCATAATACTTCCAGATGTTCTTTCTAAGGGCACAGAGCTTACCAATGGAGCGTATGGTAACTAGCCCAACTACTTTATTTTCAGGAAGATGTGGAAAGGGGATGTTCTCGTATGAAACAATCGGTGGATTCTCTAGATAGGCGTTGACCAAATTTTGAATCTTGCTGTCGTCAAAGAAATCTACGCCGGTAATGGCGTTATCTCGGTCTTCAACGCCGATAACAATGAACGAATTATTCTTGGGATTACTGTTGGCTAGCGCGCATACATGTTTTAGAAACTTAGCCTTGCCCTCCTTCTCTGATATAGAAATAAACCGCTTTTTGTCGTAAAAACTATTCTCGTCGTTATGAGCGAGCAGGTTTTTTATTAATAAGCGTTTATTAATCATAGTCTAGGGAACCCTTCGTCCTTGACTGGCCTCTAGCAGAATGAACCAGTCTTCAAGCTCCAATTCAACAGAGACTCCTTTTTTTAAAGCCTCAAGCCTATCGGTATCTGTCGTACCCACTACTGGTAGTACACCAGATGGATGCCTCTTGAGAAAGGCGATTGCAAGACCTGCCAAAGTGAGGTCGTATTTCTTACAGAGTGGCTCAGCAGCCTTGGCGATACGTTGTGTGCGTTCATCGCTAGCGTCAAAAAGATCGCCCAGAGGCTTCCAGGCCATGGGGACTATACCCTGTGATAGGGCCTGATCTAGTGTTCCGTCGTACATAACCTCGGTATGGGTCAGAGAAAACTGAACCTGATTTACCTCAACGGGGGTAAAACGTCGAATAGCTTCGACCTGATGGGGAAGAAAATTAGACAGACCAAAAGAACGAATCAGTTTACGCTCTAAAAGCGAGGCGACAGCCCTTCCAATTTCTTCAGGCACCATGAGTGGGCTAGGTCGGTGCAATAAGAGTGCATCGACATAAGGTGTTCGAAGCTTTTCAAGGCTTCGCTCAACCGATGTTAGAATATAATTGTGGTCGTATTGGTAGTGTTTTACCTGGTGATCGCGTCCGCGAGTCATCTGAATGCCACATTTAGTAATAAATTGAACAGAAGCGCGATCAACGCCACATTGTTCAAAGGCAGCTCCAAACTCGGCCTCAGTTGTATAGTCTCCGTATATGTCTGCATGATCAAATGAGGTGATTCCCAGAGAGACCGAGGCCTCGATTCGCTCTGCCATTTGTTTTAAACCTAACGCTTTGCCCCATTTTCCCCACGTCATGGTGCCCGCAATAATCCCTGAATAGTGCATGAAAAAAACTTTTGGTTGAATTTACAACTTTCTAGGCGTCTGAATAAGGCTCAAACCCCTATAAAATCCGGCTTTTTTAACCAATAATTAACAAGGATATCTGAATAGAATTATCAATTTGCGCCCACTAAAAACGTGTTATAAAACCAAACGACGTGGATATAACTGCTTTGAACGAGAAAATTGCACAAGAAAGTGCGTTTATCAGTGTGCTAAGAAACGAGCTGTCTAAAAGGGTGGTTGGTCAAAAACACATGGTCGACAGTTTGCTCATCGGGCTGCTGGCTAAGGGGCATATTCTGCTTGAAGGGGTGCCTGGATTAGCTAAAACGCTAGCCATAAATTCATTGGCACAGGCGGTTAAAGCAAGCTTTAGCCGTATACAGTTTACGCCCGATCTGCTTCCGGCAGATGTGATCGGAACGGTCATCTACAACATGAATGAGCAGCGGTTTGACGTAAAAAAAGGACCGGTCTTTGCCAACTTTGTACTGGCAGATGAGATCAATAGGGCCCCTGCCAAGGTGCAATCTGCCCTGCTTGAAGCCATGCAAGAGAGACAAGTCACGATCGGCGACGAGACATTTAAGTTGCAAAGCCCCTTTTTGGTAATGGCCACACAAAACCCAGTCGAACAAGAAGGTACCTATACGCTTCCCGAAGCACAGGTC
>JAURFJ010000002.1 GCA_030834365.1 Flavobacteriaceae bacterium | reverse complement strand
GCGTGGTGGTTGTTGTCTAACTCCCCCCATGGATCTTTTACCGCTAGGTAAAAGAATCCAGTGCCTAGTTTAATCCTAAAGCAAGATCAATCAATTGTTCGCGTACGCGGAAATCGTAAAGACCGCGCTGCTCACGAGACGGGTAAACCCGGTTGGTGAGTAACACAATTACCAAGTCAGCTTCGGGGTCAACCCATACCATAGTTCCGGTAAAGCCCGTGTGTCCAAAGGCTGATGGGCTGATCAATGAAGAAGGATAGGGAGGGTCTAGAGCTAGATCGGGTTTGTCAAAGCCCAGTCCTCTTCTATTATCGGTATTGGGGTAGGCTTGGGCCCTAAATTCATCCACAGTCGACGCATCAAGATACTTGCGTTCATCAACCGTTCCGTTTAGCCTCAACATTTCAGCAACTTTAAACACAGATTCTGCATTTCCGAATAGTCCGGCATTACCTGATATCCCACCCATCAAGGCAGCGGCCTCATCGTGCACGTAGGCACGAACCAATCCGCGCCGCATCAGTGTGTCGACCTCAGTAGGAACAATTTCTGATCGCTTAAATTTTTTGTACGGATTAAAGGTTAGGCGATCTGCCCCTAGCGGTTCATAGAACTGATTGGTCAGAAACGCATCGAAGGGCTCACCGTAATTTTTCTGAATGAAATCCGGAACCAAGAAGAACCATAGACCAGAATAACGATAGTTTCCTTTACCCTTAACAGGAGTTCTGTAAATACGATTGCGTATTTTTTTCGCGTAATTTTTATGAATGTAAAGCGAGTCGTGCAGCGCAATCGGGTAGTCGTCAGACGCCTGACTTTGAAGTGTTCGCGCACGGTAATCGCCATTCTTTTTCACCACTTTATACTGATGGGCGATATAAGGGATCCATCCGGCCTGATGGCTCAAAATTTCTCTAAAACTACTGCGTCCTTTCCGACGCCATTTCAGTGATTTAAACCACCGGTTCACCTTGCTGTCTAAATCGATTTCGAGTTCTTCGTAGGCCTTCATAAAGGTCAGCGTAGCGGCCAAAACTTTGGTCATTGAAGCTAGGTCATACAGGTGGTCGAGTTCTACCTTCTGAATCGAATCGTAGGTGTGGAATCCGTAGGCCTTATGCACCTTGAGTGCGCCACCCTTCGAAATCAACAATTGAGCTCCGGGAAAGGCCTTTTTGGCAATAGCCGAGTCTATAACCGAGTCTATTTTGTCCAATTGGTGTTGCTGGGCGTGAACCGCTAATTTGCAAACGGCTAAAGCTACAAACAGTGTGTTTCGAATGAAATTGGGCAAAAGCGTAACCTTTAAATAATGAGAAAAATACGCTTTTATGGCTCTAAACCACTTTATATTGCTTTGAAATTTTACATTAAATGAAGATCAATATCAACAACTATGCACGGTTTATTGCACTGCTATGTTTCTTTCCACTTATGGCTCAAGGTCAGCAATGGCCATCGTTTCGAGTAGATACCCTAGGTTACAGTACCGATGTTCGTTTGAAAGAAATTAGTGGTCTGCGAAGCTCGAAGCTAAACGCAAACCGTTTTTGGGTACATAACGATAGTGGAGATGCCCCTAAAATTTACGCGCTTTCTTCTTCGATGAGAGTTGAGCGTGAATTTTTACTGAAAGGAGCTCAGCATATAGATTGGGAAGATATGGCCGGCGGAACATACCAAGGCAAGCCCTATCTGTTTATTGGAGATATTGGAGATAATGCTGCACGTAGAGCTTCGATTGTGATTTATAGGGTAGAGGAGCCCCGGATTGATCATTCAGCTGAGTTAGACGAACTCTTGCCTACCGCTATAGAATTGATTTATCCAGATGGCCCTAGAGACGCTGAAGCTTTATTATTTGATGAGCGCAGTGAAGAACTACTTATCGTAACGAAACGCGATGAAAAGGCCCGTGTTTATGCAATCGATTTGAAGACAGCTCGAGATGGCGGGCCAAACACGCTTGAATTTATCGGGGTGCTTAAAATCGATCCATTGCCTCAAGACCTGCCGCCTATGAGGCGTTATTTTCACTACATAACGGCTGCAGACCAGCACGAAAAAGGAAGCGTACTCATTAAGAATTATTTCAGAGCCTGGCTTTACGCAAATCCCGAAAAGAAACTTCTCAAAGAACTATTGGTTAGTGAGACACCCACTCAACTACCTTACAACTTAGAGCAGCAGGGAGAGGCTATGGCGTTTGATCTCGAAGGATTCGGCTATTACACGACTTCTGAATGCGCAGATGACGGAACAACCCATATTCCTCAACCCTTGGTGTATTACCGCCCCAATTAGGATTTTATTGGCAGAGACACGAGCGTTTCGCCCCACCCAAGAAACAAGGTGTATCCGGTATCGTTGCGGTCGAAAGCTATAGAAAAGGCCTCCACGGGGTTTTCATTCACTTCAACCTTTGCCTCAAATCGTCCAATGTCTAATTGCTCATCATAGGCATAAGCTCCCCAGGTATTTCGCTTGCTATTCAAAATTATGGTCCAGCTGCGGTTACCAGGAATAGAATACAGGGTGTAGGTGCCCGCTTCAATGCGTCGCCCTTCAATCATTACCGTCTTGAAAAAGGTAATTTCAGTGGTCTCATTGGCGCCGGTGCGCCATATCTTTCCATTGGGAACTAAATCCCCTACGCCCCTTCCTTTTAGTTGAGGACGTGAGTAGGTGATGCGTATATCCGGATCAGCCATACGCTCTGGTCTTGCGTAGCTAATATCTAGCGGACTGCGGTCTAAATTGGTGAAACTTTGAGCTGTCAACTGAATGCTAAAACCCAGAAATACCGCTAGGTATACAAGTGACTTCATGTATTATATTTTGAGTTAAGGTACTTAAAAAATGACTAAAAAGTTGGAACGGTTTTAGCCCTAAATCGCAGCTAAAACACCAAAGCACCTTAATTAGGATCCACTGTTGCAATACCTATGCCAAGATTCTTTTTTAGAATAGCTAAAATGTTAAAGAAAGCGATAAATTAACCAGCTGTGAATGGTGTGCAGGTGTTGACCGCTGACCGCTCTGTTGAGTGCGACATAGCGGTACCCCGTACGAGCTATAAAGTGCTTGTTTACAGGAAATTGCACGCCAACGAATGACCAGTTTTGGTCCATTTTTTGCCAATTTAATCCCTGAGTAACTACAAAGTGTTCGTTAAACGTGACCAAATCAACTGGAGTATTATTGACCTCAAAAAGAAAGGCGTCTACAAGAATGCGAATGCGGAGTCGTTCGACATATCCATTTTCGCGATGCCGCTGCTCGTGACGCAGCCAGTGTGATAATCGAATTGGGCCCAATTGATGCGAAAAATCGATCTGCTCCCAGAAGTTAATTTCTTCGTTGGTGTTGAAAGGCCCTCCTTCATAGCTGGCATTGTAGAGGTAACTTATTCCTCCGCTTAGGTGAATAGATTTTGAGAGCTTGTAAATGAAGGCCGGGCGAAGTATGAGTTGCCGAGACTGTTTCATAAAGTCTCCGAGTACAAAATGCGTTTCTGCCCGGTAAGTCCATTTAGCAGTAAGCTCTCCAACGGCGAATAACGAATGATGGCTAATAGCCTCTTGAGCGCTAAGCGCACCGAATGCAAGCATTACGGCACTCAGCGTGAGTAATTGCCGAAACATGATACGCCTATTTCTTAGGAACGGCTAAATAGCCTCCTCGAAGATCATAGATTTCTTTAAAGCCAACCGATTCAAGATATTTAGCCGCTTTAAGGCTTCTATTTCCGGATCGGCAATACAAATAAACGGGCTTCAGGGTGTCTATTTTTTTGAAGTAAGCCTCGAACGCTTCGGGCTTTAAAAAATCGACTTGCTTGGCCCCCTTTAGATGACCCTGTTTAAACTCAGTTTTCGTTCTGACATCGATCAGTAGTGCGTTTTTTTGAGCGGATTGCTCCAAAAATGTAAGCGAGTCTAAACGCGAAATGGCTGAATCTTGTGCACGTGCTTGTTGGCACCAAATGCCAAAGAGCGAACAGCTAATTAGGGCGAATAATTTGATCATTTTGTGTATTGTTTATTAACGATACGAATTAAGCGAATTGATTGGGTTTGGAATGTGCTCTAAGTTACATAGTTTAGCATTTAAGATTCATTAAATTCGCTTTCCTCTTTAAATCTAATCATCATGAGCACACAGCCAGAGCACATCAAAACACTTATAATTGGTTCAGGACCAGCTGGTTATACTGCAGCAATTTATGCCGCAAGAGCCGATATGAGACCGGTGGTTTATACGGGCATGGAACCAGGTGGGCAGTTGACCACAACCACAGAGGTAGATAATTTTCCAGGCTATCCTGAGGGGGTAGACGGCCCAAGCATGATGGTTCAGTTACAACAACAGGCTGAGCGCTTTGGAACTGAAGTGCGCATAGGTCAAATCACATCCGTTGAGTTTAACGAAATACCTGGTCAACCCCATAAAGTGGTGGCCGATGGATCGAAAGAATTAGTGGCAGATACAGTGATCATTTCTACCGGTGCTTCAGCCAAGTACCTGGGTATTCCTAGTGAGCAACGTCTAAGGGGCGGTGGTGTTTCGGCTTGCGCAGTTTGTGACGGCTTTTTTTACAAGGGTCAAGAGGTGGCCATAGTCGGCGGAGGAGATACGGCAGCGGAGGAAGCCTCTTACCTGTCTAAAATTTGTTCTAAGGTGACCATGCTTGTTCGAAAAGACCAAATGCGTGCTTCTAAAGCCATGCAGCACCGTGTTGAGAGTATACCAAATATCGATGTTCGCTATAACACCGAGGTCGACGAGGTACTCGGAGATCAGGTCGTTGAGGGGCTTAGAATGGTAAATCGCTTAACGGGAGAGAAAGAAGAAATCGCCATTACGGGTTTGTTTATCGCCATCGGACATAAACCGAATACTGACATATTCAAAGGTCAATTAGTCATGGATGAAGTGGGCTACATTCAGACCCAAGGGAAGACTACCAAAACGAATAAACCGGGGGTATTTGCCTGCGGTGATGCCCAAGATAAAGAATACAGACAGGCGATCACTGCAGCCGGAACGGGGTGCATGGCGGCCTTAGATGCCGAGCGTTACTTGGCAGCGAATGAATCCTAAACGTTCAACGAATTTGTCAAAAATTAACCGTTTTTTATTTTTTAAACTGCCCTCTGCTTATTGGAGTGGGGTACGTGTGGCCGAGCTTAGCGCGAATTATGCCGAAGTTACCGTTCGGCACAGTTGGTTCAATTCAAACCCCTTTGCTTCTATTTTTTGGGCCGTACAAGGAATGGCAGCTGAATTAAGCTCAGGTGTTCTGGTTATGAATGAGATTCAACGTTCAGGCCGTAAGATCAGTATGCTAGTGGTTCAAAATAAGGCCATTTTTTCAAAAAAGGCCAAAGGTAAAATTCGGTTTAGCTGTGAGGCTGAAGACCGAGTTAGAAAAGCCGTAGAGCAAACCGTCGCAACAGGAGAGGGTGTTACCTTTTGGCTGCAAAGTACGGGCGTTGATGCGGCTAACGATACCGTTTCTACTTTTGATTTTGAATGGTCTATAAGACTGAAGCACGACTAGAATTTTAACGAATCCTTGGGATAGTTTTTTGTATTCTCATTTTAATTTCATGAAGTCATAAAGAATAAATCATGAGAAATAAAATGCTGAATTACACCCAATCTATTTTAGAAAAGGTCAGTTTTGATCGTGATCTATTTTTAAAAGAAGTACAAAAAGCAAAGGTTATTTTACAAGGTCAAGAATGGATGGCTTTGGTAGAGTGGTTACGAGAATTTGTAAACGATAAACCGCTGCTCAAGTATGAGTTGTACGCTAGACCTTCGTTGATTGCTGTTTAGGTGAAATGATCTTCACATCGTGAAAGCTGATGGCTCCGCGAATTACGGCGCTAATTACTTCTTTCAATACCTTGGTTATCTGAAGCTTGAGCTCACTTTTGTGATAGATTAAGCTAATTTCCCTTGCAGGCTCAGGTTTTTCAAAATATTTCAGGTGTTTTTTCTGCTGTTCACTTAAATGAAGGGTGTGCAGATAAGGAAGCAGCGTCATCCCCATGTTTTCGTCAGATAGTTTGATCAAGGTCTCGAAACTCCCACTTTCGATTCTGAAGACACTGGGATCCAATTGCTTAGGTACTCCACAGAGATTGACCACCCCGTCTCTAAAGCAGTGTCCATCTTCTAGCAGTAACACCTCGTCGAGTCTTAGATCTTCACTGTGTAGCTGTTTTTGATGGCTAAGTCGATGATTGTCTGGAATGTAAGCCACAAATGGCTCGTAGAACAGAGGGCGTTCAATGATGTCTTCCTGCCCTAAGGGTGTTGCGGCTATCGCTCCGTCTAGTTTGCCCTCTCTGAGCTGAACCACTATCTCTTCGGTAGTCATCTCTTTTATGATCAGCTTTACCTTAGGATACTTCTTAATAAAAATAGCTAAAAACATCGGAAGTAGGGTTGGCATAACCGTAGGAATGATTCCTAGGTTGTAGGGCCCACCGACATACCCCTTTTCGACCGAAACAATGTCTTTTATGCGCTCTGCTTCAATTACCACTCTTCTTGCTTGTTCTACAATTTTCTCTCCAACCGCGGTCAGCTTAATTGGTTTAGAGCTGCGATCGAACAACTTAATATTGAGCTCTTCTTCAAGCTTAGCCACCTGCATGCTTAGCGTGGGTTGAGTGACAAAAGACTTTTCGGCGGCAACCGTAAAATTCTGATGCTCTGCGACAGCGATTAAATAGTGGAGTTGAGTGATGGTCATACGGGTTTGTTATTTTGGTCTTGCATCGCCGCTGCGACCGCCTGCTCATTGAAATTGCCCTCCTTCAGATGCGCTATGACTTGATCGCGATCATTTGTTCGCTCTTGTGAGAGTTTTTGGACAAAATGAAATTCGCGAACCTCAAGGTTGAAACCTAAAACGCCTCTCGCTTGCTTGAGCGTTTCTGAGGAATATTCACTCATAAATTTGGGATTTTTTTGCCTAGACTCGTGCGTGTGCATTAGGGTTTCTAAATCAGACAGGGTCTGTTCTGGACTGCACAAGTTGACTGTACAATAGACGTGTAGGGCGGTATAGTTATAGGTAGACACCTCTTCGTGCGTATACCAGGAACCTGAAATGTAGGCTCCAGCCCCCTTAAATATGCAGAGTACCTCCTCGGGTAATCCTTCATTGAGCCACTGATGCGCTAGTGGATTCGCTTTGGCCATATGACTACTAATACTGAGGTCTTTATTGACTATGAACGGAAGATGCGTTCCCCAGCTGCGCTTGTTTAGCTGCGCGATTAGTATCCCAAAAGCCTGATTTCTAATAAATTCAAGGGCTTCTGTGAACTCGGGATTGCGATGTTGTGCTTTGATATACATAATTTAGTCAATGCGGTTATCGTCAAATGAAGACGGCAATAGTTTTGGAAGTAAACTGGCGATTACTGGCAACAATACTGAGCCCCCTGGAAGCAAAAATAAGGCGATAGATGGAATGCTTTTAAAACTGTCTAATAGATACGCTTTCATTTGTTCTTTTTCATTAGCAGTCAATTCAGTTTGAGTCGATTTACTGATCAGTCTTATCAATTCTTTGTTTTGACGTAACTCGCGCTTGATGCGGTCGCGATTGCGGTAAATTAACCGCCCAGCAGTTTTCGTTAGGCCTTCGTAGTAGTTGTATACCAGGTTGTAATGTTTGAGGTAGGGTATCTCAGTGTAATGACTGGTATAAAACAGGTCTACCTCATTGAGCAGTTGATGAATAATTTCCTCAGATAGCTTAAAACTTGCTCCCTTGGTGTAGAGTAAATCTAAAGCCCGTTCAGAATAACCCTCGCTTTCCCAAAGGGTTACTGCAGCCATTCTAAGGGCATACTGGCTTAGGTTTGCGGGCCAGTCTGAAATTGTACCATGGGACTTTGCACGCCCGGAAGAAGACCTAAATGCCCGACTATCTTCTAAAAGTTTGGCGATTTTAAAGTGCTGTTGATCTACCGTTTTGTGCAGGGAGGCCGCTTCATGAATGGTGTCTAGCACGATATGCTCATAAAAGGGTGCATAGTGAGCAATAGGCTGACCTTTCACGAACTGTTCAAAGAGAAGTACGTCAAGGTAGAGTAGCACGTTGGTCATGCTCGTGCCCATTGACTTTTTAAATAGCCCTCCACCCAAATAAATGCGAGAATCAATGAGCTTTTCAATGTTCTTTCTAGAAGCGTCCAGTCCAAGATCAGAATAGAAGGTGCCTAATTCTGATTGAAATTCGGCTACCGAATGCTGAGACGCCACTCCGTACAAAGAAATAAAGAGATTTACCTTGGCAATTTCATCGGTTGTGGTCAAGGCAGGTAGCTGAAGTTTTTCCCATGAACGCAAATGGGCTCCATATATGAACCCAGTTTGCGATTGAAAATTCGTTAAGTGCGCTGCATCTGACCAGGTGTCTCTGGCTTTATCTAGCTCATGGCTAAGCTTAAGGGTCCAACCGTGGGCAGATGGATTCATAGAATCTTAGTCTACTTCCGACGAGAGCGTTTTACTTAACACGGGTTTCTGGTGAGGCGCCATTTGATCTACAAACTCGACCCATTCAGTTTCAAAGAATGTAGTAACGGCCCGCGTAAATGATTGGGTAGACTCGGCTGCAAATTCAATAAGCTGTTGCTCGGTGGATGTTATACCCGACTTTCGTGTTTGCACGTAACGCGATGCATTTCTAATACGGGTAAGCACAGTCATTTCAGCGTTTCGTGTGATACCTTGGCGTTTATCTTCTTTTCCGAATACCTGATCTTGAAGCCCTGTCAAGGCTGCTTTTAGCGATTTGAGGCGTTCTTTTTCTTTATCGTCTAGGCTAGTCTCGCTGGCTTTTAGTTGGGCCTCAAAGGCCTTAATATGCCCTAAGGCTTGAGCTAGTTTTTTGGTAGATTCACTGACCGAAGCCATAAGCGATTGCACTTCTTTAGTTGCCTTGTATACCTCTTCTGCATGAGCCACAGACTGATTGAGTCTGGGGTCAAGGGCCACTTCAATGGAGGCTGTTGCCGTTTGATCTCCAAGCTGCGCAATAAGAGTGTAAGTACCTGGAAGCACATCAGCTCCTGAAGGTTCTCTCTTAGATTTTCTTATGGTGCGCGAAGGCGATTCGACTCCTTTTTCGTCTAGGTTCCATCCGATACGGTGAAATCCAGGTTTTTCAGGTCTTTTGGTGGTTAGGTGTCTAATGGTATCAGCACCTTTCAGAACAAAGAGGTGTAAGCTGTCTTTTTCTTTCATGCCGTCGGATCCTTGTTTCACATAATACGTTATGCGCGCTCCTGAGGGGCGATTCTCGCCGTGGTACATGGCATCGGCTCCAAAACGCGATCCGGTAGGTTGTTGGTAGGCAGCGTGGTATGCGGTGGGGGCGTCAAACAGGGCGAGTTCGCGTTGCAGCACATCGGGTGACTCTGAAAGCTGCTGTAATGGACGAATATCATCTAAAACCCAAGCGGCTCTTCCAAAAGTTCCAATAACCAGATCTTTTTCGCGCGGATGTATAACCAAATCCTTGGTCGAAACCGTGGGGAAGCCGTTAGTGTATTTCATCCACTTTTTTCCTTTGTTTAGTGAAAGGTATAATCCGTCATCTGTACCCAAAAAGAGTAGGTTCGGAAATTCTGGGTCTGGCAGAATAGATAGCGTGTAGCTCTCCACGTCAGTCTCATCGACAATGCGCTCCCAAGACTTGCCGTAGTTGGTGGTGTGGTAGGCATATGGAGTGTAATTAAATCGGCGGTAATCGTTAGCGATGAGATAGGCTTCTCCGGGGTTCTTTTCTGAGGCTCTAATCTGAGCAATCCATGAACCTTTAGGCAGCCCTTTGAGGTTGGTGCTCACATCGGTCCAGTTAACACCACCATCACGAGTTATATGCACGCGTCCGTCATCGGTTCCGACCCAAAGCATATTTTTTTCTGCCTTCGAAGGCTCTATTACTAAAATGGTGCAGTGATTTTCGGCCCCTGTTGCGTCCATAGTGAGCCCCCCGCTTTCGCTTTGTTTTTGCTTGGCGGGGTCGTTGGTGGTTAGGTCTGGCGAAATCACGGTCCAAGTAAGCCCCTTGTCTGTGCTTTTGTGCACGAACTGGCTTCCAAAATAAACGGTCGAAGAATCAAAGGGGTCTTGTCCGATTCCCGAATTCCAGTTAAATCGAAGTTCTGTTTGCTGATCGGGTGGAGTAGGTCTCACCCCATAATTGTTTCCAGTCAGGTAATCGTAGCGCACTACACTTCCCTGTTGGCTCATCGAATAACCGTAACGCGAATCATCGGGGTCTGGAACCACATCGAATCCGTCACCAAATGAAATCTCTTGCCAATAACTGTTGCGAATGCCTTGGTCTTTCCAGACGTACGCTGGGCCTCGCCATGATCCGTTGTCTTGCATGCCCCCATATACATTATACGGAAACTCGTTGTCTACAGCGATGTGGTAAAACTGGGCTACGGGAATGTTCTCGGCAAATCGCCAGGTTTTTCCGCGGTCACGGGTTATGTTGAGCCCACCGTCATTTCCGTTGATCATAAAGTCGGGATCAGTGGGGTGAATATACCATGCGTGGTGATCGGGGTGAACTCCATTAGATACGCCATAAGCGGGCATTAGCTCTTTGAAGCTTTTTCCGCCATCTTCTGATACATTCACATAGGTAAACACCGAGTACAGTCGATTCTCGTTTGATGGATCAACGGCCAAGTCTGAATAGTAAAAGGGGCGGTTGCCGATTTCTTCCTTATCATTGACCATCACCCATTTTTCCCCTCCGTCGGCTGATCGATACAGGGCGTTTTTCTTAGCCTCTACTAACGCGTAGATCACATGGGTGTCACTCGGGGCAATGGCTAATCCGATACGGCCTAATTCACCCTCAGGAAGTCCTTCTTTTTCGGTGAGCTTTTTCCAGCTTTCACCTCCGTCGTAAGTGAGGTAAAGCCCGCTTCCAGCACCACCTGACTTGAAAAACCAAGGGTCGCGCTTGTGCTCCCATAAAGCGACCACTAATTTGTTAGGGTTTTGCGGGTCCATGACCATGTCGGCTACACCGCTTAAATCGTTACTAAAAAGTACCTGCTTCCAGGTTTTACCACCATCGGTTGTTTTGTATACCCCTCTTTCTTTGTGGGCACCCCAAGGCGATCCTATGGCACCGACGTAAACCGTATTTGAGTCGGATGGATCAATGAGAATTCGATGAATGTGACGGGTTTTCTCGAGTCCCATTGCCTTCCAGCTTTTTCCGCCATCAAGCGAGCGGTAAACACCGTAACCTCCATTTAGGCTATTTCTGGGATTTCCCTCTCCAGTTCCAACCCAGATTACATCGGCATTGTTGGGGTCTATGGCCACCGCACCAATGGAGGCTGTTAGTTCGTTATCGAAAATAGGATGCCAGGTGGTTCCACCAGAGGTTGATTTCCAAAGTCCGCCTGAGGCTGTTCCGGCATAGATGATGTCTGGGTTCGTGCGAACCGCATCTATAGCTGTGACTCTTCCACTCATACCGGCGGGCCCTATGTTGCGCGGCTTAAGATCTTGAGCGATTTCCATGCTAAATTCTTGGGCTGCTACGAGTCCGCTTAGGGCGAAAAAGGCACTAAATAAAAACTGTTTCATACAAGAGATGAATTAAAGGGAATAAGAAAATTAACGCAAAATTTGATTTGGAAAAACAATGAGGCTCTCGTGTCCGTCTTTACTGACGGCCGAAACCCCGAAGAAGAAATTATCAATTACGACTCCATCTAGCTCGTGTTCGGTGACCCCTTCTAGCTGACGTGAATGGCTCCACTGCGGTAGGGTGGTTTCTCGCCAATGCACCTTATAACCATTGGCACCTTCTACGGCTGACCACTTTAATCTTGCGCTGGCTTGAACTATTCCACCTATAGCCACCGTTTCAGGAGCTAATGGAGCCCAGGCTAGCGAAGCCAGTGTAATGGCATTAACCGCGGTAAGCTTGGCTGCATAGTCAAAGTCAACATGCTCAAAGGTGTCTCCGTAAGCGATGCCGTTTTCAACACGAATGTCTTGGTGCTGTTGGGTGTAATTTTCATGGGCCTCCATGATACGTATACCCGCAAATCCCGCATCATTAAAGGGGCGGTGATGGCCGCCTCTTCCGAAACGATCGAGGCGGTAAATCATCATGGGGTTTATGTCAGTCATATAGGTCTTGGTCAGGCGATGTACGTAGCGAGCCAATTGACGCGAATGTCCGTCGACTTCTCCTCCGTAAAAGCGTCGGGCGCGACGCGACTGTTCTGACTCGGTAACCGGAACAGGCTCTGAAAAAATGCGGAAGTCTTTATTGCTGATGTATCCGTCGACCCCTTTAATGTTGCCGATCATGTCGTTGTTCAGAATACCAATGATATTCCAGTTATTTTTTTGAGCGTATTCAGCTAATCCCTTACCTCCAAAGAGGCCTTGTTCCTCTCCGGCCAAACCCACAAAGATGATGCTGTTGTCAAAGTCGTATTTAGATAATACGCGAGCCGCTTCTATGGTTCCTGCCATGCCACTGGCGTTGTCGTTTGCACCCGGGCTCTCAGAGGTATAATCGGCCGGATCACTCACTCGGGAGTCGATATCTCCGCTCATAATCACAAAGTGGTTCGGGTTCTTTTTACCGCGCTTTATGGCCACCACATTGACTATATCTACGTCTTTAACTATGCGCTCGTTAGTACCTTTAGGAAAGAAATTATGTTGGTAAAATACCTCTAGGCAGTTGCCGCAATCAGCAGCTATCTGGTCAAATTCTTTCTTAATGTACCGTCGGGCCGCACCTATACCCCTTGTAGCCGAAACGGTATCACTAAGGGTATGCCTGGTGCCGAAATCAACGAGCGCTTGAACGTCTTTTTTGATGTGGTCAGCATCAACCGACTCGATAATCTCATAGATTCGTTGATCGGTCTGGGCACTCAGCAATTGAAGAGACAACAGAAAGCATCCGATAAAAAAGGTCAAAGCGTGTTTCATACCTAGTTAAGATTTTTATAAATATAGATGTTCGGGGCGAATGGGAATAAAAAAGGCCGCAGTAATGCGGCCTTTTTAACAACTTGTACGGTCATTGTTAGGCAATGGCGTCGTAGATGTAACCGTCTTTCTCTTTTATTGCTTCAGCAATCATTTCTTTGAGCGCGGTGATATTCGGAAGCTTGTGGTATTTAGTAAATCGCTTGAGCCCCATGAGCATGGCTTTTTGTTCGTCGCCTTCGGCAATCGACGCTATGCCTTCTTTTGCTCGCTTACTGATGTGTTCAACGGCATTAAATACATAGAGTTCAGTCATAGCAATTTGAACCGTCTGAGCGTCAATACCAAAGCGGTTTATGTTCTTCAGGGTTCGGTACACAGCTGATTCTGCCATGTAAATCTCGATTAAGATGTCGGCGGCAGCCATAAGAAGCATTTGATGCGACTCGAGCTCGGTTCCGTATTTCTCAACAGCTGCACCTGCGACCATTAAAAACACCTTCTTAAGACGCTTTACAAGGTCAGCCTCTTGGCTCAGGGCTTCGCTGAAATCGGGAACTTCAAAACTGGGAATACCCATAAGCTCTTCTTTCACTGCATAGGCCGGACCCAATAGATCTACATGTCCTTTTAGTGCTTTTTTAATGAGCATTCCGACAGAAAGCATGCGATTGATCTCGTTGGTTCCTTCGTAGATTCTTGAAATACGTGCATCTCTCCAGGCTGATTCCATGGGAGCGTCTGCGCTAAAGCCCATTCCGCCATAGATCTGCAGTCCTTCGTCGCTGCAACTTTGAATATGCTCAGATACAATGACCTTTAAAATGGAGCACTCAATAGCAAATTCTTCTACCCCTTTAAGTTCGGCATCTTGGTGAGATTCCCCTTTTTCTAATCGACTTAAAATACTGTGCTCGATGTCGCTTGCTGCTCTGTAACACGCTGACTCATCGGCATAGCAATTCGAAGCCATTAGGGCTAGTTTCTCTTTAATAGCTCCAAAGTTGGCAATTGGAGTCTTAAACTGAACGCGCTCTTTGGCGTATTTGGTAGCTTCTCTTATCACTCTGCGTTCAGCATCTAAACAGGCTGCTGCAAGCTTAATACGACCGACGTTCAGCGCGTTCATGGCAATTTTGAATCCATTTCCGCGCTCTGACAGCATGTTTTCAATAGGCACCTTGGTGTCGTTGAAGAAGACCTGTCTCGTTGAAGAAGAGTGAATACCTAATTTTTTCTCCTCTTCACCAAAGGTGATGCCATTATTGGGATCGTTTTCTACGATAAAACCAGTGATGTATTTGTCGTCCTCAATACGCGCAAATACGATGAGCAAATCGGCGAATCCTGCGTTGGAAATCCACATTTTTTGTCCGGTAATCAAGTAATGAGATCCGTCTTCAGAAAGAACTGCTTTGGTTTTTCCTGAATTGGCATCAGACCCTGCCCCGGGCTCAGTCAGACAGTACGAGCCAAACCATTCTCCGCTCGCTAGTCTTGGAACGTATTTTTGCTTTTGTTCCTCGGTTCCATAAAGCGTAATCGGCATAGTGCCAATACCTGTATGCGCTCCAAAGGCGGTGCTAAATGAGCCCGTTACTCCAGAAATGTAGTCACAGACTAGCATGGTTGAAACAAAACCCATACCCATACCACCATAGGCTTCAGGCACCGCAATACTCAATAAGCCGAGTTCTCCTGCCTTTTGCATGCACTGCTTAGTGTAGTCGTAGTCTTTTTGTTCAAAGCGTTCCCAATGCGCCCAGAGCTCACGCTCGGCAAATTCTTTAGTGCTTTCACGCATCATTTTCTGATCTTCAGACAGGTCTTCAAGGGTGAAGAATGCATCTAGGGTAGGGGTTTTGACGATAAATTGCCCTCCTCTTATACGCGTTGCAGTAGGTGTTGTTTGTTGTTCCATAGCAAATGTTTTGTTAAGCGATAAATTCAAAAATTCCAGCAGCTCCTTGTCCGGTTCCCACGCACATAGTAACGAGTCCGTGTTTGCCCTTTAACTGACGTTGACGCATTTCATCAAAAAGTTGCACTGATAGCTTGGTTCCGGTGCAGCCCAGCGGATGACCAAGAGCAATGGCGCCTCCATTGACGTTTACGGTCTTCGGGTCTAACTTAAGGGTGCGAATGACGGCTAACGATTGAGAGGCGAATGCCTCGTTTAGTTCAATCAGCTCCAAATCAGCTGTCGATAATTTGGCCATTTTCAAGGCTTTCGGAACGGCCTCTACCGGACCAATTCCCATAATTCTAGGCGCCACACCGGTTGCGGCATAGCTTACCAGGCGCGCAATGGGTTCTAATTGAAGCTCTTTGACCATTGCTTCGCTCATGATCAGCGTAAATGCCGCCCCATCGCTCATTTGAGAGGCGTTTCCGGCAGTTACAGATCCGGAAGCAGCAAAGACAGGTCTAAGTTTGGCGAGCTTTTCTAAACTAGTGTCGGCTCTAGGACCTTCGTCACGGTCTACCACATAGCTTCGTTTGGCTCTTTTGCCGTTTTTATCGAGGTAGACTTCGTTAACCGTAATAGGGGCTATTTGAGCTTTAAATCGGTCACTTGCCAAGGCTGCTAATGCCTTTTGATGCGATTCTAAGGCAAATTGATCTTGGTCTTCACGGTTAACCTGGTACTCTTTTGCCACCTCTTCAGCTGTCAGACCCATATTCCAATAGTAATCGGCGTGACCCGCGGCAGCGATCCCGTAATCGGGAGTAGGCTTGTACCCGCCCATCGGAATATAGCTCATGCTTTCAACCCCTCCGGCTACTATACACTCGGCCATGCCTGACTGAATTTTGGCAGTGGCGATGGCTATCGTTTCTAGTCCGGAAGCACAGTATCGATTGACCGTCACACCGGCAACGCTGTCTGTCTTGAGCCCCATTAGTGAAACTAAGCGAGCCATGTTCAAACCTTGTTCAGCTTCGGGCATGGCGTTGCCTAGAATCAGATCATCTATGCGGTTTTTGTCTAATTGAGGCACTTGATCTAACATGAAACTCAAGGTCTCAGCGGCTAACTCATCGGGCCTTTTAAACCGGAATAATCCCTTTGGAGCCTTGCCTACGGCAGTTCTGTAAGCCTTTACGATATATGCAGTCTTCATAGTCTTTAGTTTCTTAGCGGTTTACCCGTTTTAAGCATATGTTGAATTCGTTCGAGTGTTTTGCGCTCGCCACAGAGTGACAAGAATGCCTCGCGTTCAATGTCTAATAAATAGCGCTCAGTTACCTCGGTGTGAGCCGACAGGTCTCCGCCTGACATTACATAAGCCAACTTGTCGGCCATTTTTCGGTCGTACGCTGAAATGTAGTTTCCGGCAACCATACTATCTGTGCCCACCATGAAGGTGCCCAAAGCCTGCCTTCCGAGAACCTTTATGTCGGTGCGTTCAATGGGTTTGGTATAGCCTTGATCTGCCATGATTCGCGCTGTAGCCTTGGCCACAGCCAACTGCTGATCGGGATTGGCAATTACGATATCTTTTCCTTTTTGCAGAATGCCCAGATTATAGGCCTCATAGGCAGAGGTAGATACCTTGGCCATGGCGATGGTTAAGAAATATTCACGCAGTGCATTGAGCTCAACATCTCCTTTTCTAAAGGTGTCTGCAGCTCTGAGGGCCATCTCTTTAGAGCCTCCTCCACCGGGTATAACGCCTACTCCAAATTCGACTAAACCGATGTAGGTTTCTGCCGAAGCCACAACGCGGTCGGCGTGTAAACTGAGTTCACATCCACCGCCTAAAGTCATTCCATGAGGAGCTGCGATTACCGGTATACTGCTGTAGCGCATGCGCATCATGGTGTCTTGAAAGTACTTGATCGCCATATGAAGCTCTTCGTACTCTTGCTCTACCGCTAGCATAAAGATCATTCCTAGGTTGGCGCCAACAGAAAAATTTGCTCCTTGGTTTCCGACTACTATACCTTCAAATTCGGCCTCGGCAATGTCAATGGCTTTGTTGAGTCCTGTGAGTACATCAGCCCCTATGGTGTTCATCTTCGAACGGAACTCAGCACAGAGGATGCCATCTCCCAAATCGAGTAGTTCAAAATCAGGGTTTTTGTAAACCGAATGGGTTTTGCGCGTATTGTCTAGAATGATAAAGGCATCTCTTCCCGGAATGCGCTCAAATTGCTTGGCGTCAAGATCATAGAAGGTTGTGTGTCCTTGATCTAAGCCATAAAACGAAGAGGCACCACTTTCTTTAAGATCGTAAACCCATTGGGGAAGTTTGCGATCTTCAGCCTCGGCCATGGAGATTCCGTATTCTAATCCGAGGGCGCTCCATATTTCAAAGGGCCCGTGCTGCCAGCCGAATCCGGCTTTCATAGCGTCATCTATTTTGTAAACGGTATCGGTAATCTCACCTATGCGCTGGGCGACATAGGCAAAAAGGTCGCCAAATACGGCGCGGTAGAATTGACCCGCCTTGTCGGAGCCTTCGCACAATACCTTGAATCGATCAACGACATCACTGATACCCTTTGTTTTTTCAAGGGTTTCGAACTGAGCTTTTTTGGCTGATCGGTAGGTTAATGTCTCGAGATCAAGAGTGAGAATTTCAGAAGATCCGTCTTCCTTTTTTACTTTTTTATAAAAGCCTTCTCCGGTTTTGGATCCCAATCGGTTTTGGTTCATCATGTCTTCTATGAAAGACGGAAGTTGAAACACTTCATGCCGCTCGTCGTCGGGGCAGTGCTCTTTTATGCCGTTGGCTACTTGAACTAAGGTATCTAGCCCGACTACATCGACTGTTCTGAACGTTGCTGACTTGGGGCGCCCAATAACCGGGCCGGTCAGCTTGTCTACCTCTTCTACAGTCATTTTCAGCGCCTTTACGCGATGAAAAAGACTTTGAATGCTAAAGATGCCTATTCGGTTTCCGATAAAGGCAGGAGTATCCCTAGCGACAACCACACGTTTACCTAAAAACCGACTTCCGTAATCACTAAAAAAGTCGATAACCTCATTTTTGGTTTTCGGACCTGGAATAATTTCCAAAAGTTTAAGGTATCGCGCAGGGTTAAAGAAGTGTATTCCGCAGAAGTGCTGCTCAAAATCTTCACTTCGCCCCTCTGACATGAGGTGAATGGGAATTCCGGAAGTGTTTGAACTTACTAAGGTGCCCGGTTTTCGATACTTTTCTATAGACTCAAACACCTGTTTTTTTATGTCTAGTCGCTCTACGACCACTTCAATGATCCAGTCTACATCAGCGATTTTCGCCAGATCATCTTCTAAATTTCCGGTTTGTATGCGCCTTGCAAAATCTGTGTGGTAAATAGGAGAGGGCTTTGAACTTAACGACTTTTTAAGCGCAGTATTTACGATTCGATTCTTAACCCTTGAATCAGTTAAGGATAAACCGGCCTCTTCGGGCAACAATTCTTTGGGGGCTATATCTAGAAGAAGCACTTCGAGACCGATTCCGGCCAAGTGCGCTGCGATGCCGCTTCCCATAATACCAGAGCCGATTACGGCTGCCTTGTTGATTCTTCTTTTCATGATTTTATACTAGATAAGTTCAGATCGCTCAGTTGCGTTTGTTCGTTGATGGCTTCAATAGTTGCGTGAAACCCTTCTATATCTCTTGCGCTTAGTTGCTTTTCAACGGCTAGATTAAAGGCGTAGACGTGTTTTTTAATGAAGTCTCTTTTGTCTAGGCCGTCTTGGGTAAGATGTATAATAACTCCGCGTCCGTCGTGCGGATTAGGTTTGCGTTCAATTAGTTTAAGATCTTCTAATGAATTCAGTAGTCTAGAAAGCGAGGTGGGCTCCATACCCATTATAGGACCAAGCGCAGTAGAAGCAGTACCTGTTTTTGGATCGATATTCAGCAGCGTCAACCCTAAAGCCATAGTGATACCGTACTGCTTCGCCACCTCAGTATACATGCGCGAAACACTTTGCCAAGTAGCTCTAAGTGAGTGGTCTATAAGTTTTTTCTTTGAAGGCATAACCCTCTAAAGATACATATTTATTATGCATGCATAATAAATTAGCTAAAAAAATTAGACCGTTTAAAGGCTAGACAGACTCATTGTAAATTGAATCGTATAAGTTGCTGTATAGGGCCTTAACCTCTTTTCGCTTGAGTTTCATGGTAGGAGTAAGATGGCCGCCTTCAATAGTCCACGCGTCTGGGGTAATTCTAAAATCTTTGATTTTTTCCCACTGAGCGAAATCCTGATTAGATAACTCAATTTCTTGCGCTACTCGGGCTATTACCTCTGCCTGTGATCCGTATTCAGTTCGGTTTTTTGGAAGAATAATTTTTTTCTTTTGCGCCCACTCCTCTATAAACTCATAGTTAAGCTGAATCAGCGCAGCTGGCATTTTTTGACCTTCACCTACTACCATAATCTGTTCGATAAACAGCGATTGCTTACAGCGATTTTCAAGCAACTGAGGGGCCACATACTTGCCCCCAGAGGTTTTGAACATTTCTTTTTTACGGTCGGTTATGCGCAAGAATCCAGCGCTATCAAGTTCCCCTATGTCACCGGTATGAAAATAATGGTTGGTCATTACCTCGGCCGTTTTTTCAGGCTCCTTATAATAGCCCAGCATGACGTTGGGGCCCTTACAGAGAATTTCTCCGTCGCTGGCAATTTTAACTTCAACTCCTTCGATTACCTTTCCGACGCTTCCGACTTTCCAGCCTCTATTTCGTTGATCGTTTACGGTAATCACGGGTGAGGTTTCTGTAAGTCCATAGCCTTCCATAACTGGAATACCAGCGGCTCCGAATATGCGTGTTAATCGAGGCTGTAATGCAGCACTACCCGAAACCATTAATTCAAGATTTCCGCCCAACGCCTCTTGCCATTTAGCGAAAATTAATTTTCGGGCAATAGCTAATTTTAAGTTGTAAATCAATCCGCGATCGTAGGGCTCAAATTGATGGCCTAAGTCTACGGCCCAGAAGAATAGCGATTTTTTGATGCCGGTTAATTCTTTTCCCTTGGCAATGATCTTGTCGTATACCTTTTCCAATAATCGGGGTACCACGGTCATTACACTTGGTTTTACCTCCTTAATGTTGTCGCTTATTTTATCTAATCCCTCTCCGTAGTATATGGTAACCCCGCAATATTGATACAGGTAAACGATCATGCGTTCAAATATGTGGCACATAGGCAAGAAGCTAAGGGCTACTGCGCCCTCTTCAAACGGAACCCGTGCGCGAGACGAGAGCACATTGCTTACAATGTTGTTGTGAGAGAGCATGACTCCTTTTGGTTTTCCGGTAGTCCCAGAGGTGTAGATCAAGGTGGCTAGATCACCTGGTTTAACAGCCTTCTTGCGAGCCGTTAACTCATCAGCGTGATTGAGATGCTCACCCTTGTCTCTGAGCTCACTCCAGTGCTTGGCGCGCTTCAGTTGATCGAAGCTGTAAATCTCTTTGAGGTGCTTCAGATCATTGGTTACGTCTAGCACTTTATCCAAAACTTCATCACAAGAAACAAAGCAGTATTTGGCTTCGCTGTGATTGAGTATGTAGGCATAATCTTCTTTCGAAATGGTCGGATAAATAGGTACCGTCTGTGCTCCAATTTGAAGAACAGCCATGTCGAGAACGCTCCATTCGGTGCGGTTACTCATTGAGATCAGCGCGATCTTGTCGTTGGGCTTTACGCCTAAGTCTAATAACGCCTTGCTTACCGAGTTGGCCTGGCGTATAAATTCGGCTGTACTAGTGCTTACCCACTGACCGTCAAACTTAGTATTGAAGGCCTTTTCGAGCGGAGCGTGGTCTAGTTGATATTGCGCAAAGTCGAATAAACGCGTTACATGAGTCATGTTAGCTAATTGTTAAGGTATCTGCAAAATACATCAAACCTTTAACAATTTAAAATCCAATTCTTTGCGTTTATAAATGCTTCTATCCAGGGGCTAAAATGATCAGTTGATTCAGGATAGTAGGCCCAATTCCAGGCAAATAGCGATCGTTCAATGTGAGGCATGGTAACCAAATGTCTCCCACTTTTATCGGCCAGCATGGCGGTGTTGTAGTCGCTTCCATTTGGATTCGAGGGGTACTGATCGTATCCGTAGCTGCCCACAATGTGGTATTGGTCTTTGCTCAAAGGCAATTTAAATTTGCCTTCTCCGTGTGAAATCCATACGCCGAGTTTCGATCCGGTTAATGAGCCTAACATTACGGAGTGATTGGGTTCAATGGTTACAGAGGTGAATGCGCTCTCGTGTTTAAGCGAGTCGTTGTAGGTCATTTTTGCGTGAGCGGCATGCTCTGGGTAGAGCAGCTCTAGTTCCATAAACAATTGACAGCCGTTGCAGATACCCAAAGACAAGGTGTCTTCACGGGCAAAGAAATCGTTCAGTGCTTTTTGCGCCTTTTCGTTGTATTTAAAGGCTCCGGCCCAACCTTTTGCCGAACCTAAGACGTCAGAGTTGGAAAATCCTCCAACAGCACCTAAGAATTGAACGTCTTCGAGTGTTTCGCGCCCAGAAATAAGATCTGTCATGTGAAGGTCTTTTACGTCAAAGCCAGCTGTGTAAAGTGCATTGGCCATTTCACGTTCTGAATTGCTTCCCTTTTCTCTTAAGATTGCCGCTTTTGGACGCATGCCTTCATGTTTAAAAGGCGCTGAGGTGTAATTGGGTGGAAATGAGTAGGTGAGAGGCTGTTTCTTGTAGTTTTCAAAACGCTCAAAGGCTAGGTTTTTGGCCGTCTGGTGCTGATCAAATGCCACCGATGTCTCGTACCAACGGTCTCTAAGGCTTGCCACGTTTAATCCGATTTCGACCGCCTTGTTTTTAATGCTCAATTCTTCTTTATCGGTAACACTACCTATGCGAATGCAGGGCAGCGGACACGCTTTCGCCCACCTTTCAAAACCCAACTCAGTGGCTTGAAACACAATGGATGCGTTTTCAGCGAACAACAATTTGATCGTGTCGTCTTCACCCAAATCGCTAAGGTCGATTTGAGCCCCCAAATGATGGTCGGCAAAACACAACTCGAGAAGGCTGGTGATAAGTCCTCCTGAGGCTATGTCATGCCCGGCGCATATGTGGCCCTCTTTTATGTGGCCCTGCACCCAGTTGAATGTCTCGGCAAACGCACGGTGATCGGTCACGGTCGGGGCCTCTGTTCCGATTTGGCCTAGTGTTTGTGCAAACGATGACCCTCCCAATTTTAGAGAATCTTTAGAGAGATTAATGTAAAATACGTCCCCTTTAGCTCGTTTGAATAGAGGCTCTACAGCCTTCGTAAAGTCTTCACAGTGAGCGGCTGCTGAAATAATAACGGTTCCCGGAGCGATCACTTCTTTATCAGCGTATTGCTGCTTCATCGAAAGCGAATCTTTACCGGTAGGTATGTTGATGCCTAAATCAATAGCAAATCGTGAGGCGGCTTCTACGGCTCTGTACAATCGGGCATTCTCGCCCTTGTTGTTGCAAGGCCACATCCAATTGGCAGAAAGTGAGACTGCTTTTAAGCCTCCGTTTAGCGGAGCCCACATGATATTCGTAAGCGCCTCGGCTATACTGTTTTTACTTGCGGCTTCTGGATCGATGAGCCCACTTATGGGGCTGTGCCCTATACTAGTGGCAATGCCGTTGTAACTAGTGAAGTCTAGCGCAGCGATGCCGTAATTCTGAAGAGGCAGTTGTAGCGGGCCTATGCACTGTTGTTTGGCCACCTTTCCTGAAACACAGCGGTCTACCTTATTGGTAAGCCAGTCTTTACAAGCGACCGCCTCTAATGATAGAACCTGGTCTAAATAGTGGTGAAAGTGCTCTAGGCTGTACTGTAGCTCGACATAAGATCTGGGCGTAGTTTGATCGGTAAGAACCATTTTAGGAGCACTGCCAAAGAAATCACTGAGTGCTAGATCAATAGGTTTAGAGCCGCGTTTCTCAGAATAGAATGAAAAACGGTGATCCCCAGTTATTTCACCCACCTCATAGAGCGGAGCTCGTTCTCGATCGGCCAATTCGCTTAATAAAGAAAGCGCATCTTCTGGAACGACTAGACCCATGCGTTCTTGAGACTCATTTCCGATGATTTCTTTTTCAGAAAGTGTCGGGTCACCTAACGGAAGCTGGTCTATGTTTATGATTCCTCCGGTTTCTTCAACTAACTCAGAAAGACAATTTAAATGCCCCCCAGCTCCATGGTCGTGTACCGAGATGATGGGGTTATCGTCGCTTTCTACTAAAGCTCTTATGGCATTGGCCGCGCGCTTTTGCATCTCCGGATTTGAGCGTTGAATGGCGTTGAGTTCTATGGCGCTTCCGAAAGCTCCAGTATCGGCGCTAGAGACAGCCGCGCCACCCATTCCGATGCGGTAGTTGTCACCCCCTAAAATAATGACCTTGTCTCCTTTTTTGGGCTGCTTTTTTTGAGCGTATCCGCTTTTGCTGTAACCTACTCCTCCGGCCAGCATAATTACCTTGTCGTAGCCCAATATGCGGGTGTCGTACTCAAGGTCTTTTTCTTGATGCTCGAAGGTGAGCAGTGAGCCCACAATGAGAGGTTGTCCGAATTTATTTCCAAAATCTGAGGCTCCGTTAGAGGCCTTAATTAAGATGTCGAGCGGAGTTTGATACAGCCAATTGCGAGCACCGTTCGCACTTTCATAGGCTGATTGAGTCGCTTTGTGTCTAGGGTAACTCGTCATATACACTGCTGTACCCACTAAAGGAATAGACCCGATACCCCCAGCTAAACGGTCGCGAATTTCACCCCCTGAACCGGTCGCAGCGCCATTGAAGGGCTCTACCGTAGTTGGAAAGTTGTGCGTTTCAGCTTTAAGCGATATAACGCTCTGATGAACCGTTTCACAGTAATACGAAGCCCTGTGAGGAGTCTTGGGCGCAAACTGAGTAATCTCTGGGCCTTCTATGAATGCTACATTATCTTTATAGGCAGAGACTATGCCGTTTGGATTGGTCGCCGATGTTTTTCTAATGAGCCCAAACAAAGACTCCGGCATAGCCTTTTGATCGATCTCGAAAATGCCGTTGAAAATCTTGTGCCGGCAATGCTCTGAGTTGACTTGGGAAAATCCGAATACCTCAGAATCGGTTAGGTGGCGATTTAATTTCGCACTTAAACTCTCGAGATAGGTCACTTCATCTTCGCTGAGCGACAGCCCTTCTTGCCTGTTATAGGCATCTATGTCAGTTATTGATAAAGCAGCAGCGACGGTAGTATTCAATTCGAAAATTTGTGCATCAAGGCCATCGTAGCGCTGAAACAACATAGGATCAAATGATTGATCTGCCTGGCTTAAAGTAAAGCGTTCGATGCGTTTTACCTGGGCTATACCCATATTGGCCATGATCTCCGTGGCATTGGTGCTCCATGGGGTGATCATAGACGCTCTCGGACCAATAAAGCTACCCTCAATACGAGTAGTGTTTAACAGAGGCATCCCATTAAATAACCACTGCAATTTTTCGCGATCAAATTCGCTTAATTCACCTGCTTTTTGCAGCACATAAAGGGTAGAGTTGGGATCGCCAAAGAAGTAAAGCATGAGGGGCTGTTTTTAAAGGGACAAAGGTATTTAATTAGGCTTCTCGCTCAAATAGCGCCATGAAAAAGCCGTCGAACTGGTCGGTAGAGGGGTAGAGGTGTTGCTGGTTTACGAGCTTAAATGCCTGACCTTCTTCCGAAGCTAAAAAGTGAGCCACTTGTTGCTCATTTTCCTGCGGAAGAATAGAGCATGTGGCATAGACAAGCTTTCCTTGAGGCTTAACCATTTGCGCGTATGAGGTTAAAATTTCTTTTTGAGTCTGCACCACGCGCTCCAAAAATTGGGCGTCTATTTTCCACTTGGCATCTGGATTTCTACGCAATACCCCAAGCCCGGTGCACGGAGCGTCAATAAGCACGCGATCTGCGCTTCTGTGTAATTTTTTGATCACCTTCGACGAGTCAATTGTACGGGTCTCAATGTTGTGAGCTCCGGCTCTTCTCGCCCTGAGTTTGAGCGTTTTTAACTTGTGATCGAATACATCTAGAGCGATTAGCTGGCCCTTATTTTCCATCAATGCGCTCAGATGCAGGGCTTTACCACCGGCTCCAGCGCAGGCATCAATTACCCGTTGCCCGGGCTGAACATCTAGAAATGGAGCTACCTTCTGAGAACTGGCGTCTTGAACTTCAAACCATCCGTCTTTAAACCCTTTGAGCTGAAAAACATTCGCTCGCTCATTGAGCATTAAGGCATTGTCTACCCCTTTAATAGGGGTAGATTCTATACTTTCTTTTATGAGGTATTCGGCCAATTCATCCCGACTGATTCTAAGCGTATTTGCACGCAGAATGACTTCGGCTTCAGTGTTGAGCGCTTTGAGCTCGGCTTCCCATTTTTTAGCTCCAAAAGCTTGTTCTCCTAGGGCGTCTAGCCAATCGGGTATAGATTCTTTGATAGCTCTTTCATGGCGAAGTGCATCGAATCTGCCCTTAATTTTTCGTGAGGGCACCTGTTCAAATTCGGGCCAATCGGGAAGTTCTAGCCCCCTTAGGGTAGCCCAGACCGCTAAAACTCTAAAGAATCCCTCTCGTGAAAGGGGCGTCTTTTCTTCGGCTATTTCGAGGTATAGCCGTTTATAGCGAACGAGTTCATAGGTGGTGCTGGCAATAAAAGCCCGGTCTTTGGATCCCCAACGCTTGTCGCGTTTTAAGGTGCGCTCTATAACCTTGTCGGCATAGTGATCTTGATTGAAAATAAGGTCAATGGCGTCTGCTACAGCATAGACCAAATTTCGATGAAATCGCATAGTATTCTAGGGTTAAGTCGCAAGTGTTTGCAGTTGAATGAGGTTAGCGTAGATACCTTTTTTTTGCAGTAGTTCGTTGTGCGTTCCGGTCTCGGCTATGCGCCTATTATCGAGAACGATAATGCGATCTGCTTTTTGCACGGTTGATAGTCGGTGTGCTATGATGAAGGTGGTACGGTCTTTTTGAATCGAATCTAAGGCGAACTGCACCTCTCTTTCGCTCTCGGTGTCTAGAGCTGAAGTGGCTTCGTCTAAAACTAAAATGGGGGCATCTTTAAAAAAGGCCCTAGCAATGGCTATACGCTGTTTTTGCCCGCCGCTTAGTCGGTTTCCGTCGTCACCTAGGACCATCTCGTATTGGTGTTCTAATTTATCAATAAAGGGGGCGGCATTCGCCTTTTCTGCAGCTAATTTGACCGTGCTTAACAGTGCATCCGCTTCACCCAGAGCTATGTTGTCGGTCACCGACTCGTTAAAGAGCATGGATTCTTGAGTCACAAATGCGATATGCTTGCGCAGTGCTGATTTCTTGAAGTCTCTTAGATCAACTCCGTCTATAGTAATGCTTCCGCTGTTGACGTCGTAAAAGCGACTAAGTAGCTGAACCATTGTGGTCTTTCCGCTACCCGAAGTACCCACAATGGCAAGGGTTTCTCCCTTTTTTACCGTGAGATTAAATTCTTCGAGTATAGGCTCGTTGTCGTAACCGAAAGAAACCTTATTAAAGCGAATCTCCTGTTCAAAGCGAAAAGGAACTGCTTGAACCGGGTCTAAAAGTGGGCTAGAGGTATCTATGATTTCTAGTATACGTTCTAGAGCCGGTTTTCCTTTTTTAAGATTGTAGTTTATGGTAGTGAGCAGCTTTACCGGGTTGATTATGGTGTAGAACAATCCTATATAACCCATAAATTCTTGTGGGCTCAGAAGAGAGTCTCCCCTCAGTACTAATGAGCCGCCATACCAAAGCACCACCAAAACGACTAGTACGCCTAAGAATTCACTCAAGGGAGAGGCCAGCGCGTTTCGCTGAATCACCCGATTCATAATTTGGCTCAGTTTCTTGGTTGAGTGTTCAAATTTGCGCTTAAACGACTGCTCAGCAGTAAAGGATTTTATAACCAGTAGTTTTCCTAAAGTCTCCTCAAAAAAAGACAAAAATACACCTGTTTCTTGCTGTGCTCTAAGCGATTGTGCCTTGAGCGACTTGCCCACTCGCGCTATGATGAATCCGGCTACAGGAAAAAATAACAGTACAAAAAGAGTCAGCTGCCAACTCAGCACGAACATAGACAGCATGACCAAAACAATGGTAAAGGGCTCACGACTTATGGTCTCAAATGAGTTTATAATTGATTGCTCTACCTCTTTTACATCTGAAGTCATTCGCGCGATGAGGTCACCCTTTCTCTTGCTCTTGGTGTAACTTAACGGAAGCTCAACGAGCTTATTGTACAGTTGATCTTGAAGGTCTTTGACGATACCTGTGCGCAAAAAAGAAAGTACATATGCTGCCAGATAGCGAAAGACGTTTTTGAGTAAGAAAATGAGGGCGCTAAGCAGTACGATGGCGACTAGGGCCTGCACTTCATCAGTCTGCTCAGATTGGGCGGTGATAAAGTAATTCAGCTGCTGCTCGAGGTACGATTTCAGCGATCCTATTCCGCTATAGGTGGGGGCGGTGTATACGGGCTCTTGGGTACCGAATAAAATTCCCAATGTAGGGATAAAGACCAGAATTGAAAGCACATTAAAAAGGGCGTACAACAAGTTGAACACCGCATTGGCAAGGGCGAAGTTGAGATAGGGCCTGGCGTACTCCAGAAGGCGTGTGTAGTTTTTCATTAATTCAGGTCAAGAGCTTCTATCAGGCGATCTATTCGTTTTTCTAAACGGTTTTTCACTAGCGTATAATCTGCTACCGACTGAAGCGGCTCGTTGACGCTAAAGTAGAATTTGATCTTAGGTTCGGTTCCGCTTGGTCTTGCAGCTATTCTGCTGCCTTTTTCGGTTTCTAAGATAAACACGTCGGCCTTAGGGAGATCTATGGCAAACTGCTCTTTGTTCAGCTGATCGGTTTTGGTTTGTGTCAGGTAGTCTTCGGTGTATAGCAACTTTTCCCCCGCTATGTTTTCGGGCGGATGTGCTCTAAATCGCTTCATCATTTCCTGAATTTCCTCTGCTCCTGACTGTCCTTTTTTAGTTATAGATAGCAACCGCTCTTGGTAACATCCGTAGTTGACAAAACAATCAATAAGATAGCTCAGCAGTGTCTGGCCTTTGGTTTTAAGTTCAGCGGCTAATTCAGCGGCTAAAAGGCTTGCCGTTACAGCGTCTTTATCTCTAACGAAGTCACCCACTAGGTAACCATAGCTCTCCTCGCCTCCGCCTAAAAACTTAAGCTCGGGATGGTCGTTGATCAGTTTTCCTATCCATTTAAAGCCCGTAAGTGTTTCGCGATACTGTACTTTGTATGCTTCGGCCATTTTTCGGATTAGTGGCGTAGAAACAATGGTGGAGGCTATAAATTCATTGCCATTAAATCCAACTCTGCGGTGATGCTGAAGCAGAAATTCGGTGAGCACAACCATGGTTTGATTGCCATTCAACAGGTGCATTTCACCGTTTAAGTCACGCACTGCAACACCTAAGCGATCGCTGTCGGGGTCGGTCCCTATCACCATATCTGCCTTCTTTTTTTCAGCAAGGCTCAATGCCATATCAAGGGCTTCGCGCTCCTCCGGGTTTGGAGACTTGACTGTACTAAAGTTGGGATCTATGATGGCTTGGTCTTCGACGATATGCACTTGGGTGTAACCGGCCTTTTCAAAGACTTGCGGAATAGCGGTGATCGAAGTGCCGTGTATAGGCGTGAAGACCAGTGAAAAGGCTTCGCGGTCGCCTTTTCCTATAGCACCATTGTTGACAGAGGCTTCAAAAAAGGCCTCATCGACCTCTTTGTCAATAAGTTGAATGTGCGAGGGTACTGTTTCAAATCGGATGTCAGCGTAATTCACCTTACCTATTTCATCTATAATTTCTTGATCCTGAGGAGGAACGATCTGTGCGCCATCTTCCCAATAAACCTTATATCCGTTATACTCTGGAGGGTTGTGAGAGGCGGTGAGGACGATGCCGGCCTGTGCGTTTAAATGCCTCACGGCAAACGAGAGTTCGGGGGTAGTGCGCAGCGCACTGAATAGGTAGACCTGAATGCCATTGGCTGAAAATATTCCGGCCACGAGCCTAGAAAGCTCTTCACTTTGATGCCGGCAATCATAGGCGATGACTACTGCTATTGTGTCAAGATCAAAGCTTTGGTTCAAGTAGTTTGACAGTCCTTGGGTAGCCCTGCCCAAGGTATAAGCGTTAATGCGGTTGGTACCCACACCGAGCACTCCGCGCATACCGCCGGTACCGAATTCGAGATCTTTGTAAAAGGCGTCACCTAGTGCTTCTTGGTCGTTTTCGATAAGCTGCTGAACAGACTTTTGAGTGGCCGAATCAAACGGATGGCTTAACCAGACTTGTGCGCGATCGATAGGGGTCATTGTTATTCGTTCAGGTTGATTTTTTCTGAAATGTAGTAACGGTCTTTATCGGCTTGACTCCTGACAATAAGTTCACCCAAGAAGCCGGCTAGAAACAATTGAGTCCCTAAAATCATTGCGCTTAAGGCCAGATAGAATTCGGGACGCTGGGTAATCAAGCGTGCTTTAGTGTTGAAAAAAAGCTTATCGATGCCCAAATAGGTGGTAAATACAAAGCCCAGAATGAACATCAATACCCCGATTGCGCCGAATAGATGCATTGGACGTTTGCCAAAGCGACTCACAAAACTAATGGTGATCAAATCGAGTAGCCCATTTAAAAAGCGCTCAGGACCAAATTTGGTCATTCCGTACTTGCGGGCCTGATGCGCGACGGGTTTTTCACCGATTTTGGTAAACCCGGCACTAGCAGCTAAAACCGGAATATAACGGTGCATTTCACCCTTTACGTCAATGGCCTTGACTACTTCAGATCGGTACACCTTTAATCCACAATTAAAGTCGTGAAGCTGAATATTAGAGCTTTTACGCGCAGCCCAGTTAAACAGGCGTGAGGGTAGGTTTTTCGTAAGCAGGTTGTCGTAACGCTTGCGTTTCCAGCCTGAGATCAGATCGAGCTGTTCGGATTCCAAAATTCGAATCATCTCGGGCAATTCTTCAGGGCTGTCTTGCAAATCGGCATCCATGGTGGCTACTAATTTTCCTTGGGCCAGTTTAAACCCAGCGTGTAGGGCTTGAGACTTTCCAAAATTCTTGGTAAAACGCAGCGCTCTAACCTGAGGATGGCTCGTACAAAGCTTTGTAAGGGTTAGCCATGAAGAATCTGTGCTTCCGTCATCGATAAAAAGTAGTTCGTACGAAATCGTATTTCGCTGCATCACATCGGTGATCCAGTCGACCAGTTCGTTTAACGAGTCTGATTCGTTGAAAAGCGGAATGACAATGGAGAGCTGCATAGCAGCATCAAAAGTACGGTTTTCTGTTTCTATTCTTCGCTCTTTCTAAGTATGGCGGCTGGTAAAAGCGAAAGGAGAAATCCGAAAATCACCGAGAATAAAAGTCCAAATGCGGCCTGAATCGCTGGAGTTTGAAACTTCTGCATAGCCGCTAGCTGAGCGTCTATCTGCTCAATGGTCAATTCAGTATTTTCAATGAGTTGTTCTCGTTGAAAATTCGTGGCCTTGGCCATGGTTTCTGGATCAATCACTCTAGTGAGGATTAGGTTAAAAAGTACCACAATAATTCCGCTTATAAGGGCGATACCTACACCGAGTTTAACTCCTTGCCAAAACGTCATTAACCCTGCGTTAGCTGCACGGTATTGATACATTCCTATGGCATAAAGTGCCACAGAAAGCACTACGCTCACCACGGTAACCATAGTTCCGCCTTGGTAATGCATGTCCATGGTGTATAGCATAAACGAGAATACAACACTAAGTGCACCTAAGATAGCTCCGTAGGTAAGCATGAAAGAACGCGTGGGTAAAGAAGTTTCCATAATTTGAAATTTATTGGTTGATGTTAAAAGTATTAAAAAACGGCTATTTATATCGGATAGATTTTAGCGGAATATGCACAGCTCTATTTGTGAAACTCTAAACTTTACGTTATATTTGCACTCTTAAAATTAATAGGGTCATGAAAAGCGAAATTCACCCAGAGAATTACCGGTTAGTAGCATTCAAGGATATGTCTAATGATGAGGTTTTTATCACCAAGTCAGCAGCTGAATCTAAAGAGACAATAGAAGTTGACGGTGTGAGTTACCCCTTGATTAAAGTGGAGATCTCACGCACCTCTCACCCTTTCTACACCGGCAAATCGAAGTTGGTTGATACAGCGGGTAGAATTGATAAATTCAAAAATAAATACGCCAAGTTTTCTAAAGAGTAAGCTAGAGCGTCTTTCATTTATAAAAACACCCTCGAATTTTCGGGGGTGTTTTGTTTTTGATCTCATTGTATTTTTGCAGTTACAAGCCTTAAAGTCTATGCATTACATTTTAAGTGACTATGATAGGTCGATCGACTTTTTTCCCCTAACGCTCAGTAGGCCGATAGCCGAGCTGAGGTTTGGGGTACTAACGGTCGCCGAGCATTGGAAAAGGCTTATCGCTGAGGGTGTTTTTCATTACGACACCTTACCCCATTTACATGAAAAGTACGAGCACTATATTCCTCAAAAAACCCATGTGGTCATAAATTCGACGGTGTTTCCAACTCGAGATATAGCTCAGGCCATAACCGAATTGACACCTGGGCAGCAGCTCGTAGCCAACGGTCTCGAAATCGCTAGAAAGGTGGGAGATCAACCACACGAATGGAGCAGGGTAAATTTCGAAGCGCATGCCGTTCATTATCTAAAACAAGCCTCAGATTTATTTGCGTTACTCGATGCGGTTTTACCCCGTTCTATTGAAGAGTTGACGGGTCAACGAAAATCGGCTGCGCTGCATCCGTCTAACACCGTGATTGGAAAGCATTCGGTGTTTTTAGAAGAAGGTGCCGAAGTTTATGGTGCTATCTTAAATACACAAAACGGCCCAATCTATATAGGCCAA
>JAURFJ010000029.1 GCA_030834365.1 Flavobacteriaceae bacterium | reverse complement strand
GCGTCCAAAGCAATCGGCATTCGGCGTTTGAATCGTCGCTGAAGTACTTCACCTCAATGGGGTATTTGACACCCTTTTCTAGCTTCAATACTTTGCGAGCATAGGTGGTTTCGTGTACCATTCCCTGTCCATTGCCAATCTCCTCTTCTCCTATTCGTAGATTCATACCCATTTTGGCAAATACGGCGAGTTCGTAAGATCCTGATTCGGGCACCTTGAGAAAGCCCGTCCATCGCACCGAGAAAAAGTCATCGAGTTCTTTCGATATGGGATCGTGCTCCCACCAAAAATCAATTTTATCGTCAATGCGCTTGAGCACGGGCTCACCCTGCCAACTCATGTTGTTGTAGTAGGAGGCCTCCAGGCCTTGGCGACCGTCGCTAGTCTCGAAGTAGACCGAGGCAACGGGGTCTAGGCTGTACACATCGTCGCTGAAATGAGATCCTTTAGCGTAGCTGATAGTTACTTCAGGGCTCAGTTTGTTTTGGAGTCCTTTAAGAAAGGTTATGGGTTCAATGGGGGTTCCGTGGTAGTTACCCACTAGCGACTCCCAGTTGTCGGCATTTGGCCCGATCACGGCAATTTTCTTGAGTTGATCTTTATGTAGTGGTAAGAGCTGGTTTTCGTTTTTCAGCAACACGATGCTTTTTTGAGCGGCCTCTCGCGCTAAGTTGAGATGCGCCTCTGCGCCTACTATGTCTATAGGTAATTTGCTGAAGGGTACCGAGTCGTCGCTGTCAAACATCCCCAGCTTGAATCGGCTCAAAAAAAGACGTTTAACAGCCTTGTCAACGGCTTCCTCGTTTAGTATACCCTTTGCTAATAGCTCTTTGAGGCTGAGGAAGGTTGAGCCGCAATTCAGATCACATCCACCCTCTAGGGCCATTCGTGCTGCCTCTGCCTTGCTGTCGACAATTCTGTGGTTGTAGAGAATGTCTCCGATGGCTCCGCAGTCAGATACGACGTATCCGTCAAAACCCCACTGCTGCCTAAGGGTCTCTTCGACCAGAAAATGGCTTGCCGAAGCAGGTGACCCTCTAAATCGGTTATAGGCACTCATCACTGAGGCCACCTTGGCGTCGACCACGGTCATTCTAAAGGCCTCTAGGTAGGTTTCGTAGAGATCTACATCACTCACGTCTACGTCGAAGCCGTGGCGAAGGGCTTCGGGCCCAGAATGCACGGCGAAGTGCTTTGAGGTGGCGACGGTTTTGAGGTATTTGGGATCATTTCCTTGAAGGCCGCGAATAAAGGCAGACGCTAGGGAGCCTGTAAGTAAGGGGTCTTCTCCATAGGTTTCGTGCCCCCGGCCCCATCGCGGGTCTCTAAAGATGTTGATGTTCGGAGACCAGAAAGTTAGCCCGGTGTAAATGCCTCTTTTGTTTTTTCGAATAAAATCGTGGTGTTTAGCCCTAGCCTCGTCTGAGGTGACCGATCCAATACGGTATAGTAAATCTTTGTCGAAAGAAGCGGCTACCGAAATGGATTGCGGAAAGACCGTGGCATATCCGCTTCGAGCCACTCCGTGAAGAGCCTCGTTCCACCAATTGTAGGCCGGAATGTTAAGCCGTTCTATGGCAGGAGCCTCATGAACCAGTTGAGCTATTTTTTCTTCGGTGCTCAGTTGAGCTACTAGAATTTCGGTGCGCTCTTCGAAACTTAAAGTTTCATCAAGGTAACGCCAATCAACAGATTGAGCCATTACAAGGCTAGTGAGGCCTAAGTTTAGCACAAAAAAGAGCGCATTGCGTATCATAGGTTCAGCCAGTAGTTGATCTTAAAGGTAAGGTTCCATCCGCTTGAAAAAGACGGAATGGTAACCTCATTACTGTTGAAAACCAAGAAGATGTCTGAGGCGGGTTTATAGCGCCACTGCAATCTAGAGTTGAAATTCCACAAATCGACTTGCTCGTTGTATTGGTAAAGGTTTGAGAAAAACAAGTTGTCGGTAAGGGTAAGATTGGCCTTTAACCCAACCAGCCAAAACGACTGATCGTTCCAGGGCTCTGGAAGTTCAAACTGGTTGTAGTTAATCACCGAGCTCAGCTCTAAAATGGGCTGTATGCGGTAACCAAATTCGCCTACCAGGGCGTTGCGCTTAGAGTCGGCGAAATAGCCTCCGACTATGGCATCGAGAGAGTAGGTAAAAAGGTTTTGAGGCTTTGAATCGTAAGAGATCATTAAGCTCGTATAGCTGTGTTCACTGCCCTTTTTGAGTGTTGCAATGCCGTTTCGAATCGGGTCAAAATCTGCCGATAGCAAAATATAGGTGTGCATAGCGGCCACCGAGAGTTGACTGCGGTTTTGAAAGTTAAAGCGGTAACGCAGCTCATCAAATTGATCAGTACGCTCAAAATCAGAATCAAAGAAATAGGTACGCGCAATGCTCGGACCGTGAGAGAGTAGCGGGTTTGTGTTCTTTTTGGTGTAGATGAGATGACCTGCCGAGGCCTCAAATTTGTGGAAGTTGGTGCGCGGCACAAAACCCACATCTGCCCTGAAATCTTGAGAGATATACTCCTGTTGAACGCGCCAGTTCCATCGAATCGATTGATGCTCAAGATGGGAGGCAATTACGGTTCCCTCTTTATCGGGGTCTGGGCTAAACGATTGCAAGAGCATCACCTTTCCGTTGTACTGATTATCTTCAGAAAAGTAGTTGTATTCGACCCCTGCGTTGCGGTGAAAGCGTTCAGATAGTGATGCGTCTGTGTTGGGGGCCTCTTTGTTGACGAGTAAAAAGTTGATGTTTGAGCGCTCTTGAACCTTGCGCTGAAGGCTAAGCACACTATAATTTTCAGCCCCTAGACCCATGAGTTCTTCGGACTTGGTTTGAATATTCATGAGACCGACACGCCAGTTTTCATCGAGATTTCCGCTGAGTCGTGCTCCGGCCACTATGGGCACATTAAGCCCTATACGTCTAGAGAAAAACGGGCGGATGGTTCGGTATCCAAAATTCGAGAACAGGTCGGCGTTTTCAAGAAAAAACTGACGGCGTTCAGGAAAAAAGAGCTCGAACCGATCGAGATTGGTAACCTGCTGATCAACCTCTGCCTGAGAGAAGTCAGGGTTAATAGTAGCATCAAGGTTCAATGCGGTGGTTAGGGTGTATTTTAGATCGGCCCCGACTTTGATCTTACTTTGATCGTCAGTCAGGTTGGTCCCTTCAGAGATGCTCGAAACGTATGGAATAAAAGAGGCATTCACTTTTTGCTCGGGTGGAGGTGACTCCCACACCAGTCTTCCCGCAAATGCTAGTGAAACCGACGGAAACTGCCTTGGTACAGGAGCCCAGCTAGATTTTTCGCTGGCCTTTAGGTCTAGACGGCTAAAGTTGATTCCCCATTCTTTGACGGTTTCGTCGTAGCGAATCGATTTAAACGGGATGGCCATTTCGCCCACCCACTTGTCCTCATCGAAGCGCACCTCTGAGTACCATTTGGTGTCCCAATTGAGATCGACTCCACGCCCTTCGAACATGGTGCCATCCCATTGTGCTCCGTAGGCATTCAGCCCGAAAGAGAACCCTGTAGTTTGATTGTCAAAGGGGTCAAGGGCAATAAGCAAGTTGTCGTTTTTACCGAATGAAAAGTCACGCTTAAACGATTCGACCACGTAAGGTCCTTTAAATGCATTGTTGTAAAAGATCACTGAGATGTACAGGTATTCGTCATCAAAGGCTACTCGGGCCTCTGAGTGTTGACGTGCCTTACCCGTGTCAACCGGGGTAATCATAAAGAAGTCTTTGGCCACCTGTGCACGGTTCCAGGCAGGTTCATCGAGCACCCCATCAATCACGATCTTTTCACTAATTTTTTCGATGGCCAACCGGTAGTCTTTGGCGTTTACTTGAGCAGTTAAAGAGCTTGAAATCAGTGAACTAATTACAATAAAGACCCCTGTATATATGCGATTCATCGGTGTGCTAGGTTAGGTGGTAAAAAGGGAAAACCCGCTAATACTTAGCGGGTTTTCCATTAGTTTGTGTCTGCTTAACAAAATACTTTAGGTCTTCATTGGCGGCTTTTAGATCTTCGGCTCGTAGGTACATCATATGCCCAGATTCGTAACCCTTGAATTGCATACGATCGTTGAGTTTGCCACTAGGGTCGATCTGCCAGAGGGTATATTTCGCATTGAAATAGGTGGTCGCTCCGTCGAAATAGCCCGATTGGTTGAGAACATGCAAATATGGGTTCATCGCCATGGCGGCACGCAGATCTTCACGGGTGTTTACGCGATCGTCCTCCCAGGGGCGAACAGGTCCAAACATGTTGTACTTTACATCCGTTCTGAATCCTAATACTTCGTTGTAGTAATAGTTTATAGCCGGAGTAAAGCTATGCAGCCATGAAGTAAGCTCTGAGTTATAATCAGGCCGCATGCCCACACCCTCTTTATCGATCCCTTTGTAGCGGCTGTCTAGACGCCCAACGGTGAATCCTTCTTCTTTTAGTAGGTTCTTCCAAAAGAATCCTGTCGGGATAGCAAGATTTAATCCCAAAATATCCGATTTAGTTAAATCGGTATAGCGCGCGAGTTCAGTTGCAATTTCATCGCGTTCTTTTGGATCAAGCGATCCGCCTTTGGCTAATGCAGGGATCAAGATATCCATAGTATATGTTTCGGTAATCGCAAGCAGGGCCTCAAGCGATAGTTGTTGCAAGTCATTTGGAAGTTGCTTGTGATACCAAGCCGCCGCAGAGTAGTAAGGCACGTTTAAGGCGTCAGAAACTGGGCCTCCTACGCGCAGTACTTGATAATCTGCAGGGCTTACCATGATCACTCCGTTGAGGTACATCCACTGTTCTTCTTGAAGGGTTCGGGCAAGACCCATTACGCGGGTTCCTCCATAGCTCTCGCCAATGATGTATTTCGGTGCACGCCATTTGTTGTGGCGGGTTACAAAGGTGTTCAGCCATTCGGCGAGGTAGGTAATGTCTGCGTCAATTCCGAAGAACTTCTTGCGATCTACCTCTTTGCCAGATAAAGGGATGGTTCGAGAATAACCGGTGTTCACTGGGTTAATAAACACGATATCGGCATCGGTCAATACGGTATCTGGATTATCTTTTACGCCATAGGGTTGAATGGGGAATCCCTCATCGTCTACACGCAACACTTTAGGGCCTGTATAAGCGAGATGCATCCAAACCGAGCCTGAACCCGGCCCGCCGTTAAAGCTCATGATGAGTGGGCGCGTTTCGTTATTGACGCCAGTGCGCTTGTAGTAGGTGTATTGTAAGTAGGCTATTTCGCTTCCGTCAGTATCCCAGACAGGTTGTGTTCCGACCTCGACACTGTAATCAAGCCATTCAGAACCGATGCGAATTCGGTCGGTTTTGATGCTTAGAGTATCTGGCGGAAGGCTGCGCTGCGCCCAGCTCATGAAGCTAAGCAGCACTGCGCAAAGAGTAAGTAATTTGTTCATAGGGGTTGAAGTTTAAAGAATAATAGTGCGTTGTTCCTTAACCGATTGATCGCAGGCTAGTGCAATTTGCAGGCTCGTTACTGCATCATTGAGGTGGCTACTTAGGTCAAGATCGTTAATAATGGCCTCAAAAAAATAGGCTTGTTCGTTGTCACAGAGCTTTTGATGATCAGGGCTTTGCTCAAAGCGGATGAGGTCATCGGTTTTTGTAAAATGATTGTGTTCATCGATTTCCGCGTGATGAATGCGCATAAGGTCGGCCTTGGAGTGTCCGTCGACGCAGTCAGAGCGCTGCTGGTCTTGGGTGAGCGATACGCTGCCATTTGGACCAAACACATCTTTGACAAAAAAGGCGGTTTCACTAACCATAGGGCCCCATCCGGCTTCGTACCAACCCACCGATCCGTCATCAAAACGAATTTGAAGCTGTCCGTAGTTGTAGTTATCGTCAGGAATCTCATCGGTAAGTCGCGCGCCTATGGCCGAAACACTTATGGGTTTAGCCTGCGTCATTTGACACATGACATCTAGGTAATGTACCCCACAATCAACAATAGGGCTTAACGATTGCATTAGACTTTTGTGCACATTCCACATATAGCCTTGACTCTGTTGATTGAGATTCATGCGCATGACCAGTGGCTTGCCTAGTTTTTGAGCTTCTTCAATAAAGCGCTTCCAAACGAGATGGTGTCTTAAAATGTAGCCAACCACCACTTTTTTATTTAGGGCTTTCGCTTTTTCGCTAATGCGTAGCCCTCCGGCAACCGTGGTCGCGATGGGTTTTTCAAGAAATACATGGCAGCCTTGTTCGAGGGCCATTAAGGTGTAAGGCTCGTGGGTCTCTGGATAGGTTGAAATACAAACTGCGTCTGGAGCGGTCTGCTTTAGGGCCGAAGCGTAGTCGTCAAAGAGCGGGTAGTCGCCTCTTAATTCAGCATTTAGGGTGTTCTTGCTTGAGCCCCTAGAAACAAGCCCGCAGATCTCAAATTGGGTATGCGCTTCATAGGATTTGGCGTGAGAAGCCCCCATATTGCCGCAACCTACAATTAGAATGCGAAGTGTTGTTGCCGTGCTCATAGTGCCAAAAGATAAGATAGTCTTACGTATCGGCAAAAAAGCCACCCCCTGCTAAAGGCATTTTAACACGCTCGAATCGAGACTTTAACACTATGCGCCTAAGGTTCAATCTAATTTACCCCTACCTTTTGCCTGAATTTATAACCTAGATATCATGAAATGGACCACAACTCTAGCCTCTGTACTTTTTTTGCTCATTGCGGTTAGCTGCTCCTCTACAAAAACTGCTGCAACTGCTTCGTCTTCAAATGAGGCCCAAAACATGGGTAATATGAGTCTTTTAGACCGACTGCGTCAACAAGCCGGATTGATCATACGTGGCAGTGATGCCAGTGCCGAAATCTATTTGAGAGGGGTGTCGAGTGTAAACAATCCGAAGCAAGTCTTGTTTATTATTGATGGCGCTCAAGTGGGCGATTTCTCAAGAGCTGCCTCTACCCTTAATCCGCTTGAAATCGGTAGCATTCGCGTTCTCAAAAACCCACAAGATTTGGCGCAGTATGGATTCATGGGATCTGGTGGCGTGATTATCATTAAGACCAAGAAATAGTAATCACATTGAATTTATACTTTACTAAATCGCCCTGAGAGGGGTGATTTTTTTTTTGCTCCTATTTTAGAGAGAAGGAATAGTCCTTATTATAAGTGGTTGTTAAAATTCGTTACATTTAAAAAGATCTAACCAAAAATCGCATGCAATTTCAAGATGCAGAGCCTTTTCGTATAAAGGTTGTTGAGCCCATAAAGAGAACCACACATGCTCAAAGAGAGCAATGGATAAAAGAAGCACATTATAATGTATTTAAGCTTCACGCAGAGCATGTTTACATAGATATGTTGACTGATAGCGGCACTTCAGCAATGAGCAGTACGCAATGGGGAGGAGTTATGATGGGTGACGAATCCTATGCTGGAAGTAAAAGCTTTTTTAACCTTCAAAGAACTGTAGAAGACATAACAGGCTTCCCGTTCGTTCAACCCACACATCAAGGGAGAGCGGCGGACTTTATAATGGCTCAACTCTACGTAAAGAAAGGAGGGTATGTTTTGGGCAATCTCCACTTTGACAGCTTTAAAGGACATGCGGAAATCGCTGGCGCAATACCCGTTGATTTAATTATTGAAGAGGGAAAACGTGTCAATACCATTGAACATCCTTTTAAAGGAAATATGGATATTGAGAAGCTTAAGGCCTTTATTCAAGAACAAGGTGCTGAGAATATTCCGTTAATTATAATTACGGTTACGAGTAATGGAAATGGTGGTCAACCCGTTTCTATGGAGAACATTAGAAGTGTTTCAGCAATTGCTCGGTCATATAATATTCCCTTTATGATTGATGCTGCGCGTTTTGCTGAAAACTGCTATTTCATCAAACAAAGAGAGTCGGGCTACCAAGATAAAGAGATGATTGAGATCACAAGAGAACTTTTTTCATATGCAGATGGATGTGTCATGAGTTCTAAGAAAGATGGATTGGTGAATATTGGTGGATTCATTTGTACGCGTCATGAAGAACTTTTTCCGCAAATCAATCAGTTGGCAATAATCAACGAAGGTTTTGTTACCTATGGGGGAATGAGCGGTCGCGATTTAGAGGCTTTAGCAATAGGTTTGTATGAAGGGATTCAAGAAGACTACCTTGCCTATCGTATCGCTCAAGTTGCTTATTTGGGGGACCAATTGGCCGAAAGGGGTATTCCTATTATTAGACCCACGGGAGGACATGGCGTTTATGTAGACGCTCAGCAATTTTATCCTCACATTCCACAATCTCAATTTCCAGGCCAAGCATTAGTAGTCGAATTGTATCGCACCGCAGGGGTTAGGGGTGTTGAACTAGGCTCATGCGCTTTTTCAAAAAGAGATCCTAATACAGGGGCTATTGTGTATCCTGACCTTGAAGTAGTTCGACTGACCGTTTCAAGAAGAGTATATACAAATCGTCACATGGATGTTGTTGTCAATGCCTTAGAAGATGTTTATAAACGCCGAGATCAAATGAAGGGATTACGAATAACTTATGAGGGACCCATATTGAGCTTACGTCATTTTACGGCTCGATTTGATATAATTGAATAACTACTTAATTCCAAGATTACCATGAACTCTTTCAGATTCTTTATGCCAACCCAGATCCTTTTTGGAAAGGGTAGATGCGAAGAGTTGGCCCCAATCGTATCAAGTTTCGGCAAAAGATGTCTGATTGTTTCGAGGCCCCGTAAAGGTTCACTTTCTGCACTTTACGATAGAATAGAAGCTGCATTAAAAAGTGAGGGTGTTGAGGTGGTATTCTTTGATGAAGTGGTTCCTAATCCTACCTGTGAAGGGGTAGAAAGAGGAATTGCTAGAGCTGCCGAATGCAACGCTGAAGTAGTTCTTGGTGTAGGTGGAGGATCTGTTTTGGATACAGCTAAACTGATTGCTTTTTTATATTCTAGAAATGGAAATGTGGATTGGAAACAAGCTATTTCAACATACGATTATCCATTTAGCACAGAAGAACCGCCCCCAACAGCTTTGCCAATAGTCACTCTTACCACTACTTCGGGAACGGGTTCTCATTGCACTCAGGCGGCTGTAGTTACAGACACCAGAAATGCTTTAAAAGTCACTCTTTTTCACAAACACCTCTTTCCTTCGGTTTCTATAGTAGATCCAGAACTTATGTACACGGTGCCTCCCAGAGTGACTGCTGCTACAGGCTTTGATACATTTACCCATGCCTTTGAGAGTTATTTAGGAAACCGAACATCACCTTTAACTGTACAAATGTCCTTTGAGGCGATCAGTCGTGTTTTAGAATATGTACCAAAGGCTATGAAAAATCCATTGGACTCTAAAGCTAGAGCCGAACTAGCCTGGGCGGATACTTTAGCCGGAATGTGCCTTGCTAACGGTGGAGCAGATTTGCCTCATCCTTTGGGAGAAATTATTGGGGGGATTTGCCCTCGAATTGCTCATGGAGAGACTTTGGCAATGGTGTATCCTCAGTTTTTGGGGTTTAGGGCAGAGACGGCCGCAGAGAAATTTATCGCCTTGGCTCGTCATTTAGGTCTAGACCCACAGCCACAGGCCTTAGTCAATCGAATAATCGAATTTCTTCAAGAAACCGAATTACATAAATCTGTGGATAGGGCAGAGTTTACAGATGCTGAGAAGAATGAAATAGAAGGTCATCCCCTGCTAGAACAATTGCTTCCAGAGCAGCCTAGGCTCATAAAAGAAATAATGCATAAGAGTTTAATACACCTAAATATATAACATGAGACCAATTAAAATTGCTGCAGGCCTTGCCCATGTTGATTACGGACACTTAGCTAATATAGTTAAGGAGGCTACAGAGGCTGGAGCAGATTACATTCATTCAGATGCCGCTGACATGCATGATTTAAAGAATATGCAACTTATGGGTGGGCATCAAATCATTGAAGGCATAAGACCCTACACAGACAAGCCTATTGAATGCCACATCTACACTGAAACTTGCGATATACTTTTTATCGAAAAATTAGCACAGGTAGGCACGAACATGCTCATTATTCCTGCAGAGCACTTCATAGGTGCCCCTTTAGCTTATATTATTAATTGGTGTCACGAGCGTAAAATGAAAATAGGATTAACGATTGGGCTTTATACCCCTCTTTCTTTTGTAGAAGAATCTATTTATGACATTGATAGACTTCATATTGTTGTTCACGGGGTAGACGAAACTGACGGTAAAGACAACTGGGGTTGGAGGCGCTCGTGTCTTGATCTTTTGAGGCGTGCGCGAAAATTGGTAGATGAAAAAAATCCAAAGTGCGAGATTGCTATTGATGGAGGAATCCGTGCAGATAACTTAGCCCCTCTTATTGATTGTGAGCCAGATGTTGTGGTCTTGTCATCAGCAATATTCAAAGATCCAGAAGGTATTACTACAGGCTTTAAGCGTTGTGCAGCTGCCATTCAAAAAGCACAACACTCGTCTTAAAAGAATATTTTATGCCAACTCCAGCTTATATTGATTTATCGCTTCAAGCCAACTCAAAAGAGGCTGCTATTCATAAACTCGCAAAAGGATTGGTCCAAGCAGGCATCATTAATGATGCTGAAGCCTATGTTTCAGATGTTTTATCGCGCGAAGCGACGCTCTCTACGTATTGTGGATATGGTATTGCCATTCCGCATGCTGCTTCAAAGGCTGTTGTAAATCCAGGTTTTGCTTTTGCACGCACTACCGACCTAGTGTGGGACGAAGACGATGAAAAAGTTCGATTTATTCTTGCTTTGGCTGTTCCTGAAGCGAATGAAGGCGAACATAGCCACCATATAGAACTTATGTCTAAAATCGCAACCTTGGCTTTAGAAGAGGATGTTAGGACAGTCTGGGAAACGGCCCAGACACATCAAGAAATTCAGAAGTCTTTTGTAAATCATTAATCCCTGTTCTATGAATTTTTGGAGTGAAACAAAGGAGATTTTCAGAAACACCGGGGTGCATTTTCGCACTGGGGTTTCGTATATGCTTCCTATTCTTCTCATTGGAGGAATGGTTGGAAGTTTGGCCGTCTTAGGTGGACCAAATGTTCCTGACGATTCGATCTGGAAGGTGTTTAAGGATGTTGGTACCATTGGACTCACCTTCTTTGTTCCTATTATGGCGGCGTACACAGCATATAGTATTTCTGAAACTCCTGGAATCGCTCCAGGATTTATCATTGGGATATTGGCGCAACAGATTGATACGGGCTATTTAGGTGCTTTAGTGGGTGGAATTTTGGTTGGATACATAACCTATATGTTACTTAAGCTTGAACTGCCTTCTATTTTGCACAGTACATGGGGGTTTTTAGCGCCTGTTCTCAGTACTTTAATGGTAGTTCTTTTTATGGTCTATCTATTGGGGCCACCGATAGCAGCGCTTATGGTATTCCTATCCCAAATATTATCCAATCTAGGAGAGCAGGGATCAGCCATTATGGGTGCTGTAATGGGGTTTCTCGGAGGGGTTGATTACGGTGGCCCCTTTAGTAAAACCCAGAGCACCTTTGCTACTGCAGTCATGGACTTAGAATTGTACGTTCCACTTGGTATTTGCGGCGCTATCGTTACAGTTCCGCCGCTTGGAATGTGCTTAGCTACGTTTCTGAGGCCGTCGCTGTATACGAAAACCGAACGCAATTATGCCAAGAGCTCATGGATTTATGCCATAGTCGGAGGCTTCACTGAAATTGTCATTCCTTTGGCGGCAGGAGACTTGTTAAGAGTTACTATCGCTACTGTCGCTGGATCGACCACGGCAGGTCTAATTGCTGGAATCTTTTTGCTAGAATTGAGTACACCCGTGTTAGGAATCGCACAATGGTTTTTTTACAATAAACCGCTTGTGTTCGTCCTTGCTGTAGTCGTAGGTTCAGTAGTGACTGCTTTGACGGCCAATTTGCTAAAACAATTTAGCAATAGAGACATCGCAGCTATTGAGGCTGCTGATGCTGAAAACCAATAATGATAAGACGGATATGAAAATTGCTTTAATTACTTCTTGTTTGGCTGGAGTGGCACATAGTAAAATGGCAGCTGTGGCTTTGACTAAAGAAGCCGAGAAAAGAGGCCATATAATTGCCGTAGAAGAACAAGGGGGACATAAAATTCCCACCAAGTTGACTTCCGAGCAGATTTCAGAAGCCGATGTGGTGATCATCGCAAAAATGGTAACGATCTCGGGTAAAAACAGATTCGCAGGAAAGCCAATACTAGATGTAAGCGTAAATAAGGCAGTACGTGAACCTGCTTTAATCATTGATCAAGCCGAGAATTTACTTACTTCATCATGACGCAGAATACCCTGATATTGAATGATCCTATTGGATTTCATGCACGAACAGCCTCACTTTTTGCCAAAACCGCCAGTTCTTTTGAGGCAGAAGTTTTGGTTTATTTCAATGATAAGAAAGCAAACGGCAAGAGTATGCTTTCTTTAATGTCATTAGGGGTAAAATCAAAGCAAGAAATTCGGATTGAAACCAATGGAGTGGATGAAGCAACGGCATTGGATCGGCTATCTAATTTGGTGACCTCAAACTTTAATGACTATTAATGAGCGATCTTGAATACCACGGAAGAAGTGCCTCTTCGGGTTTGGTTATGGCTCCCTTGCGAAAAATCTATCCCGCAAAAGCTCTTTATATTCCAGATCATTTAATTTCTGATGTGGAGGCTGATTTCATGAGGTTTAAAGAGGCTGTTGATAAAGCAAGATTGCGTGTAGATTCATGGAAAGATTCCATGCGTGGCAAATTGGAGGAATCTGAACTTGCCTTGTATGAGGCTTATGATCAAATGCTTCAGGATCCTGAGCTAATGAAACAAACAAAGGAGTTCATACAAAAAACAAAAAAAAATTCCTTTTTTGCTTTTCAAAGGGTTTCAGAGCAATACGCCCTCTCACTCTTAGCCCTGGATGATCCGTATTTAAGCGCTAGAGCTGATGATATAAGAATGCTAGCGGAGTTAGTTATTCGGATTGGTCTCGGGCAGGAGCATAGCATTGAGGATTGGAATGAGCAAGCCATTCTCCTTGCGCATCATCTCAGTACCCAACAATTGTCTACCATTAAACAAGAGAATTTAGCAGGAATTGTATTGGTTGAAGGTGGACTCACTGATCATACCGCTATTCTCGCAAAGGCAATGGGAATACCGCTGCTTATTGGAGTCGATGATAATGTAATGAAAATTGCCGATGGCTCATTTTCTATTCTAGATTCCGAAAGTAATCGGTTTATCATAAACCCATCCAAAGAACTTATTCAACTTACAAGAGCCCAGATTAAAGAGAAACGTATACATTGGGAGGAAGTCAAAAACCAGGCTCAGGCCAAGGCCTATACAAAATCTGGTCGCACCTTAGCTATTGAGGCAAATGTTGGGAGCCTTTTAGAAGTAGAACATGCAAAGGAAAATGGTGCTGAAGGCATTGGGCTTTTTAGAACAGAGTTAGCTTTTCTTCAGCAACAAAAGCCTTTATCGGAAGAGGACCATTTTGCGCTATATGAGTCTATGTTAAGCTCTTTTTCTGGGGTAACTCATACCATTCGTTTATTGGACTTCGGATCAGACAAACCATTGGGTTTTATGGAGCTTCCAAAAGAAGAAAATCCATCGATGGGTATACGCGCCTTACGATTAGGGATTAGAAATTATGAGTCATTGCTTAAGCCTCAGATAAGAGCTTTATTGAGACTTTCACAACATTATTCTATACGAATTTTGTGTCCAATGATTGCATCAACGAAAGATTGCATGGAAATTAAACAGCTGATTAAAAACGAATTAGAAGATTTTCGGTATCAAGATCGCATAGAATTAGCAATGCCTCCAATAGGCATTATGGTAGAGATTCCTAACGTAGCTATCAGACCATATGAATTTATTGAATTAGCGGACTTCTTTTCTTTTGGAACCAATGATTTGGCACAGTTTTTAATGGCTGCAGATCGCTTGAATGGTCAACTTTCTGTCTATTTTGAAGACGCTAAACCTACATTAATTGAACTCATTGAAAATTTTTCGCGTCA
>JAURFJ010000028.1 GCA_030834365.1 Flavobacteriaceae bacterium | reverse complement strand
CAAGCAGATAACGCAGGTTTTCTTTCCAATAGGCGTGGGCTAGCTCGTGTTTGTTTTTCATAATGGTCTTAAGATTAGGCACCTCTTTGCCCTGATGGGGGCAACATTTCACTGAAAAAGGTACTGTTTTCTGTCTTCGGAATGAAAAAACTGAAACCATAAAGACTTTGTTTAACAGCTCTTCGTATCTGCTAGCGCTGCCGCCTTATAAAAGAACGACTGTTAATTTGCTATAGATGCTGCTTGGGGGGCAAAAGTCAGTACCATGTAGTGGCCGTTAACCCGAGATATGAGCAAATTGGTCTGATCTAAAAACGATTGATCATTGATCAGTTCAACCAGTTTAGAATGAGGGAACAAGTGCTGCTTAGAGTCAACGCAATCACCCTCTGGACGGGTTATGTTGTGTTTCTTAACCCAATTCATCACGCTGACGTGTGAGACGCCAAGCACGCTCTCTATCTCGCGGTAGCTCATGCCTTCGATGTAGAGTTGAAGGGCGCGTTTTACAATCTGCGGATCAATCGATTTACCGTCTTTACCGACCGTAAAGTGGTAACCGCAATCTTTGCACTTGAATCTTTGTTTGTCTGCGATAACCCCCGCCTTACTAAAGGTTTCGCCGGCGCATTTTGGGCATTTGTCAATCATGGGGTAATCGGTACTCAAAACCGAATTATAAGTGTTTAAAAAGGGCTGCTTTTCAGGTACACTTAAACAAAACGGCAATTTTGTTTAATTATTAGGTGTTATTTGACCTATTAAAGATATAAAAGTTAAACAAAATATCCTAATCACCAACGAAGAGGCTTTACAATAGGGTGTCAAAAAGATTAAGAGTGAGCAAATTCTATTATTTTGAACTTCTAGAGTACTCTTCACTCACTCTAATTATGGAGTTTAATAAATCTTTTGACTCTAACAATATGTTAAAGAACAACGTGGTGTTCTTCGGAGAAGTTTCATTGGATGATCTAGTTCTAGCAATTTGACTATCAATCTTTGCTGTTATTAAAGCATTGATTTCGTTTTTCTTTGAGATTTCTTCCGATAAACCTTTAAAGTTCTTTTCTAAGAACTTTTTTTCAATATTGGTTAGAAGCGTGTTTAATGCCTCTTGAATCTCATTGAGTTCCTTGCTTTGATTGTAAGTCAATGACTTATGCTGATTTTCTATATGTTTAAATGATTTCCTAGCAATGTAATCTAATGATTGTGCGATGTCTGTTAGACAAGCCAAGACTATCATATAGAAATTACTGCCATTGACACTTTTCTCGTCTAAATTTTTTATGAAATAGAAAAGATGGTTTCGTAAATCTTCAATCTCGGCTTCTAATTTTGATATTTGTTTTTTCGCTTTTTTGAGTTTATCAATCTTATATTTTGTCATACCATCAATCACATTGTGATTGATTTTATTTGTTCTTGAAATCACATCAGCTACGTTTTCAGAACTCTCATGAATTATTCCTTGAACTGTTTTACTTTTTGACTTTCTAAGAACTTTGGGGTTTAGTTTGTCTGCTTGTTTCTTTTTGTGATTTACGTAGTTACGAATAAGTAGTGCTAATGTTAACATTAGAAGAACGGTAATTGACACTGCTTTTCCTAGGTATATGAGATAAGTTAAGATGCCGGCAAAAACAAAGGCAATGAATGCTGTGAAAAACCATCCTCCAATAACATTAATCACACCCGCGACGCGATAAACCCCTGATTCTCTACCCCAGGCTTTATCAGCTAAAGAAGTCCCCATTGCAACCATGAATGTAACATAGGTAGTGGATAAGGGTAAGCTCATTGAAGTTGCAATAGAAATCAAAATTCCAGAGACTGTTAAGTTGATTGAAGCTCTGATTAGGTCGAATGCTGGAAGCTCTTTGGCTTTATCAGATGAAATATCAAGAATAGGAACTTTAAAACTGCTCTCAATTTTATTTTTGGCAGACTGAGGCAGCACGTAACCTATGGCTGACGAAATAGTGGTTCCTCCTTTAACGATTAGCTTGGATAAGAAATTGGGTTCAAATCGTTCTGAACCTTCAGCCTGCCTTGATAGATTGATCTCTGTTTCGGTTACCGTTTTAGCTTTCTGAGACAGCCAAAGGGTGGCAACCATGATCCCTCCTGCTAATAGCAGTAATATTGGTTCTGCTGGCACTTTCTTAGATAAAACACCCATACTGAACTCTGAAGCTGGTACACCTGAAGCAGACCAAGCTTCAAAAGAATGGTAAGCAGCCATAGGAACTCCAATAAAATTCACTAAGTCATTTCCTGAGAATGCTAATGCAAGACCGAACGTTCCAAATCCAATAACAACAACGAGAATGTTTTTTTTCAATACACGGTCTACGAACCAAGAAAGTAAGGCCCAAAAAAGAAACATTGCACCAATAACTAGACGACCGTTGTTGTTTAATATTTCAGAAATATCATTGTAGAATGGCGTTCCTTTTAACCCTTTGTAAAAAATGAAATACCCAATACTTGTCAGACAAAGCGCAGCGAATATAAATCCGAAACTTTTAATTTTCTTCTCGTATTGAAAAGTAAAAACTAACCTCGATATCCATTGTATGAGTGCACCAATGGTAAATGCAATGACTACGGATAGTAGAATTCCAGAAATAATCTCAAAGGCTTTTTCATTATTAATATATTTTACGATATCGCCTAGCCCCTGAGAATCGTCCATTCCTATTTTGATTAACGACATCACTACGGCTGCTCCTAATAAGTTAAAAACAATAGAAACGGTTGTAGAAGTTGGCATACCGATGGTATTGAAGAAATCAAGAAGTAAGATGTCTCCAATCATTACGGCGAGAAAAATGAACATGATTTCGTCAAAATAGAACTCCCCGGGGTTAAAAATCCCTTTTCGAGCAACCTCCATCATCCCACTAGAAAATACGGCTCCAATAAAAATCCCAAAGCTTGCGATAATCAGAATTTTCTTAAACGAAATGGCCTTTGAACCAATTGCCGAGTTTAGAAAATTAACGGCATCGTTACTTACACCTACTATTAGGTCTACAATAGCTAGAACTGCTAGAGCCGCAATAATTAAAGTGAAAATCGTGTTCATAAAGTTTATTTAAATGAGTTAAGCATCGTTATTAAAGTTGGATCTTAAAAATGAAGTTCAAATCCAGTACGTAAAGCAATCTTGTTTGGTTTATGGTCAATGGTTGCTTTAGTTATATCTGCTTGAAACTTCAATTTATGTCCTACAACATATTTCGAAAATCCTAATGTAATCTCTTTAGGGTTAGAACTGTCAGTAACTTGATCGAATTTAATTTCAGAATAACGAAGCGCTAGTTCTAAATTATTTTTGAATAAATACCCCATTTGAGTGTTTAGTGCTTTCCCTGTAAGTACAACATCTCCTGTGCTTGTGCCGTTACTATTTGTTGCTACTGGGGCTAAAGCATCTCTCTGGGTCATTTCAGTCAATAAAGACCATCCTTTGTATTTGGCAACAATATCTAGGAAATGCGTAGTTATATCAGTTTGGTAAAGCCCTGTATCATTGTACATATAGTCTCCCATACCAGAACGAGTCTTAACCGCATCTGCATTTAGGTTATATGTATAAGCAAGCATCAATTTAAATTGCTGTTCACGTTCTAGGTCTGCTTCAACGTAATCTCCTTTGTTCTTGAACTCTCCGAAGGGAAGTGCTTCTGCTCTAAGGGTATACTGTAATCCGCCTTCATTGCCCTTAGTAATATTTCTGCCCTCTCCTTGAGACAGAGCAAATTTCTCTTTTGTAATGAAGCTTCCTCCCCATGAACTTTTATGACGAACTTGAAAACCAAGATCGCGATCTATATTGAATGTGCTGTTTAGAATCGATCGGTCAATAAACTGAAGGTTTGCAGAAGACACAACACGCTCTACATTTCCTGGAAGTTTGGTTTGGCCTGCCCAAAGCTCCCAATTCTTCGCAAAAGTCCACATGATTACAGCATCAAGAATTTGGTTTGGGGCGTTATTAGTAAAATTATTGATGCCCCCTAAATCTCTATTTGAAAGGCCAAGTTCGATTTTGTATTTCAGTTTTGGATTATAGGCCCATCCATCAAATTTTAAACGAGCACGTCGAATCGTGAAGTTATAATCTGCATTTCCGTAATCCTCAATGTCGTAGTTCCAAGTGCTGTTGAATCTCGACTGTATACGAGCAGATACTTTAGTGCTAAACGAATTATCTCCTGCGGTATAGTTAATAAGACCTTTTCCGAAAGACGGGGTTGTTATATTGTTCTTCTGTGCGTTTAAACTCTTTATCAATAAAAAAGTTCCAATACTTAAAACTCTTAGTACGTTTTTCATTTACCGGTTTTAATAAAATGCAAAAAAAGCGCACTTAAGTAATCCAAATGTTAAGTTCTCACAAACCTTAGGTTATCTAAGTGTTAAGATTGCCTTGTTTTGAACGGTATAAAACAAGAAATAGGCAGAGTAGGTCGGTTAAAACTCTAGCGAGCTTAGCGGGTACACCCCTGATAATCAATAATGCCAGGGTTCACTGTTTTTAAATACTCAATAATATACTCAGCCGTAGTCTTCTCGTAACTCACATCTGGTGTGTCGAACAGGTCACCAAATTCATTGGTGATATAATCATTCAAAGCAAAGGTGAGCAGTTGGTCGTCGGGGAGTTCTACTCCGTTTGCTGTTAACTCAATTTGGTCTCCTTCACGCACTAGGGTGTAGAACGAAGAATAGCTGTAACTCGTATTTATTTGCTCTAAGAGGTCTTCAAGCTGCCCTACAGAAAGCCGGTAGGCTTCAAAACCATTTCCGAACGGATCTATGGTGTAAATATCAAAAGGCGTAATTGCGCCAGCGGCCAAATCTTCACGTACCCCTCCTCTGTTTTGAATCGTAAAATCTGCATCGGCAATAAACCGCAAAGCGTCTGTATAGAAACAGGCTGTCTCACGTCTATCGTGATCGCGCGCTGATTGCCCAATCGTCTCAAAAAATTCTGGACGGTTATTGTATTCATCAATGAGCGCCGTTAGGGTCTCATCAACGGCTGACTCGGCCGCCAAATCGATAGATTCAAAATCGTATTCGACACTGCCGTCTTCGAAGAGCTTAAGGGTGGTCTTTCCTAAAGTCTCAAGATGCTTTCCTGACATCACCATGAATTTATTGTTCAAACTGTAACCGTAGAGCTGATTGGTATGCCCGCCAATGACCAGGTCAATGAAATCATAAGAGTTCAATAACTCTCTATCTTCTTCTTCGCCCTGATGGGTAAGGGCCACAAGAAGGTCGGCACCTGTTTCGTCTTTCAAGTTTTCAAAGCGCTTAAAGGCCTCATTACCGTCTTGAAAATCAAGCCCCTCAATCTTTTTGGGGTGCGTAAGTGGATACCCCCCTCGGCTACCTGTTTCTACGACCCCAACAAAGGCAATCTTGACAGGACCCTTATGAATCACGGTATAATCCGGAAAGTCTTCAAGCGATCCGGTTCCAGGCTCTACATTCGAGCAAATAAAGTCAAAGGACGCCTGTTGCACTCGGGCGCTGAGTGCCTCTTGGCCGTAGTCGAACTCATGATTACCCAGCACGTTCACATCGAGCCCTGTTTTTGAAAGCAGATCGATAAGCGGATATCCCTTTTCAGGATGAAAATCAACGATGGGGTTTCCGGAGAACAAATCGCCCGCACTGACAAAATATACGGATTGGTATTCATTTTTAGCAGCCTCTAGTATAGGCTTTATTTTCGCAAAATTATCAATGCGGCCGTGTACATCGTTTACGCTAAAAATCACCACTTCATGAGCGAGCGCGCTCTGCTCGTTCATGGAAGGGGTTAGTGGGTTAGATTGAACACCATCAACCGAACAAGACGACAGCACAGAAACCAGCCAAAAGGCAAAAATGGGTAAAGACATGTGGGTGGTTTTAAGCATTATAATACTCTTAGATCAAAGACTCTAAGAAACGTTTTACCTTTGTAGAGCTTATGAAAAATCTATTCTTTATTGCTGCCATTTCGGGCGCACTAACGCTCGCAAGTTGCAGCACTGCTAAAATAGTGCCCTTTGCTCAGACCTCGGTAGCCAAGGCGCCAGATTACTCTAAAAAAGAAAGTTGGGCAGCCTTGCCTGGAAACTATCCTGAAGCCCTCGTGACCGTAGTGGGCGAAAACGCATCCAAAGAAGCGGATGTCTTTTTTATCTATCCTACTTTATTTTCAGACAAAAAAGATCCCGCCTGGAATGCCGATGTAACAAAAGAAACCATACGAAACGAAGTGATCGAATTGAGTGTTACCAATCAGGCTTCAGCCTTTGGTACGGCAGCAAACATTTACGTTCCGTTTTACCGCCAAGCACACATTAAGATCTTTAACGAGAAGTACCGCTCGCTTGTAGGCACGAGCTGGGAGATCGCTTATGAAGATGTGAAACGCGCCTTTATGTATTACCTCGAGCACTACAATAACGGGCGCCCCATCATCATAGCGGGGCACAGTCAGGGTAGCATGCACGGATCGGCTTTAGTAAAAGAATTTTTCGACGGAACTCCCTTACAGTCTCAGCTCGTAGCTGCCTATCTACCCGGAGCAGGAATAGCCAAGGATTATTTTGATCAGCTTCCAGAATTGACACGTCCGGACGCCATCGGAGGCTATGTGAGCTGGAACACCTATAAGACCAATAACTTGCCCAAGGGGCGTTATGAGAATTATTACAAGGGGCGCACCACAACCAATCCCATTACTTGGAATACCTCAACATCAACTTCACTTGAAGACCACAAGGGCCTGTTGTATTACGACAAACAACTCTACCCCAAAAGTCTAACCATTGAACTGGTTGACGGAATGGTCTGGGCGACGGTGCCTCGTGTGCCCAAGCGCTTTTTTATGAGCTTTATCAAGAACTACCACGCTTTTGACATCAACTTGTTTTGGAAAGACATCAGTGAGAATACTGAGTTGCGCACGCAGAAATGGCTAAATGAACAGGTGAAATAATGAGTAAGTTCTTAGGGTTGATTGTGTTTGCGATGGCTGCGGTTCTGTCCTGTAAAGACGAGGTGCCTCCGCTGAAGTCCACTTCTTGCACTGAAACCTATCGGGGGAGACTCGCCCTTAAAGGCATATGCATGAACTATGTAATAGAGGTGCTCGACCCTATTAATGAAAACTGGATCGAAGCCGAATGGGTCAATCCGTTTAGCGAAGAATCTTACACTAACGCCTTTCGCTTAGGATCAGTGTGTGCTTTCGATGAAACCCTAGAAGAAGGAGATCTTTTCTACTTTGAGGCAAGTACAGAACCTTTTGAAGAAGAATTTTGTGCCGTATGTGAGGCCTATAGTCCGACCCCTACCAAAACACTTTACGTTCGCGTTTGCGATGACGCGAGTAACGCTCTATGAAACACCTCTTGGTTGAAACTGTGCAACGCCATGTGAATCTAGATGCCGAAGAGCAGCGGCAACTCATGAAAGCTTTTTCGCTTCAAACAGTAAAACGAAGACTTTTGGCTCAGAGAAGGTGAAGACACACCCTATTTAGCATTTGTAGGATCTGGCTGTCTGTACTCCTTCACTACCGATGAAAAAAACAATCAAACGCCACTGCAATTTGCCACAAAATGGTGGTGGATCACTGACCTATATGCCTACTTAGCTTGCCAAAAGGCAACTCTGAGCATTAAGGCCTTAGAAACGAGTGAAATTTTAGTGATCACCCGCGAGGCCCAAGAAAAACTCTTTGAACAACTACCAAAACTCGAGCGCTTCTTTCGCATCATTACCGAAAATGCACTGGTAAGCAGTCGCAAACGGGCGCTCGACTTAATTCATCTCTATGCTAAACAGCGTTATTTAGAATTTGAATTGAAACATCGCGACCTACTGCAAACCCTACCTCAAAAACTCATTGCCAAATACATTGGTATTCCCCCTGAATTTCTCTCAAAACTAAGGCGTGAACTCATCGAAGAGGAGCGCCAAAAAGGCCTAAAATAAGAAGTACTGCCGTATCTTTGCGCAAAGAAATCATGCTATGAAAGACTTTTGGAATGCCCGTTACAGTCAAGGGGCCTACGCCTACGGAACCGCACCAAATGTCTTCTTCAAATCGCGTATCGAGACCCTGAAACCAGGTCGTCTCTTATTGCCTGCAGAAGGCGAAGGACGCAACGCCGTTTATGCCGCTTCGAAAGGATTTCAAGTAAGTGCCTACGACTGGTCAGAAGCCGCTTGCGCCAAGGCTGCAAAGTTAGCTGAACAGCACCAGGTAGAACTTGATTATCAGGTGTGCAGTCTGAGTGACCTGACGTATCCCGAAGCAACGTTTGATGCACTTGCGATGGTTTATGTGCATTTTCCGGAGCCCATCAGAACTTCGAACATGAAGCAATTGCTATTGCTATTAAAACCAGGCGGATCTTTCATTTTCGAAGCTTTTAGCGAAAATCATCTGCGCTACCAGGCCGAGAATCCCGAAGTAGGCGGACCCAAAGAAGCCTCTTTTCTATACAACCTAGCTGACCTCAAAACTCATTTAACAGGTTACCACTTTGAATACGAAGCACAAGAAGAGACCGTTCTAGACGAAGGTGCCTATCATCAGGGCCTAGCGGAGGTTGTTCGCATTCACGCACTAAAACCCTAACACCTATGTCAGCACGTATTGAAGCCATCGAAAACCGCTTAGCCCCTTTAAGAGCGCAGCTCAAAAACCACGAGCTCTACGCCGCCCTAAAGACCCTAGACCACGTGAAAACCTTCACCGAATACCACGTGTATGCGGTATGGGACTTCATGTCGCTACTCAAGGCCCTACAACAGCAGTTTACGTGTGTGCGCACTCCGTGGGTTCCGGCCGCAGACCCTGAAATCGCGCGCTTCATCAACGAGATCGTGCACGGCGAAGAAAGCGACCTCAACGAAAAGGGCCAGCCCAATAGCCACTTTGAGATGTACCTAGAGGCCATGAACGAAATAGGCGGCAGCGCCCAGTCGATGAGCCTTTTTATCCACCTACTCAAGAGCGGCCAATCGGTGTCTCAGGCACTAGAACAAGCAGGGGCGCCTAAAGCAGCCCAAGACTTTGTCAACTACAACTTCAGTTTAATCGAGGCAGGGCAGGCACACCAAATCGCCTCGGCCTTCACCTTCGGTCGCGAAAACGTGATACCCGACATGTTTATCGCCATCTTAGAGCGCTCGGCAACTAGCGAAGATAGCTTTGTGAAGTTTCGCTACTACCTCGACCGGCACATTGAATTAGACGGAGACGAGCACGGACCCATCTCCCTCAAAATGATCGAGAAGCTCTGCAAAGAAGACGCTCAGCTTTGGCAAGAGGCCGAGGCCATAGCGGTACAGTCGCTAGAGAAGCGCATCGCCCTTTGGGATAGTATCTACCAAGCCCTCTAACCAATGGAGCCCGCACTTAACCTCTACGGGCAACCCCTGGCCCTGTGCTGCAGTCAGCCGCTAACCGGATTTTACCGAGACGGCTTCTGCCAAACCGGCCCTCAAGACGCGGGCACACACACCGTTTGTGCTCAGGTGACCGAAGAATTTCTATCTTACAGTCTGTCTAGAGGAAACGACCTAATCACGCCCAACCTCTTTTACGGTTTCGGCGGATTAAAACCCGGAGACTTCTGGTGCCTCTGCATCAGCCGGTGGCTTGAGGCCTACCGCGCAGGGGTGGCCCCAAAAATAAAGCCCGAGGCCTGCCACCAAAAGTGTCTAGACTACGTTGACCTAGACGTGTTAGAAGCCTTTGCCCTATGAAAAATTTATTGATTATACCAATCGGTATATTTCTAGCCTCTTGCAGCACGCCTAACCCTGCCCGCCAGCTTGCAGAGGATGCTGTGCGCTATCACGGCTTTGATCAACTAGCCAGTACCCCCATTCGCTTTAGTTTCAGAGAAGCCACATACAGCATAGACCGCAGCCAGCCCGGCAACTATGTCTACGCCAAGGCCTTCAGCACGCTCGACACACTCAGCGGACAAAGGCAGCAGCTAAACGACACCCTGATCAACTCGGCACAGTTCATGCGCTATGTGAACGGCCAGCCTCTTGAACTCAGCCCAGAAGACAACAGCCGCTATGCCGAGAGCTTAAATGCGGTGGCCTACTTCTTTCAGCTGCCCTTGCCCCTGCTCGACGAGGCCGCCCAACTTGAACTGCTGCCTGACACCCAAATAAAAGGAAAGAGTTACCGCACCTTAGCCGTCAACTTCACCCCTGATCAAGGAGGTAACGACCATCAAGACACCTTTAGGTATTACTTTGACGCCAATACCAAGGCCCTCAGTTACCTCTCATATGCTTACGAGACCAACGGCGGAGGCATTCGCTTTAGAGCCGCACAAGAAAACCCCAAGGGCCGCTTTATCTTTCTGAACTACCTCAACTACAAACCGGCTAGCCTAGTGCCTTTAGACAGCCTGCCTTCACTCTACAGCAGCGACCAACTGGAACTGCTCTCGGAGATCATTAATGTGGTGGAATGAAAATTTACTCTTACATAGCGTTCTTTTCATTATTGGTTTCTGTTTCTAATAAGTCATTAGCCCAATACGAAAGGTTTATAAAACTAGAAGAGTCCTACAGTAATGCTAAGAATATTGACTCTTTAAAATATATCCTTGTAGAACATTATTCTTTAGCCGTCTCCAGAAAAGACACCTTGGAACAGTTTAAAGTCCTAGCCTGGGTATATTGGTATAACTCTGATGTTTCGAAAGATGCAACTTATAGAGATTCACTTATTCGTTTGGCAGAACTTCTTAAAAGTCCCATAAAGAGAAGCCAAGTCTATTATTCTATTGCATCAAAACATCAAGAAAACGGGGAGTTTGCTGATTCTGCAAAGAATCTTGAAAAATCAATTCAAATCGCTTTAGAAAATAAAAACTACGAACAGGCTCTCGAAAGTATAACTGCCTTGAGTGTCATCTTAAATGGTCCTGAACAATTAGAAAAGATCATTTCGTGCCTAAGCAATCTTAGCTGGCACATAAGCACCTCATTAAGTTCAAATGAGGTAAATAAAACTCGATTACTCAACAAAGTTTGGATTGATAAAACAAATCTCTTTCTAAATTTTGGAGTTTTAGATTCCTCTAGTTACTATTCAGAATTAATTTCAAAAAACACAAACCTATTAGACCACAGTGACTTAGGAAAGTTTAAACTGACGCAAGCAACCTTAAATTACAAACTACAACATTATCTTAATGCCAAAGACTCTCTTATAAAGTACATGCCATCGTTTGGGAGTATTCAAATCAGGGATGCGTGGTATGTTTTAAGTTTAATCGAGAAAAAGTTAGGTAACTCAGACAACTCAGATCTCTACCTGAAGCAAATCGACTCCGCCCTAGAGTCCGAAGAATACCCCATGTACCCCAATGGGGTCTCAACTTACAGAAGGCTTTTAAGTATTGCACCAGATTCTTTGAAGAATAAATATTTAGGTCTTTTTTACCACTATGAAAAACTTCAAAATCCAGTCATCAATGAGGTTGTTAATCACGAAGAGCAGGCTCCGGTCTCTTCAAATTATTTTGTTCTATTTTTTGGTTCAATCCTAATTCTTGCCTTAACCATTTATTTCTTTTCTATCCGTCGGCTGAAAAGAAAGAAGAAGGTTAAATCTTCTCAATTTATTGCTGATGACAGCAGTTTTAAATTCAGTGAAAGGCTGAAAGAATGGGAGGAAAAAAAGGAGTTTGTTAACTCAAGTACAACACTTGCTTCATTAGCAACTTTGCTCGGAACAAATACCACCTATCTTTCAAAGTATTTTAACCAAGAACTACAAACCAGCTTTTCCAATTACTTATCAAAACTTCGAATAAATCATCTTTTAGAACTTATAAATAAAAATCCCTCTATAATTAAGTCAAAATCATCAATACAAATTGCTGAAAGTTTAGGGTTTAAATCTATAGATGCGTATTCCAGAGCATTTAAAATAACCACGGGAACAACGCCTAATCAATACCTTAAAAAGGTTTTAACGAATGGTTGAAAATAGGATACCTTTGCCAAAGAATTCAAATTCCCCATGGAACTCCAATTTAACAGCAAAGAGATCTTAACTGCCTCAATGGTGCTTTTCGCGGTAATTGATATACTCGGATCGGTACCAATCATCATCTCCTTAAGAAGAAAGGTAGGCCATATTCAGTCAGAAAAGGCCTCTTTAGTTGCCGGAGTGATCATGATCGCCTTTCTTTTTATTGGAGAAAAAATACTCCGTCTTATAGGAATTGATGTCAACTCTTTTGCCGTTGCTGGTGCCTTTGTGCTCTTTCTGCTAGGTCTAGAGATGATTCTCGGTATTAGTATTTTTGGAGAAGATGCACCGGAGACTGCCTCGGTAGTACCGATCGCTTTTCCGCTAATAGCCGGTGCAGGCACCATGACCTCTCTTCTGTCTCTTAGAGCCGAGTACGCGGTTGAAAATATCATCGCCGCCATCATTCTCAATCTAATCTTAGTCTACATTGTTCTGAAATCTTCAAAAAAGATAGAACAAGCCGTAGGCCAGAATGGGCTTACCGTAATTAGAAAAGTATTTGGAATCATATTGATGGCTATAGCCGTAAAACTCTTTGCAGGCAATGCGCCACAACTCTTTTAAATCAGCTCAATGAACAAAATCACCAGCTACATTCTTCTAGGTATTTCGTTAATTCTTCTGGGCTTCAATCTTTACACCCTAGACTATCAAGACATCTGGGGCAAAGATTCTAGAGGGGCCTTGTTCGGAGCACTTGCGAATGTTTGCGTAATGCTGGTTGTGTTCATTAACCTAACCTCTCAAAAGATCAAAGAGAAGGTTGAGCAGTCAAAAGACTAGTCTGCTAATTCGATTTGAATTAATTCTACTCCGGCACGCTCTAAAAACTCTAGGCCAGAGACATCCTTATATTTCTTGGCGTAAACTAGACGCTTAATTCCTGATTGGTGAATAAGCTTGCTACACTCTTTGCACGGAGAAAGCGTAATGTACAAGGTGGCGCCCTTACAGCTCTGAGTAGAGCCCGCCACCTTCAAAATAGCATTGGCCTCAGCATGTAACACGTACCATTTGGTATAACCTTCTTCGTCTTCACACGGGTTTTCAAAGCCAGTTGGAGTGCCGTTATACCCATCCGAAATAATCATACGATCCTTCACAATCAACGCGCCTACTTGCTTTCGATTGCAATGTGAGAGCTTGCCCCAGCGCTGAGCCATTTCTAAATAAGCGAGATCGTATTTGAGTTGTTTAGACATGAATTGTGTATTAAAACCACCCCGCAGGGGCAGCCTCCAAGGCGATTTTAAACGAGATGAGCAGAATAAGGGCCGAGATCAGGCGCACCACCAACGGGCGGCGGTTGCTGAACAGCTTGTTGGCGATGGCCGAGAATGCGAGGGTGGCAGAGATTACGAGCAGCTGGGCGGTTTCGATGCCTAGGGTGAATCCGAGTAGCGCGGTGGCCTTCTCGTCTTCAGCACCCATGATCATTCTGAAGTAGTTCGAAAAGCCGAATCCGTGTATCAGGCCAAAGAACACGGTGGCTACCAATTGCATATTGAAGCTACCTTGACGGTTATCGGCTTCGTAGACCACTAGGTTATAAAGGGCGGTCAGGGCAATGGTCACCGGAATCAAAAACTCGATGATGCCGGGGTCGATCTTAAAGAGGTTAAAGGCAGCCAGGGCGAGTGAGAGCGTGTGAGCCACGGTGAATGCAGTGGCGAGTAGCAGCAGTCGCACAAATGACTTAAAGGCATAGGGTAGGGCCAGTGCGACCATGAACAGCACATGATCGTAGCCATTGAGGTCTAACACGTGAAAGACCCCTAGTTCGAGATAAAAGCGAATCGTTTCCATTACGACCTAAAAATTACGCTCTTTTTGGATGGTTTCGTAAGCTTTTTGAACCTGCTTGAATTTTTCTTCGGCTCCGGCCTTGAGCGCCTGATCGTCGGTGATCACCTTATCGGGGTGGTACTTCTTGACCAGCTCGCGATAGGCCTTCTTGATCTCGGCCACTTCGGCCTCTTTAGAGATTCCAAGCACCTTATAGGCCTGATCGCTGCTCTCTTCGAACAGGGCGCGAATGCGTTGCCAGTTTTGAATGCGCAG
>JAURFJ010000027.1 GCA_030834365.1 Flavobacteriaceae bacterium | reverse complement strand
AGATGTTCACGGTGTTTCGTAAAAAAATCGAGGCCAGGCTTTCAATAGACAAGCCCTCGAAGGCCATCGAGAAAATGGGGCAAAACAGCCTATTTAGGGCGCACAAGACACTCCTACCCTCTCTGGCAGAGCTGGGCTATACCGATCAAACAAGCGACGAACGAACGGCGCATCCGTTTGTCGGAGGTGAGCGTGCGGCTCACCAGCGCGTACACGACTATTTTTTTGAACGAAGATTAGTGTCGCGCTACAAACAAACCCGTAACGGCCTTATTGGAGAGGCGTACAGCACCAAGTTTTCAGCCTTTTTAGCTTTGGGTTGCATAAGCCCTCAATCGGTTTATGCCTACCTCCGAAACTACGAGCAATCTGTAGAGCAAAATGAAGATACCTATTGGGTCTTTTTTGAATTGCTTTGGCGCGATTACTTCAAGTATCTAAGTCTGAAACACGGTGACCGAATCTTTAAGCTTGGAGGTATTAAAAACAGAGATTACCCCTGGCAGCAAAACAAACAGGCCTTTAGCGATTGGGTTAATGGCCAAACCAAAGATCGATTCGTCAATGCCATCATGCGCGAATTGAAACAAACCGGCTATACCAGCAACAGAGGGCGACAAAATGCAGCGAGCTACTGGGCCAAGACCTTGAAGCAAGACTGGCGTATTGGAGCAACCTATTTTCAAATTCAACTGATTGACTACGACGTGCACAGCAATTGGGGCAACTGGAATTACGTGAGCGGCGTGGGTAACGATCCTAGAGACCGCGTTTTCAATACTCAGATCCAGGCCGAGCGTTACGATCCAGATCAACGTTACCAACAGCTATGGGAAAACTAAAAAGAATACGGCTGATCCTAGGAGATCAATTGAATCCCGCGCATAGCTGGTTTACACAAACCCAAGACGACACGATTTACTTCATGGCTGAGATGAATCAAGAGGCTCAGCACCCTACTCAGCATATTCAGAAAATCGTCGCTTTCTTTCAGGCGATGAGGGCCTTTGCCAAGCAGCTTGAAACAAGCGGTCATCAGGTCATCTATCAACCCATTAGTACGCACCCCGAGCAATCGCTCAGCGCCCGTATTTTGGCGCTTATTGAGTTGCACAAGGTCACGTGCTTCGAATACCAACTTCCAGACGATTACCGATTAGATAAGCAACTGCGAGAGCTAGGCGATCAACTCCAATCGAGCGGTGTAGAGGTGAACGCCGTAGACAGCGAACACTTTCTAACCAGTCGCTTCGAGCTAAAGCAGTTATTTGGAGATAAGTCGCTTCTCATGGAACGTTTCTACCGCTACATGCGAAAGAAACACGCCATTTTAATGGAAGGCACTAATCCGCTTGGTGGAAAATGGAATTTTGATCACGAAAACAGAAAGGCCTACGATGGCAAAACGCCAATTATAGATCCGTTGAACTTTAATTATGACGTAACTGCGCTAGTCGAAGAGGTAGAGCGATCAGGACTAAAAACCTATGGCGAACTAAACAATCAACAATTCAATTGGCCTAAAGATTACACTGACGCTAGGCGACTTCTAGACTACTTCTGCTCACACCTTTTGCCTCACTTCGGAACCTATCAAGACGCCCTGTACTCAAACCATAGCTTTCTGTTTCATTCGCGATTGTCGTTTGCCATGAATGCAAAGATGATCACGCCTAAAGAAGTCATTGCAGAAGCCATTCAAGCTAAAGAAAAACAGCAGCATATTTCGCTGGCGCAACTAGAAGGATTTGTAAGACAGGTGCTGGGGTGGAGAGAGTTTATGCGCGGTGTATATTGGAAAGAAATGCCCACCTACAAGCAGCTTAATTTCTTCAATCATAGCCGCCCACTTCCCGAATTTTACTGGAGCGGAAAGACGAAGATGAAATGCGTTTCTCATGCCGTTACTCAAACGAAAAATGAGGCTTATGCCCACCATATACAGCGCCTTATGGTTACCGGAAATTTTGGATTGCTCGCCGAGATTGATCCCGATGCCTTAGACCGATGGTACCTAGGGGTCTATGCCGACGCCATAGAATGGGTAGAAATCACCAACACCCGCGGCATGTCTCAATTTGCTGACGGCGGAATTATAGCGACCAAACCTTATATCAGCAGCGGCAATTACATAGACAAGATGAGTAATTACTGCAAGCAGTGCCATTTTAATCCGAAAGAAAAAACCGGAGAACAGGCATGCCCATTCAACGCTTTATACTGGAATTTCTTAGTCAAAAAGAGAGAAGTACTAGCGAGCAATCAGCGCATGTCTATGATGTACCGCATTTTAGATAAAAAGTCAAAAGAAGAGCTATCCGCTCATTTAGAACGCGCCGAGATGTTATTAACTGACCTTGACGGGCACTTAGGCGAGTAACTGATCGACGATGCCGTATGCGAGCGACTCTTGAGCGTCCATCCAGTAATCGCGGTCGAAGTCATTCATGACTTTCTCCAGTGGCTGATTACAATTCTCTGAGAGAATACGGGCGCCGATCTCCTTGGTTTTAATGATTTCGCGGGCCTGAATTTCGATAGAAGAGGCCTGCCCTTGTGCCCCACCGCTAGGCTGATGAATCATAACCCGAGCATGTGGTTGAATCATGCGTCTACCTTTGGCTCCGGCAGAGAGCAAGATACTTCCCATAGAAGCAGCCAAACCTGAGCAAACAGTAGCTACTGGGCTCTTGACTTGCATCATGGTATCGTAAATAGCAAAGCCCGATGTTACGTATCCGCCAGGGCTGTTGATTATAAGCTGAATTTCATCGTTTCCTAATGAATCGAGGTACATTAGGCGTTCGATAACGTGCTTAGCACTGTCGTCATCTACCATTCCCCACAAGAAGACTTTGCGCTCTTCGAGCAACTTGTTTTCGATCAACTCTTTAACCTTTGACTGACTCATAGCTTGTTCATTCTATACACGCAAAAATACGTTGTATGAGTGTTCTAGCCTACTATTGCTTATTTTTAAAAGAAAAATGAAGAAGTTTTTTTTACTGCTAACTGCTGTGGTGTTAACCTTGACATCGTGCGCAGAATCGTCTCCTCAGCTAACCAAGGCCCAGCTAAGAGCTCAGGCGGTTGCAAAGGCCCACGGCATAGATGCCTTTGATGGGCTCAACCAAATTGCCTTTACCTGGGGTGTGACACGCGAAGGCGGAAATTTCGAAAGACGATGGATTTGGAACACCAAAGAAAATCTGGTTACCCGAATCGTACAAGGAGACACGGTTACTTATAACTGGAAGGCGCTTGATTCGGTGAGTAACGAAATCAATAAGGGGTTTATAAACGACAAGTACTGGCTGTTGGCTCCGCTGCAACTCGAATGGGACAAGGAGAGCTATACAGTTAGTCTCGAGGAAAACGTGGCCTCATTAGGTAAGCAAGAAATGCTCGACAAACTGACCATCACTTACGGCAATGAAGGCGGATACACCCCGGGCGATGCATATGATTTTTATATCGACGACACCAATACAGTAAGAGAATGGGTGTTCAGACGCGGAGCGGCCGAAGAAGCCTCAATTGTTTCTATATGTGAAGACTACCTAAGCCTAGGCGGACTTCTTATTGCACAAAGACACCAAAGAGCGGGGCAAGACGGCTACCTTTACTTAACCGACATCTCCATCGAATAACCGTTTGAATGCATTTTTTTTCAGACCAACTTGAAGACTACCTCAACACTCAACTCGATTCAGAACCTGAGTACCTGGCTGCGCTTAGGCGCGAGACCCACCTTAAGGTGGTTCAGCCACGAATGCTTAGCGGAAAATACCAAGGACGTCTTCTTGCCCTTATTGCCAAGATTTGTAGCCCTGAACAGGTGCTTGAAATTGGCACCTATACGGGGTATAGTGCGCTTTGCCTGGCGGAGGGCATAAAGCCCGGAGGCCAATTGCTGACCATAGAAGTCAATGAAGAACTCAGTCTGCTTCAGCAGCGGTATTGGAACCAAAGCCCTTACGGATCAATTATTAAGCCCCTAATAGGCGACGCCATTGAGCTCATTCCACAGCTTGATCAGCGATTCGATCTGGTTTTCATAGATGCCAAAAAAGCAGACTACACGCGATACCTTGAAGTGGTGATTCCAAAAATGAACCAGGGGTGTTTACTGCTATCTGACAATATCTTGTGGTCGGGTAAGGTGGTAGAGCCGGCAGATGAGCGCGATAAGGCCACTCAAGAACTAATTAAATACAATCAGCTGCTCACTGACGATGAGCGATTTGAACACGTTATACTTCCGGTAAGAGATGGGTTGAGTATAGCCCGCTTTAGGTCTATTGGCGCTTGATGGTTCCCGTTACTTCTTCGACCGATTTTTTCACCTCATCGGCGCTCTTTTTTAGATCAGAAGCTATACTTGAATCAATTCCATTCTTCTCAGCAGATTTTTGAATTTCGCGTTTAATATCGTCGGTAGCGTCTCTTAACTGACGCATACCCTTGCCAAGACCGCGAACGATCTCAGGCAATTTATCGGATCCAAAAACGAGGATCACAACAAAAACGATAAAAAAGATTTCAGCTCCGCTGATGAAAAGAGAATACATATCTAGGTGCAAATATAAAAAATCCCGCAGCCAATGCTGCGGGATTATGAATAAGCTGGGCTTATTGATTACTGTTTGATAGCTTCTTTGAGTTTTTCAAACTCTGACCCCTCTTCGGTTTTAGGCCAACTGTTATTTGAGGTATCTATATCAGCCGTTTCCAAATTAGGATCAACCGTGATACCTACAAGTTCCTTATCTGAAGAAACCACTCGCTTTACCTCCGCGTCATTCTTACGCCAGATCTCTACAGGGTAACGCACGATTTCTTTGGTTCCGTCCGCATAGGCATATTCAACAATAAGCGGCATAGGAATACCTCCTGGTTTCTCGAAAGCGATTTCATAGAAATACTTGGGCTGCTTAACCTGGGCACGTTCTGCTTCGGTCATGTTGTCAAGCATAAACTCAGACAGGGTTGAAGATGCCTCGGCGGGAGCCTTGATTTCGGTATCGGCCTCTTTAGCATCAAGGTCTGCCAAATAAACTAGTGGCGGTAGATCAGCTGCGGTAAGTCCGTTAGCAGCCATATACTCTTTCATCTCGGCCGTAGGCTCATCTGAAACATAGTATTTTTTAACTTCTGAAACCCCTATATCAACATAGTCTGTAGTGTAGAACCACGATCTCCAGAACCAGTCAAGGTCAACTGCTGAGGCGTCTTCCATTGTTCTGAAAAAGTCTTCTGGAGTAGGATGTTTAAACATCCACCGTTGCGCATAGGTCTTAAATGCATGGTCGAACAACTCTCTACCCATAACTGTTTCACGCAGAATATTCAGCGCTGTGGCGGGCTTAGCATAGGCATTTGGACCTAATTGATACACGTTCTCAGGGTTCGACATGATAGGAGCAATGTAACTCTGGTCTCCCGCCATGTAATCTACAATGGCTGAAGGAGCACCTCTTCGAGAAGGGTACTTGTCTAATCCTTCGATTGCGGCAGGGTAGGCCTCACCAAATTCTTGCTCGGCCAAATACTGCATAAAGGTATCGAGTCCCTCATCCATCCATCCCCACTGACGCTCGTCTGAATTGACAATCATTGGAAAGAAATTGTGACCCACTTCGTGAATAATCACGCTCATCATGCCAAACTTGGTGCGGTCAGAATAGGTTCCGTCTTTATTTGGGCGCCCGTAGTTCCAGCAGATCATGGGGTACTCCATTCCTTGATTCTTAGCGTGAACCGAAATCGCCTTGTGGTAGGGGTAATCAAAAGTGTGGGAAGAATACGATTTAAGTGTAGAGGCCACAGCCTTTGTAGACCAATCTTCCCAAAGTGGGTTTCCTTCTTTTGGGTATAACGAAACGGCCATTACGTCGCGATTTCCAATTTTAACAGCCATCATATCCCAGATGAACTTTCTAGAAGTAGCGAACGCATAGTCGCGAACATTTTCTGCTCTAAACTTCCAGGTCTTGGTCTTTTTAGCAAATGACTTTTCTGCAGCTTCTGCCTCTTCTTGAGTGACAATCAGCACCGGCTCATCGTAACTCTTCTTTGCTTTTTCATATCTGCTCATCATTTCTTTAGAAAAGACTTGCTTGCGATTCAGCAGCTCACCAGTGGCATCTAGCACGTGGTCTTCAGGAACGGTAATCGACACATCGTAGTTTCCGAATGGAAGCGCAAACTCTCCGCTTCCCCAGAATTGGTGGTTCTGCCATCCTTCAACATCACTGTACACAGCCATTCTAGGGAAAAACTGAGCGATCACATAAGCTCGGTTGCCGTCTTCCTCAAAGTACTCATAACCCGAACGGGCTCTGTTGACTGTATGATCGGGTATGTTATACCACCATTTTACAGAAAAAGAATAGGTCTGGCCAGAAAGCAGTGGCGCTGGCAAATCAATGCGCATCATCGTAAAGTTGATGAGGTACGGAAGCGCTGCTCCCCTAGTATCCTTAACCCATTCAATGTTGAATCCACCGTCAAACGATTCTCCCATAAATGTTTGAGAAAAGTTATCTGGCGTATAAGCGAGGTTTACCCCACTTCCATTGCGCAGCGGAGCCTTTGAATCTTTGGCGCGAACATTTTGATCGAGCTGTAACCATAAAAACTCTAAGGCATCAGGAGAGTTGTTGGTATAGGTAATGGTCTCTTCACCATATATACGCGCGTTTTCGTCATCGAGCTGAATATCCATGACGTAGTCCGCTTGTTGCTGGTAATAGTCAGGACCTGGAGCCCCTGAAGCGGTACGAAACGTATTCGGTGTTGCGAACTCTTCATAGAGCTGCTTGAATTTGTTGGTGTTGTAATGTCCAGGCTCCCGCTCTTTTTTCTCTTCTTGAGCCGTAAGCCCGGCTGAGAATAACACGAAAGCTGAAGCAACCCATGCAAATAAGTGTTTCATCTAATCAACGATTAATGTTAAGATGGTGAATTTAGGTTGTTTTTGGGAGGTCTACAAGTTTGGCTTACCGCTGAGAAAGATCCCATTCGAAGGTGTCTTGTTCTCTAGACAACACCTTGCTTTTTTTGAGGTTAAGCACATTGAGGTGAACTAGGTTTTGTTGTTCGTCAAAGACATCTGTCAATAGCCTGTTGCGAAATTCAACTCGGGCTATAGGTGATGTGTCTGGCCGCTTAAACTCGACTAGCAACAGTATCTGATCAGCCTCGTACGTATACCCCACAAAATCAAGAGCAACCTCTTGATCGTTTAGCCGTAAACTAAGCATACTATTCAAATAGCGATCAATAGTGGATTGGGCCAAAACTTTTTGCTCAGCCTCGGTATCTAATCCCAATGCGACTCCATAACGGTTCTTCAAGGCCAGCTCAAGGTCATCTATAAAGACGCGTGATACCAGTTGAAAGGCCTCTTCACTTTGGTTGTAGTTTAATTTAGATACGCTGAGGTAAAACTTATGTTGCGCATGATCAGCAGTGCTAGTTACACTAAACGAAAGCGCGACAAAAAGAACCGATAAGGTGTTTAGTAAGGAGATCATTCTTCTAATTGTTTAAATTCTTGACTCTTCTTTTTCATGAACTCTAAAAATTTAAGCTCGTCCCTTAACGCCAATAACTGGGTGTAGGTAGTATCGGTTTCAATGAAATACAAAAAACGCAGTATCTGAGTAGTATTAAGCGCTAAGTAATCTTCAAAAAGCGGTTTTTCGTAGCGCTTGACCACTTGGTCAATGGCATTATTTTTGGCCTCTAGGGCTATTCTATTTTTAAGCATTTTGGTCCTTCCTGTAAGGGCATTCAATAGCGGATTCAGCGGAATAAATCCGCCGCCTGAAGTTGCCTCGTAAAGCAGTCTTTGGCTCTGTGTAAGCTGTGGAGCATCTGCATTTGGTAGCCCAAGTTGCTCCGCATCAAGCTGTTTGTCGACGGTCAATCGACCTAGGTCTTCGGTAAGCGCTCGGCTCAATCCATATGGATTTAGGGTCACCCCATCGAGCTCATTCACAAAGGGTTCTAAAGGAATCCGCAAACGTGTGGCTCTAAAGACATCGGCATCAACCACAATCATTTTTGGCTTAATCTGCACCGATGTAATCCGCAATGTGTCTCCAATGCTTACCAGCAGTTCAAAATCGCCGAACTGATCGGTAACCACCCCCGATTTTTTACTTAGATTTTGCACTGTGATATTGGAAAGCTCAACGTCTTCGACGCTTACCGAGCCTAACAAGCGCTTTTGGTTTTGGGCAAAGACACCAAAAACCGTTAAAAAGAAAAAGAGTACAAAGCAGTATAGCTTCACTTCATTTCTTCTTTAAAGGCTTCTGCGGTGGTCACCAAGAACTCTAGTAGCTCAAATTCATTTTCTTTTCGCAGCAACTGAAAGGTAGGTACGCGTTCGTCACAGTAGGCTAAGAAATCAGGTATTTGGGCGCGCTGTAATCGCAAATCCTCTATAAAGAAACGCTCGTCATACACCTTTGCCAGTGCCTCAGACAACTTAATGCTCGGACCGTCTTGCTGATCCTTTGAAGCCAACAAAGACTTTAGGAGTTTAAAGACAGATACCACATTGAGGCCGTCTTGCATGCCTCGAACGGCAGGTGACAACGCAATATTATCTACTGCTGAGGCTCGATCTATCGCGTATTCAAAGCCTTTAAACTCTTCGTTTTTAAGTTCAATGAAGGCTTCTTGATTGTCAGGAGTCAACACCACCTCGTCTAATTGCCTCACTTTTTCGGTCACCTCAACCACCAAACGGCCGTTTTTCAAAATATCTTCGGTGATCTTAATCACTTCAAGCTGAAAGTTAACCGCAGTGAACACCAGTTCATCTCCGACCGCTACTTCAATGCTAAAGGCTCCATTTTCGTCAGTAATGGTACTGATTTCTCTAGTGGAATTGACGACTGCTTCGTCTGAAACAAAGCTATTTCGGTAAAGCACCTGTCCCTTGAGCCTGACTAATTGGGCCTGAGAAAATGCACTTAGGCTTATCCATAGAACTACAAAAAAGAGCGTATTTTTCATGCGTTGCGCTTACTTGCAATAAATTTACTACAAAGCGATCAGTATATGGCGGATATTAGCGAAATCAAGCCGCATGAATTAATACCCATTCGGCAGGCGGTATTAAGACAAGGCCTACCCGTAGAGGCCAGTATTTTCGATGGAGATTATGCCGAGCATACGGTACATTTTGGCGCCTTCGAGAATAATCGGCTCATCGGATGTGCCAGCCTAGTAGCTAATCAAACCACTAGGCTCGAAGGGCAGACGAATCCTATGATGCAACTGAGGGGAATGGCTGTACTGCCTGAGTATCGAAGTAAAGGGGTCGGAGCCCAATTGCTTCGAGCAGCAGAAAAACATGCGCGCTCAATAGGCACAAACACTTTGTGGTTTAATGCTCGAATTAGAGCGGTGGCATTTTACGAACGAAACGGCTACCTAAAAAAAGGAGCACCCTATGAAATCGAAGGAGTAGGTACCCATTACTTTATGTTCAAAAAGCTCATTGCGTATGCATAGACGAGACTATTTAAAGTTGCAAAGCTTGGGTTTGGCGGCACTTGTGGTTCCGCAATTCGATGCCGACTTAGCTAAAAGATACAGTATTGAACGTCTTATGGGGTTAGATGCGCCTAAACTATTCGGACAAGAGAACACCCAACTCAGCAGAAGAGCCTACAAGGCCTTTAACAAAATGAAAATGGCCGCATGGAACGATGGTATACTCATAAAAACGGTCTCCAGTTACCGTTCTTACCGCGATCAGAAACGCATCTTTGAGCGTAAGTTCAACGCCTTTACAAAAGAAGGAGACACAGGGGAACAGGCCATCGAACGGATTATTGAGTATTCGACCATTCCTGGAACATCACGTCACCACTGGGCAACTGACATAGATATCATTCAAGCTGGCAAGCCCATTGAGGGCGATTCGTTACTCGCCGAACATTTTGCACCAAAGGGTGCTTTCTTTGAGCTTAAAGAATGGTTAGACACTAACGCCTCCGATTTTGACTTCTACCTGGTCTATACCGATAATCCCAGTCGAAAAGGTTTTAAATACGAGCCTTGGCACCTAAGTTATGCCCCTGAATCGGTGCCCCTGCTCAAACATTACCTCAAAAAAGAGGTCGTCAAATTGGCCTTGGAGCAACAAGTCGAGGGCTTTTCTTTTTTAACCCCAGAGCGCATAGATCGTTATTTAAATGAGCACGTATTGGGCATTAACGAGGCCCTTCTGCCTTAATAGTTTTAAATTTGCAGGGTCGTCAATCCTAATCCAATGAATAAAAAGGTACTTCTTATGATCCTAGACGGATGGGGCATGTCGCCCGATCCTAAAGTCTCTGCTATAGATCAGGCACATACACCCTTTATAGACAGCCTCTATACCCAGTACGCTAACGGCAAGTTGCTTACCCACGGCATGAATGTTGGGCTTCCTGACGGCCAAATGGGAAATAGTGAAGTTGGGCATATGAATCTTGGGGCCGGACGCATCGTGTATCAAGATCTAGCGCGGATCAATAAGGCAGTAAGCGATGACACGCTAGGCCAAGAAGAAGTTATACGAAAAGCCCTTGAATATGCGCAGAAAGAACAGGTAAATGTTCACCTACTTGGTTTGTGCAGTGACGGGGGTGTGCATTCACACATCGATCACCTGAAGGCCTTAATCACGGTTTGCGAGAAAAACGATCACCCGAACACCCTCATACACGCTTTTACTGACGGAAGAGATGTCGACCCTAAAAGCGGCTCAGGCTTTATCTCAGATCTGTTAGAATTTATCGAAAAGGGCAAAACGCGACTGGCGAGCGTAACCGGAAGGTATTATGCCATGGATCGCGACAAGAGATGGGAGCGCGTAAAGGTTGCCTATGATGCCCTAGTTCACGGGCACGGAAATCAAACAAAGTACATCGTAAATGAACTCGAAAGCTCCTATGAGAATGGTGTTACCGATGAATTTATTCACCCGATCATTGCTGTGAATGACGATCAAACAGCGGTGGGTACTATTCAACCTAAGGATGTTGTGCTCTTCTTTAATTTCAGAACCGATAGAGGGCGCGAACTTACCGAGGCACTGACCCAACGTGCTTTAGAAGAGCAGCAGATGCATCCGCTCGATTTGTATTATGTAACTCTCACCAACTACGATAGCTCGTTTAAGGGCGTACATGTGGTTTTCGATAAAGACAATCTAAGTGACACTTTAGGTGAGACGATCTCAAAGGCGGGTAAAACCCAGTTGCGCATGGCCGAAACCGAAAAATACCCGCACGTAACCTTCTTCTTTAATGGAGGCCGCGAGGAACCTTTTGAAGGAGAAGCGCGTATCATGTGTCCTTCGCCTAAAGTAGCCACCTACGACCTGAAACCCGAGATGAGCGCATACGAGCTTAGAGATGAACTGTTGCCACATCTAAAATCGTCAACCTACGATTTTGTGTGCTTGAATTTTGCCAATCCAGACATGGTTGGTCACACCGGAAGCATGGAGGCTGCCATCAAGGCCTGTGAAACGGTAGATCAGTGCGCCAATGACCTAGTTACACAGGCGCTAGATTCGGGATACACCACCTTAATCATAGCCGATCATGGCAACTGTGACACGATGGTAAACCCCGATCAAAGTCCGAATACAGCGCATACCACCAACCCGGTTCCGTTTATTGTAGTTGATCCTGAAATAAAAAAGGTGAGTGATGGAGTTCTCGGAGATATCGCTCCTACCGTACTGAAGCTAATGGGATTAGATAAACCGGCTGCCATGACTCAAGACTCGCTGATTTAATGAGTGCCATAGTCTTAAAATCTGCCGAAGAGATTGCTCTGATTGAACAGAGTGCCCAACTGGTTTCTAAAACCCTAGGAATGCTGGCTAAAGAAGTGGTTCCGGGAGCCATGCCGCTCGAATTAGACCGTCTAGCCGAGACCTTCATCAGAGACCACGGAGGGGAGCCTGGATTTTTGGGCATGTACGACTTTCCAAACACCTTGAACTGGAGCCCAAATGAGCAAGTGGTTCACGGTATTCCCGATCACACCCCTCTAAAAGACGGAGACATTATCTCTATCGATTGCGGAGTTTACATGAACGGATATTACGGTGATCACGCTTACACCTTTGAAGTGGGCGAGGTGCATCCCGATACAAAGAAGCTTCTCAAGACCGCCAAAGAATCGCTATATGTAGGAATCGCCCAATTAAAGGCCTCAAATCGCGTGGGCGACGTAGGTTACGCCATTCAACAACACAATGAGCGCGAAGGCTATGGTATCGTGCGCGAACTGGTTGGACATGGCCTGGGCAGAAGCCTTCATGAAGGCCCCGAAATGCCCAACTACGGAAGGCGCTCTCAAGGAAAGCAGTTCAAAGAGGGGCTAGTAGTAGCCATTGAGCCTATGATTAACCGAGGAACCCACCGCATCGTTCAAGGCAAAGACGGGTGGACCATTAAAACAGCCGACGGAATGCCTAGTGCCCATTTCGAACATAATGTGGCCATAGTAAACGGAAAGCCCAAGCTACTTTCAACCTTTAATTTCATTTACGAAGCGCTTGGAATTTACTCAGAAGAAGAAGCGCCCTTTAAGTTCTAGGCGGTATGCTGAACAAACTCTTTAGTTACACTCTAGCCTATATTCCTAGACCCCTACTCATCCGGATTAGCCTTTTTGCTCAACCGTTACTACCACTCTTGTTTAAGGGAAACCGCTACACCGACCCCATCGACAAGCGCTCTTTTCGCACATTTTTACCCTACGGCTACCGCAGCCAACGCCAAAATGTGCTCTCACCCTCTACCCTTTCGTTGGAGCGCCATCGTTTGCTCTGGCTCTATCTTGAAAGGCACAGTTCGTTTTTAGAGAGCACCCCCAATAAAAGGCTGAGTGTGCTGCACGTGGCTCCTGAACAGTGCTTTTACGAACGCTTCAAAAAACGATCTCATTTAGAGGTGATCAGCTTTGATCAAAATTCTCCGCTGGCTGAAGTTAAAGGCGATTTAACGGCGCTTCCATTCGAAGATGAACAATTTGATGTGGTGTTCTGCAATCACGTTTTAGAGCATATCACCGAAGATCTCGCGGCCATGAAAGAACTCTACCGGGTACTCAAGCCAGGGGGGTGGGGAATCGTTCAGGTACCTATGAAAGCCGACTTGCTTGAGACCTATGAAGACCCCAGTATTACAACGACTGCTGAGCGTGAAAAACATTTTGGTCAATACGACCATGTGCGTTGGTACGGGCGCAAAGATTACTTCACTCGCTTAGAACAAGCTGGATTTAAGACAGAAGCACTGCGGGTTTCTGAACTTTTCACTGAAAATGAAATTGAGCGATTTGTGCTCGATATCAATGAAATTCTTCCGATTATTCGACGTTAGCTTGGTCAAAGTACCCCTGAGAAATTTGCTGAGTTTGGTTAAACTCATCTACAAAGATGATGAAGGCCGAAAATTCGGGACGCTCTTTTAAGAATGTCTTGCTCATCTCTAGGGGCATCGCCATCAATGCCGTCGCGTAGGCATCAGCCTCTGCACAGGTTGGCGCTATAACACTAGCCGACAACACATTGGTTGGTTCGGCCATTCCGCTAAGGGGATTGATCGTGTGCACGTATTTGCTTTGGGTATCCGGGTCGATGCGATATTTTCGGTAGTTACCCGAAGTTGCCATAGCCTGATCAGAGAGTCCAATAATCTTGGTTAATGAATTCGACTCTGGAGACAGCGGGTCGTCAATTCCAATTCGCCAAGGCGAACCTTTTTGTTTGTTCTCACCTTTGGCAAGAATCTCTCCGCCCAGTTCAATCAAATAATTGGAGGCCCCAAGCTCCTCGAGCACCATTGACATCTTGTCTAGAGTGTATCCCTTGGCTACGGCATTAAAATCAAACTGAATGCCGGGCTGACTCAATTGAATCTTACGGTTAACTAAAGACACTTTATCGAAGCCTACCAATTGAAGCAAGCTATCTAAATTTGTCGGTTGATCAGTGCTTGGCCCCTGAGGGCCAAATCCCCAAGCGTTAACCAGTACACCTACAGTAGGATCAAAGTAGCCTTTAGATTCTCTATAAACCCGTTCAGAGAGCCAGAACACCTCCACAAACAGTTCATCGACCACCACCGTAGTGTCTCCCGCATTGATTCGAGATATACTTGAATCAGCTTGGTAAGTAGACATAGAGGCATTAACAGCAACAAACAGCGAGTCAAAGGCCTTGCGCAGAGCTACGTCACCGCCATTTAGTTCGTTCTCGAAAATCGAGACGGCATAGGTGGTTCCGAGTGCGTTACCTTGAACGATTTTAAGTTCGTTTGTTGGCTTGC
>JAURFJ010000026.1 GCA_030834365.1 Flavobacteriaceae bacterium | reverse complement strand
ATACCGGAAGCTTGACTATTGGAGGTCTAATCGCCGTAATTGCACTTATAGTGCGAAAAGAATTGCTTATTCCAGTGCTTTGCGGGGTTTTCTTAGCCGAATCGTTATCGGTGATGAGTCAAGTCGGATACTTCAAATACACCAAAAAGAAGTTTGGAGCGGGTAAGCGAATCTTTTTGATGGCTCCGCTGCATCATCACTATCAGAAGAAGGGATATCACGAAAGTAAAATTGTCACCCGATTCTTAATCGTAGGCATCTTGCTTGCAGTTCTCAGTATAGTCACCCTTAAAATTCGTTAATGAGTCGTTCTAGATACATAGTGGTTTTGGGTGCTCAAGAAAGTGGAGTAGGTGCTGCCATTTTAGCCAAGCAGCTTGGAGATCGTGTTTTTGTAAGTGATAAGGGCGCAGTTAATACCCATTACGAGGGGCTTATGCGGCATTATGAAATAGAATATGAGACAGGTGGTCATAGCTGGGACCGCTTGAAGCAAGCCGATCTAGTAGTTAAAAGCCCAGGTATTCCAAATGACGTGCCTGTAATTAAAAATTTTGAGGCAGCTGGCATACCGGTAGTTTCTGAGATAGAGTTTGCGTTTAAGCACACTCAAGCCGAAATTGTGGCTATCACAGGCACTAACGGTAAAACCACTACGGCGGCCCTCACTCATAAGATTCTCGAAGACCATCAACTCGATGTTGCCTTAGGAGGAAACATCGGAGACAGCTTTGCCCGAATGTTGGCTACCAAACCACAGGCCCTATATGTTCTCGAGGTGAGTAGCTTTCAGCTTGACCATATTAAAGACTTTAGGCCTCAGATTGCGGTGATTACCAATATTACTCCAGATCACCTTGACCGCTACGGCAATGATTTTTCGTCATACATCGATGCCAAGTTTAGGATTTGCATGAATCAGACCGAAAAAGACTATTTCATCTACGATGCCGATTGTCAGATCATTCAACAGCATTTAGAGGCTAGTGTGCATGAGATCCGGGCCACACAACTGCCCTTTAGCGTGAAGAAGAAATTGACTCAAGGGGCCTATTTAGATCAAGACAAAATGATTATGAACGTGAACAATCAAACTATTGAAATCAACACTTCGGCGGTTCCGGTCGAAGGCCTACACAACTTGAAAAATGCCATGGCTGCCGGAATGATTGGCATGCTGAAATCTATACACAAGGAGGCCATTCAGCAAAGTATAGAAGGCTTTACAGGTATACCTCACCGCATGCAGGTCGTCGAGGAATTTTCGGGTGTGCGCTTTATCAACGACTCGAAAGCTACTAACGTTAACGCTACCTATTTCGCCTTAGAGTCGGTTAAGCGTCCGGTAGTTTGGATCGCTGGAGGGGTAGATAAAGGAAACGATTATCAAGACCTCATGCCGCTAGTGCGTGAAAAGGTAAAGGCTATAATCTGCTTGGGTATTGATAATGCAAAACTGGTAGATACTTTTTCTCGTGTAGTAGATCAGATGGTAGAGGTCACTTCAATGAGTGATGCCATAGCACAGGCCATGCGATTTACCGAGCGCGGAGACACGGTATTACTCTCACCGGCTTGTGCCAGCTTTGACTTGTTCAGAAACTACGAGCACCGAGGAGAAGAGTTTATTAAAACGGTTAAGGCCATAGACTAAATGAAACTGTTTAATCTGCTTAAAGGAGACAAAACACTGTGGGCGATTACATTGCTGTTGGCCCTGTTCTCTTTTTTGCCCGTATACAGCGCGGGTACTCAGATTAGCGTTGACGAGGGCGTTTCAGTGATACGCACATTGCTCTTTAAGCATATGTTTTTACTCCTGGCCGGATTCTTTCTGATCTACCTCACCCATAAGCTGGCCATAGAGCGAATCGCTGTCTTAGGATGGTTATTTTTTATTCCGGTGGTAGCACTTTTGGTCTATACCTTAACCATGGGTAACTCTATAGGCGGAGTGAGTGCCAATCGTTGGGTTCGCGTTCCGCTGATCAACATGAATTTTCAGCCCTCAACGCTGGCACAAGTGGTACTTATGGTGTGTATCGCTAGCTACTTAGCTAAGAACAAAGCACGTACGATCAGGTTTTCAGAAAGCATATTACCCCTTTGGATTCCAATAGGGCTTACCGTTTTATTGGTCTTTAGTCAGAATTTTTCTACGGCGGCCATCATTGGACTTATGGCTTTTGTGTTGTGCTTTATTGGCGGATATCCGCTGAAGTACCTTATAGGCATTTCACTAGCTCTTACTGCAGCTGCCGCTTTATTCTTGACCGTTTTGATGAAGTCGCCTGAGTCTATACCCTCTGATCGCGCGGTCACCTGGAAGAACCGGGTCGAAACCTTTTTGAATCCGGAGACAGCTTCTGCTGATAGTCGACACCAAATCACCTTGGCTAAAATAGCCGTTGCTGAGGGAGGGATTTTCGGAAAGGGTGCCGGCAAAAGCGTAGTTAAAAATCGTATATCGCAAAGCACTTCAGACTTCATTTACGCCATAATTGTAGAGGAATATGGCCTTGTGGGAGGGCTGATCTTATTGCTATTGTATGTCGTTTTTTTGATTCGAATCGTGGTCATAGCACATGCGGCCGAGGCCATTTTTGCAAAGTTGTTAGTGGTCGGACTGGGTATACCCATAGTGTTTCAGGCACTGTTGAACATGGCTGTGGTAGTTGAATTGGTTCCGGTCACCGGCCAACCCCTTCCTCTGATTAGCATGGGGGGTACTTCTATATGGATGACGTGCATAGCCATAGGTATTGTGCTCAGTGCCGCTCAACATAAACCAAAAAAAGTATCGGTATCATGAGTTACTCCTTCATTTTATCTGGAGGCGGTACGGGGGGGCATATCTATCCGGCCATCGCAATTGCCGATGCGTTGAGAGCAGCATATCCTGATTGTACCATATTGTTTGTTGGTGCTAAGAATAAAATGGAGATGGTGAAGGTTCCTCAAGCCGGATACGCCATCGAAGGACTAAACATTACCGGATTAGATCGAAAATTGAGCATTCGCAACTTGTGGCTTCCCTTTAGATGGTGGTTGAGCACGGAGCGCTCCTATGAAATTCTGCATACGTTTAAGCCCGATTTGGTGATAGGCACCGGCGGATTCGCTAGCGCACCTCTGCTGTATGCAGCCTCGCGCAAAAAAATTCCGTTTGTGCTGCAAGAACAAAACGCCTATGCCGGTCTGGTGAATAAATGGCTGGCCCCTAAGGCTAAAGTTGTCTGTGTCGCTTACGATAACATGCAGCGCTACTTTAAGAAAAGCCGCATCGAACTGACAGGAAATCCGGTGCGCCCTTCTCTGTTGAATCTATTTGCCTCCCGTGAAGAGGCGGCTAGACACTTCAGGTTAGATCCCAATCGAAAGGTTATTTTGCTAATCGGAGGAAGTCTTGGTTCTGCTCGCATGAATTCTTGGATGGCAGAATACCTGAATAGATTAACCGACAAGGGGTATCAATTACTCTGGCAATGCGGTCCTCGCTATTTTGAGACCTATGAATTCTACGAATCTGAGCGAGTAAGAGTCACTTCGTTTATAGAGCGAATGGATCTGGCCTATGCCCTGTGCGATGCAGTAATCTCTAGGTCTGGAGCAGGTGCAGTCTCTGAATTGGCCATACTGGGTAAACCCACCCTTTTTATTCCCTCTCCTAATGTGGCTGAAGATCACCAAACGAAGAATGCTTTGGCACTTACTGAGGTAGGTGCTGCCCTGTTGCTTCGAGAAGCTGATATGAATAGGGATACCGAAATGCTCTTGCAGCAACTAGTAGACGAGGTTGATCAGCCCAGCGGTATGGGTGATCGATTCAAAGAAAGTGCGCGTCCGCACGCCGCACAAGAAATTGTTGAATTGATTAAAGAAATTCTTCATGAGCGCTAAGCAAATCTACTTTATCGGAATAGCCGGAATAGGGATGTCGGCCTTAGCTCAGCATGCTATACAATTGGGTTTTGAAGTCTCAGGCTACGATAGAAACGTCAATGATCAGACCGCACTGCTCAAGGGTATGGGGGCAAAAATCACCCAAGAGCTCAGCGATTTTTCGGTACTAAATACACTAGCCGCTGACTCGATTGTGGTGCGAACTTCGGCTGTGCCAACAGAACACCTGCACTGTCAGCAGGCGCTAAAGCTGAAGTTAAGGCTAATTAAGCGTGCTCAGCTTCTAGCCGAATTTTTGATTCCATTCAAGACTATAGCTATTGCGGGCACTCATGGAAAAACAAGTACCTCGAGCTTTTTAGCGCATTTTTTGAAGTCGTCTCCTTTGCGTTTCAGCGCATTTTTAGGAGGCGTATCTTCTGAGTTTGGAACAAACTATTTCAATAGGGGTGACGATTTTGCGGTGGTAGAAGCCGACGAGTACGACCGTTCTTTCTTAACCTTGAGCCCCGAATGCTCGGTGATCACCAATGTTGAGGTAGATCACTTAGATTGTTATGTTGACTTAAACGACTTAGAAGAGACCTTTCTTCAGTTTCAGCAGCAGACGCGCTCGAACTGTATCGTGCATGACTCACTTTCAGCCGCATTCAGCGGACTTAGATATGGATTAACCGAGCAGGCAGATTACCGCATAACCCCAATGCAATCGACTACCCATCTCGATAGTTATCAGTTAAAGACCCCCAAAGGAAATTATGAGATTAAATTAAATACGGTGGGCCTGCACAACGCGCTTAATGCTGTAGCTGCATTCGCTGCTGCTGCTCAATTTTGCGATGAAGCCCAGCTGATTTCTGCTTTTGAGACACTCCCGCAAATTCAGCGACGTTTCAATGTCGTAGTGCAAGAAAAAGAGCGATTGTATTTAGATGATTATGCACATCATCCGAGTGAGCTAAAGGCCTTGCATGACTTTGCTCGTGCCCTTGCCTCGGGTCGAAAATTAACCTTGGTATTTCAGCCTCACCTCTTCAGCCGAACGATTCAATTGAAATCAGACTTTATTAGTGCATTGGACTTATTTGATCGCCTGATTATTCTGCCGATTTACGGCGCCCGCGAGCAACCGAATTCAGCTATAAACTCAAAACAGTTGGTGAGCGAATTAGGCCAAAAGGCCATTCTCTGTTCAAAACAGGAGGTTCTCGGCTGCTTGAAACAAGAAGAACTACAGGTGTTGATCACGGCTGGCGCAGGAGATATAGCTGAACTTGTTGAACCTATTAAACAATGGATGACTGATGAATGCTTGGTTTAAGTTGTTGTTTTTGTTAAGTGCCCTCATCTTAAGCACCTTATGTTTTGTAAAAGCGCAGATCGCCTTTAGCAGGAGGCCTTATCAGGAGATCGTGGTGGCCATATTTCCGGCAGAAACCCCCTTTATTACGGCAGATACAGTTAATAAATTGTTGATACAAAAAATGAAATCCTCCACCGCCACCCTCAAAGAAGGGATAGCTTTGAATGAGGTTGAAAACCAATTAAAGGCCCATAAAATGGTCTTTAATGCAGAGTTGTATTCCACTATTTCTGGGAAGTTAGTGGCTGAGATCGTTCAGCGTGAACCCGTGGTTAAGGTGGTGGGTAAGGAAGTGTTTTACATTGATTCCAATGCACAGAAAATGCCTCTATCGCCTTCATACACGGCCTCAGTGCCTGTGATTAAGGGAGATTTGGCAAACGAATACTTCGCTGAAGTTCGAGACGCGATAGCCTTTTTGAAGGCTCACCCGCTTTACGGCGACGACTTGATTGGGCTTGTTGAAGTCAGGGATTCGTGGTATCAATTGCTGTTGGGATCGCAGTCTATTGAGATTGAGTTGGGTGATTTGAAAAAGTTAGAAGCGAAAATGAATAATTATGCGGCCTTTATGATCAAGGCCGAAAAAGACGATTTAGTAGAACGCTACCGCAAAATAAGTCTAGCGTTCGATGGACAGGTGGTGTGCACAAAAATTTAACGGCTATGCAAGAAGTATCAACCTACTCGGTAGGGCTAGACATTGGAACAACCAAAATTGTAGCGATCATTGGGCGTCTCAATGAATATGGCAAAGTTGAAGTCCTTGGCATGGGTAAGTCAAAAAGCCTTGGGGTGCATCGCGGCGTGGTGAATAATATCACCCAAACGGTTCAGTCTATTCAGCGAGCCGTTGAGGAAGCTGAAGGTATATCTGGTTTGAAAATCTCCTCTGTAGTGGCCGGAATTGCGGGCCAACACATCCGTTCGCTACAACATTCTGACTACATCACTCGAGAGAACGCCGAGGAGGTCATTAATGAGGGTGATTTGAGACGGCTTCAACTGCAGGTGAAGAAGCTTCAGATGCTACCTGGTGAAGAGATTGTGCACGTGCTTCCGCAAGAGTACAAGGTAGATACGCAGACAGAGATCAAAGAACCGATTGGAATGTACGGAAGTCGACTGGAGGCCAATTTTCACGTAGTGGTCGGTCAAGTGGCTTCTATTCGAAATATACACCGCTGCATTGTGAGTGCCAACATTGGAGTCGACGACGTCTGCCTAGAACCCATTGCTTCTGCAAAGGCCGTTTTAAGCCAAGAAGAAAAAGAGGCGGGGGTTGCCCTTATTGATATAGGAGGAGGTACCACCGACCTAGCCATTTTTAAAGACGGCATTATTCGCCATACCTCAGTGATTCCATTTGGCGGAAATATTATCACCGAAGACGTCAAAGAAGGCTGCTCTATTATCGAAAAACAAGCCGAACTGCTCAAGGTAAAGTTTGGATCAGCATGGCCCGGTGAAAACAAAGACAATGAGGTGGTTTCTATTCCTGGATTAAGAGGGAGAGAGCCTAAAGAGGTTACGCTAAAAACGCTTTCGAAGATCATACACGCCCGGGTGGTTGAAATAATCGAGGCGGTATTTGCTGAGATCAAACGCTACGGTCAAGATGAGCAAAAGAAAAAGCTCATTGCCGGAATTGTGATTACAGGAGGTGGAAGCCAACTGAAGCACTTAAAGCAAGTGGTAGAGTACATCACGGGTATGGACACGCGAATAGGGTATCCGAACGAACACCTCGCCGGTGATTCTAGCGATGAAATTGCCAGCCCACTTTACGCGACTGCGGTAGGTTTGTTAATGGAAGCCATTGAAATTCAGCAGATGAAGGACAAAGAACGTCGTGCAGTGGCAGAACCTGAGCAGACAGAAACTCCGCCCGAGCAGCCCACACCCAAAAAGAGCTTTGGAGGCCTGTTTGGAAAAACCATGAACCAAATAAAGAACGTCATAGACGACCTATCCGAATAAAAACGCACAAAATTCCAATTATGAGTCAAGACTTTGAATCCATCACATTTGATCTTCCCAAGCACAAGAGTAACGTCATTAAAGTCATCGGTATTGGTGGTGGAGGCGGAAACGCGATCAATCACATGTACCGCGAAGGGATCAATGGTGTAGATTTCGTGATCTGTAATACAGATCGTCAGGCCCTAGATAACAGCCCTGTGCCCAATAAGGTGCAATTGGGGATTTCTCTGACTGAAGGACTCGGTGCTGGCGCAAATCCTGAAATCGGTGAACAGGCAGCGCTAGAGTCGTTAGACGAAATTAAAGGCCTTCTAGAGACCAATACCAAAATGGTATTCATCACTGCGGGCATGGGTGGTGGAACAGGAACAGGTGCTGCTCCCGTAATTGCAGGATTGTCTAAAGACTTAGGAATACTTACGGTTGGTATTGTAACCATTCCGTTTAAGTTTGAGGGAAATACCCGACACGCTCAGGCTCAGAAGGGTATTGATCGACTGCGCGCCTGCGTAGATTCGCTCATTGTGATTAATAACAATAAGCTTAGAGAGATCTATGGCAATCTCGGATTTAAGTCTGGTTTCGGAAAGGCAGATGAGGTGTTGGCCACTGCAGCCAAAGGCATAGCCGAGGTCATTACTCACCACTACCTTCAAAACATTGACTTAAGGGATGCCAAGACCGTGCTGTCTAACAGCGGAACGGCCATTATGGGTGCTTCTAGAGAGTCTGGCGAAAACCGCGCGTTCAAGGCTATTTCGAATGCCTTAGACAGCCCTCTGCTCAACGACAATAAGATTAAGGGTGCTAAAAATGTACTCTTACTCATCGTTTCGGGCACTGAAGAAATTACACTCGATGAAATTGGAGAGATCAATGACTTCATTCAACAAGAGGCCGGATACAATGCAGATATAATAATGGGTGTCGGTGAAGATGCTAATCTTGGAGATCAAATATCGGTTACCGTAATCGCAACCGGATTTAACCTAGACCAGCAAGACTACATTGTTAGCCATGAGACCCAGCGCATCATTCACACGCTAGATGGAGAGACCGAACCGGCCATCACCTCTTTGGGATTTGATACCAGTGAAGAGATCCGTTCAATCGAGGTCAAAGAAGAAGCAGTAGCAGCTGTCTCTGAGCCTTCATTTTATTCAGAAGATGCCAATACCCAAGAGGATGAATCTGAAGAAACGCCTGAGCGTATCGTTCACACGCTAGACTTTGATCTAGATGAAGAGCCTGATTTTATTCAAGAAGTGCAAGAGCCCACGATTGATTCCGATTCTCAAGAGGTAGATTTTTCGTTGTTTGAGCAACACGATCAAGTTGAGTCTGATTTCGAAGCCCTGCGAAATGTCGAAGTCGAATATGAGACCGTTTATGGGCACCAGGAGCAAGTGCTAGATCACGACGCGCATGAAGATTTCACCATAATTGATACCACCGAGTTGCTTAGAAATATAGAAGTGATAGCTGAGGAGGTATGGTCGAGTAATACAGACGATTACGGTGATTTCGCCTTCGAATTACCTCTTGTGGTCAATAATGAAGACAGCGATTCAGAAGAACAACCCAGAACGGTGGTCTTTGATTTAAATGAGCCGATTGAAGAGCCCAAGGCAGACGTACCTGAAGCCACTAATGAAACAACAGTAAGCCAGAAGATAAAGACGATCAGTGCTTATGAACTGGATTTCGATGATGACTTTGAACAGGGAATGACGCTAAAGACAAAAGAAGTTGAAGAAACACTTACCTCATTTTCCGCCAGCCAAGAGCCCAGTCAGGTTTCAGCAGAGCCTACTACTGCTCAGAGCAGTCCGTATGAAATGAGTCTGAGTGAGACTCAAGAAATTTTGGCTGCGCGCAAAGAGCAACGCATTAAGGTCTTTAAAGAGTTTAATCATCAATTCAACGCCAAGACAGCTAAAATTGAAGATTTTGAGAATGTTCCGGCCTATAAGAGAGCGGGAGTATCTTTTGATGAAATCCCTTCGGATGCCAAAGTGTCTCGTACTACTTTAAGCGACGACAGCAACGGAAATCAACAGATTCGTTCGAACAACTCTTTTTTGCACGACAACGTCGATTAAAAGTCAAAGACCAGCCCTATGCTGGGAATGAATTGTCCGTCTACCTGCTCTAAAGCGGTGAGCGATAGAGGCTGAATTAGAGCTCCGTTTTGGTCTCTAGTAAGCCCGTATTCTGGAGGGGTTGGTATCTGGCTTGATAATAGGTTTTGAATCTCAAAGAAGAGATTAAAGCTACTGGCTTTAAAGTTCCACTTTTTGTCTATACGCAGGTCGAGCTGGTTGAACACCCCCAATTCGTTAGTCGCTAACCCGAGTTGCTGGTAGTCTAGTACGATTTCGGGATAGCGCTCTAGAGTAGCCCCTTGATCTACAGGTGCAAAAGGAGTAGGTCCGCTGAGCCTAAAGCGCGAACTAATTTCCCAGTTTCGTCCTAGCTTATATCCTCCTGTAAATGAACTAAGGTGACGGCTGTCCCAAACCGATCTTAAGTATTGATCGGTATTTAATCCTGAGAATTGACTGTAAAAAAAGGTGTACGAGAAAATGCCGTAAAAGCGATTCGTTAGCTTTTGTTGGTATAAAAACTCCAGGCCGTAAGAACGTCCTTTTCCAGTGCTTGTGATGGCTTCGTTGCCAAGTACCTCAAAACCAGCACCTTTATTGGCCAAAGAAACTTGATCCACTACTGAAACTGGATAGTCTGAATACTGCTTCAGAAAAGCCTCAACAGAGAATAGGGTAGAAGGGGTTTGGTAGTACTGAACACCAACGACATAATGGTTGGCTTGGGTATAGGGGTTCTCAGCATTTACAAATGCACCGTTTTCTTGGAAACCAAGGGCGGTGTAGGGTAGAATTTTGAAATACCTGCCCAAGCTGGCGCTTAACTTTAATTGCGGGCTGAGCGAATAGCTCAGCGAGGCTCTTGGCGAGAACTGACTGAACAATCCGTTACCCGTGAAACTGTCAGCATCTATACGTAAGCCAGCCGAGAGCTCTAGTTTTTCGTTGATCGTGGTAGAGAAGTTGGTGAAGGCTCCGTATTTCAGAAAGTCGAGTTGGGTGTTGTAAACCGTATTGATGGCAGCGATCTGGGTGTTATTTTCATAAGTTGAATGCTGCAGGTTTAGACCGCTGAACCACTTTAGGTCTCCTATGAATTGAGTGTGATGCAGGCGGAACTTAGTTTCTGCCTCGAGAGCATCGTTTAGAAAGAGTATACCTTCTTGGTTTTCTGAGTCACTGTAGCGCGTAAATTGATTATTTAAACGGTTATGGCTTAGGGTTAATTGTAATACCCCGGGCTTATCTTTAAACAAGTGCTTCCAGCTTAGTCCGATTACATGCGAGTTCTGATCGATAAATGGTGCCTGTTCAAGCTGGGCTTGCCGCTCGGCATCAAATGTCTGCGGAGCCTCAACCGTAAAATCGTCAATGGCCCCAATACCGATTAGGGCGATCGTGTTGCGCTCATCGATCTTGTGGTCGATTTTGTACTGATAATCCCAATAATTGGGCCTAAATGGAAGGCCAATAAGTTCGAATAAAAACTGAAGATAACTTCTGCGCACCGAGCCTATAAAGGTGGTCTCGCTCTTGTCATTAATTTGAATAGGCCCATCAAATGTAAGAGCGGTCTCGCTAGCACTTACGCGGATATTTCGATTCCATTCAGTGCGACTGCCTTTGCGCTGGTTGAATTGGAGTACTCCAGATAGTGGATTGTCGTATTGCGCTCCAAAACCCGATGCAGAGAGGGTGACGCTTTCAATAAAGGAGACGTTGATCATACCTACAGGGCCTCCGGCACTCCCTTGTGTGCTGAAGTGATTGATATTAGGTATTTCTACTCCGTCTAGGTAATACACACTTTCATTTGGTGCTCCTCCGCGGATGATCAGATCGTTCCTGAAACCTCCGACTGAAGGCGATACACCCGGTAGGGTCTGTGCGACCTGTACAACATCGTTATTGCCTCCTGGATAGGTCGCTAGTTCAACAGCCGAGAGCGTTTGAGTTGAAAGTGGCGTTTCTTTGGGTCGTGAAATTCGATTCTGTAGGTCAAGTACTACCCCTTCAAGGGCTTCAACCTTTTCGAGAAGCGTGAAGTTATAGCTCTGGGTTCCTTTGGATTTTACCAGCACGTTAAAGAGTGTTTGTGCCTGATAGCCCAATGCGGATGCGGTCAGATTGTACGACCCCGGACTGAGCGGCTCTATGGTGTAATAGCCGTCTAGGTCAGTTTGAGCACCAATTTGGGAGCCTTCGATAAATACGGATACCCCACTAATCGGATAGCCCAATTCGTCAATTACTCTACCTCTTAGATAACCTGAACTTTGCGCAGATAAGCAAAGCGTACCCAAAAAAAGAATTAGGGTGATAATGTAAATGTGTCTGAATGAGGATCTCATAGCTGGCGCAAAGATAGTCAACTGCTTTTCAACCTCCCACGTTTTCGGATTAGTGCGACGCCCTGACGGCGTCGCCCTGATCCTCTGGCGCTCCGTAGTCTAAATCAAAAAAATGCCACTGCTCACGCAGCCACTGTTTTTTATGCGCTCTGCCCTTACACAAGCAAGCTTGCGACGGCCATCGCACATAAAAAACGGGCACCCCATGGTGCCCGCATTTTTTGATCCTTAAGTGACCGCGGGAGGATTCGAACCCCCAACCCTCAGAGCCGAAATCTGATATTCTATCCAGTTGAACTACGCGGCCGTTCTTTATTATCGCTGCAAAATTAAACCAACGATTGAGATAAGCGTGAAAAAAATAAAAACGACTTTTATTAAAGTGGCCAATGAGCCTAACTAAGGGATGCCTTCACCAATTGTGCAATAAGTTTACCTTCTGCACGACCAGCTGCGCGCTCATTTACCAAGCCAACCACTTTACCCATGTCTTTCATGCCAGTTGCTCCAGTTTCAGCTATACAATCGGATATTAGTTGGCCGAGAGCTTCCTCGCTTAATGGTGCTGGCAAGAAGGTTTCGATGACGGCAACCTGAGCCAATTCGGGATCTGCAAGGTCTTGCCTTCCCTGTTCAGCATAGATCGTCGCACTGTCTTTTCGCTGTTTGACCAGTTTTTGAAGCAACTTAATTTCATCTTGCTCGCTAATGGGCGCTGATCCGGCTTCAGATTGCTGAAGTAGAAGGGCCGATTTTATGGCTCTTAGCGATTCTAGTGCGACGGTATCTTTGGCTTTCATGGCCGTCTTCATGGCGTCCATGACCTGATCTTGTAGACTCATAGTGACTATAAATTATACAGTGGTAAAGTTAGTGATTATGCGTGTGCTTCTCGCTGCATCTCGATATGATCGCAAATGCGCTCAGCGTGTTCTCTAGAATTTTCAATGAACCACCGATTGGTTTTTAATCCGCCTAAGACAACTCCGGCCAAGTAGAGTCCAGAAACAGAAGATTCCAGGGTTTGCTCGTCGTAGATTGGAGTCTTATTGGGGTCTTGGTCTACGGTGACTCCGATTCGATTCAAAAAATCGTAATCGGGTTGGTAACCGGTCATCAGTAGCACGAAATCGTTGGCTAAGGTGATCGATCCGTTTGCAGTACTAATGAGCACCTGATCGTCTTGGATCTCTTCTAGGCTGCTTTCGTAATAGGCGCTAATTGACTGGTCTTCAATTCGGTTGATGATTTCGGGACGCACCCAGTACTTAACGCGTTCTCCTATAGACGGGCCGCGCATGACCATGGTTACCTGGGCACCGGCTCTGTAGCACGACAAGGCCGCATCAACGGCTGAATTGTTTCCTCCAACAATAAGCACTTTCTGATTGGCGTAAAAATGGGCTTCTTCAAAGTAATGTTTTACTTTATGCAATTCTTCCCCTTTAATGTGGAGTTTATTGGGGATGTCGAAGAATCCGGTGGCGATGATGACAGCATTACTGCGGTAACTAGACTTAGAGCTATTCACGATGAATTCGCTACCTGATTTTTGAATCTGTTCTACGCGTTCAAAAAGCCGAATAGCTAAGTGCTCTCCTTGGGCGACACCCCGGTAGTAGGCTAGGGCTTCATCCCTAAATGGCTTGGGCTCTTTGCTGATGAAGGGGGTATTTTTGAGAGAGAGTTTATCAGAAGAGGAGAAAAACTGCATTCCCTTAGGATAGTGGTAGAGGGAGTTTACGAGTGTACCCTTTTCAAGTACTACATAACTCAGGTTTCTAGATTTGCACTCTAGGGCGCAGGCCAGCCCTATGGGCCCTGCCCCGACTATGATTACCTCGAAGAAAGGGGGTTCATGCGTCATGCAATGCTTCTATGGCTTTAGGTACATCCGGAGCTTTAAATACGGAGCTTCCGGCTACTAGAATATCGGCTCCTGCCGCTTTTATTTGGGCTGCATTGGCGGCGGTTACTCCTCCGTCAACCTCAATTTTGGTCGAAAGCCCTTTATGATTTATTAGTGCCCTTAGCGCACTTATTTTTTCTAAGGTATAGGGTATGAAGCGTTGCCCGCCGAATCCTGGATTTACGCTCATCACACAAACCAGGTCAATTTTATGCAGTATTTCAGATAGGTGACTGATGGGTGTATGCGGATTTATGGCGACTCCGGCCATTACATTGAACGACTTGATGTAGTCAATGCTGCGATCGAGATGTCTACAGGCTTCCTCGTGTACACTGATGTATTTGGGCGAGAATTTGGCGTAATCAGCAATATAGCGATCGGGGTCTTCGATCATGAGATGAATGTCGAGATCTAAGGTAGTTTCTTTCGCAACCGACTCAATAACCACTGGTCCAAAAGAGATGTTCGGAACAAATGAACCGTCCATCACATCGAGATGTAAGAGTGTAGCCTTAGTTGAATTTAGCTGACTGACTTCACGGCTTAGGGCCCCGAAATCTGCGGCTAAGAGCGAGGGTGCAATTTCTACTGACATGAAGGCAAAGGTACAGTTTTAAGGGCTAAAAATAGAAACGCCGGCGGTAGCCGGCGTTTCCATAATCATCAATCAAAAAACGAACAGCCACGAAAACTGTAAGTGGACGAAATATACAACTATTATCCCAAATACGTTTTAAGAATTTTACTTCTTGAAGTGTGTTTTAGTCTTCGAATAGCCTTCTCTTTGATTTGGCGCACGCGTTCTCTAGTTAGATCAAAGGTCTCTCCAATCTCTTCGAGGGTCATGGAGTGCTGACCGGCAAGTCCAAAATAAAGGCGCACCACATCGGCCTCTCTTGGGGTCAACGTCTCAAGAGCCCGTTCGATTTCAGTTCGCAGCGATTCGTGCAGTAATTCTTTGTCTGGATTTGGAGACTCGCCAGAGCGCAGCACGTCGTATAGATTTGAGTCTT
>JAURFJ010000025.1 GCA_030834365.1 Flavobacteriaceae bacterium | reverse complement strand
TGAGAGCGAGGCGCCGACCATGCCAAAAGCGACGAGGTACCATTTTGAATTCTTGCCAGCACTGTAAAAGGTTTCGTTGCTATCGTTTTTTCCAGTGAAATACGAAATCAAAAAGAGTAACCCGAAATAGAGCAGAAGAAGTATGCTAATTTGAACTGAATTCATAGGCGATCGCCGTATTTTTGAAACTATGGAATACGGCTCTAAGTTATTGGAAAAAGCGGTAGATCACATCGCCCAGCTACCAGGTATTGGTAAACGAACGGCATTGCGACTAGCACTGCACCTGCTTCAACGTCCAGAAACGCAGACCCTTGACCTGTCAGACGCGCTAAAGCGGATGCGCCTAGACATCAAACACTGCAAGCAGTGCAATGCCCTTTCTGATGACGACTTATGCGTTATATGCGCTGACCCTAGGCGCGATGAGCAGTTGATCTGTGTAGTCGAAGATATCCGCGATGTATTGGCCATTGAGGCTACTGCCGAGTACAAAGGGCTCTATCATGTTTTGGGTGGAAAGATCTCTCCTATGGACGGTATAGGTCCTTCAGATTTAGCCATAGTTAGTCTAGTAGAACGGTTAAAAACCGCAAGGGTATCTGAGGTCATATTTGCGCTGAGTGCTTCTATGGAGGGCGATACCACACAGTTTTATATTCATAAGAGCATCAAAGACCTTGCCATTAAATGCAGCACATTGGCACGCGGTCTCGCGGTAGGCGACGAATTGCAATACGCCGATGAAATTACTCTAGGACGCAGTATTAGTAATCGGGTCTTGTTGAGCGATTAGTCTTTAAGTTTATTGCTAAATTTGCGCTTATGCCACACCTAGAAGTTGTCTTGCCCGAGATGGGCGAAAGTGTTGTAGAAGCCACCGTAACCAGTTGGTTGAAAAATGTTGGAGACACCGTAGAGGCTGACGAGGTGGTGGTTGAGGTGGCTACCGACAAGGTCGATTCTGAGATTGTTTCGGAATACGGCGGACGAATTCTAGAAATACGCGCAGCATTAGATCAAGTGGTCAAGGTAGGTGATGTACTATTTGTAGTCGACACCGAGTCGAATGGACCGCAACCTGATGTTGCTGAAGCTACTGCGGTTGTTGCTGAAACAAGCAGTGTGCCTTCAATTTCTATCGAGCAAAACGCGCCCGAAATGGAGAGTGCCGCCCAGTTGACGGAGCAGGTAATGCGCAGCACCTATCGCCAACCTTCTTCACCATCGCAATCAAGAGGATTTCTTTCACCTTTAGTGCGCAGTATCGCCGAAGAAGAGGGAGTAACTGAAGAAGAACTGTCTACGATCAATGGAACGGGGCTAGACGCGCGTATAACCAAACAAGACATCCTAAACTACGTGGCTAAACGGTCAGATCGAGCACCTCAATCAAAAGCGATCCAACCAGAACCCGAAACCGGTAATCAGCAAGCAGCTACGCGCGATACAGCCCTCGAATTCGCTCCTAAGCCTTCTGCAGAATTAGCTTCAGGGGATGAGCGAATAGCGCTGAATCGTATGGCTAAGCTCACTGCAAAAAATATGTTAGAGAGCGTCTTAACTTCGGCTCATGTACAAAGTTTTATAGAAGTAGACGTGACGGCAGTGGTTGAGTGGAGATCGACAATTAAACAGCAATTTGAGCGTGTTGAAGGAGAGAAATTGACCTTCACACCGATTTTTATAGAGGCGGTTGCTCGTGCGCTTAAGGCGTATCCGCAAATGAATATTCAATTTGACGGAGAAGTTATTATTCAAAAGAAAGCCATTAATATAGGAATGGCCACGGCTTTAGAAGACGGAAATCTTATCGTTCCGGTTATTAAAGAGGCAGATCTACTCAACCTTTCAGGACTTGCCCAAAAGGTGAACGACTTGGCAAATCGAGCTAGAACTAAAGCGCTGAAACCGGACGAGGTGATGAACGCGACCTATACGGTTACCAATATTGGTTCTTTTGGAAGTGTGTTTGGCACACCCATCATTCCGCAGCCTCAGGTCGGAATATTGGCCATAGGCGCCATTAGAAAGGTGCCAGCAGTAGTCGAAACTGCCCAAGGAGAATTTTTGGGCATACGTCATAAGATGTACCTTTCTCATTCGTACGACCACCGCGTGGTCAATGGTGCCCTAGGAGGGCTTTTCATAAAATTCATCGCCGACTATCTCGAAAAATGGGATGTCAATAGGTCGGTTTAAGTTAACATAAAACAGACCCATGGCGCTTGAGCTTAAAAAACCTATTTGTTTCTTCGACTTAGAGACAACCGGAACCAACATCGTAAAAGATCGCATTGTTGAAATTGCGATTTTAAAGGTGTTCCCAAACGGAAACCGCCAACAGTTTAGCTGGCTCGTGAATCCTGAAATTGAGATTCCGGCTGAAGTGGTTGCTGTTCATGGGATCTCTAACGAAAAGGTGGTCAACGAACCCACTTTTAAGGCGCTTTCGAAGACCATTTACGAGTTGATCAAAGACAGCGATCTATCGGGCTTCAACTGCGATCGATTTGATATTCCACTGCTGGTAGAAGAGTTTTTAAGGGCCGGAATCGATGTTGACCTTAAAAAAATGCATTCGGTTGACGTTCAGACCATCTTTCACAAAATGGAACAGCGCACGCTCTCGGCGGCCTACCAGTTTTACTGCAGCAAACAGCTCGAGAACGCGCATTCAGCCGAGGCGGACACGCTTGCCACTTATGAGGTTTTATTGGCTCAGCTTGAGCGCTACAGCGATCTGCCTTCAACGGTCGCCGAGCTATCGGAATTTACCGCAAGACGCGATCGTGTTGATTTTGCGGGTCAGCTAACCTTAGACGAAGACGGGGATCCCATCTTTAATTTTGGTAAACACAAAGGGGCTAAAGTGAGAGTGGTGCTCGAGAACGAGCCGGGCTATTTCGGATGGATCTTAAATGCCGATTTTCCCCTCTACACCAAAAAAGTATTGACACAGATAAAATTAGGGACCTTTTAAATTTTTGAGGCATGAAACTCATTTGCATAGGCAGAAACTACACGGCGCACATTGAAGAATTGGCGAATGAGCGCCCGAAAGATCCGGTCATTTTTATGAAACCTGACTCGGCCATTTTGCCGAATGATCAGGAGTTTTATATTCCAGACTTTACGGCCTCGTTGCATTACGAGGTAGAGGTGCTGGTGAAAATTCACAAGGTGGGTAAGCACATCGCTAAAGAATTTGCTCATAAGTATTACGACGAGGTCAGCCTTGGAATTGATTTCACAGCAAGAGACCTTCAAGACCATTTGAAGCAGAAGGGACTTCCCTGGGAAAAGGCAAAGGCCTTTGACGGATCGGCAGTTATCGGAAAATGGGTGTCGAAGAGCCAATATGCCTCAATAGACGATCTGACCTTTAGTCTTCAAAAGAACGGTGAAGTGGTTCAACAGGCCAGTACCGCCTTGATGCTCTGGAAAATTGACGAATTAATCGCCTATGTTTCGTCTTTCTTTACCCTTAAAAAAGGAGATATTATTTTCACCGGAACCCCTGCTGGAGTCGGCGCCGTGGCCTCTGGAGACTACCTGGAGGGTTTTGTCGAGTGCGAGCCCTTTTTTGATTTAAAGGTGAGATAAATCCTGAGCTATGAAAGTCGAACTACTCAGTATAGGCGACGAGCTACTTATCGGACAGGTGGTAAACACCAATGCCGCTTACTTGGCCCAAGCGCTCAATAAGATAGGCCTTGAGGTGTCTTATGTTTCGGTCTGTGCCGACACCAAAGAGGCAATCATAGAGGCTCTAACTACGGCTCATTCACGCGCAAATCTGTTGCTGGTTACAGGTGGATTGGGCCCGACCAAAGATGATGTGACTAAAGAGTCTTTATGCGCGTTTTACGACGATCGACTCGAAGAAAACCCTGAGGTACTCGCTCACATAGAGTTTTTGTTTGCCACCTATATTCAAACCCCTATTCGACCAGCCAATCGCACCCAGGCTCTGCTTCCCACAAAAGCCGAAGTGCTCAAAAACGAAGTAGGAACCGCCTCGGCAATGTGGTTTACCCACAAAGGGGTGCATGCCGTGTTTATGCCGGGTGTTCCTAGAGAAATGCAACACCTTATGGAGTCACAGGTGCTAGCGCGACTCAAATCGATGAGCTCATTGATTATTCGTCATAGAACCTTGATGACCTACGGATTGGGCGAAAGCGCCATAGCTGAGCGCATTGAGGCGATTGAAGAACAGCTTCCGCCTGAACTGTCGCTATCTTATTTGCCCAATTTCGGAAGGGTGCGCTTGAGACTCACCGCAAAAGATCGGTCAGAGGCGCTCGTGGCACACGGTTTAGCGCACTACGGTGATTTGATCGCCGCACAACTGAGCGATATCTATTTTGGAGAAGAAGAAGACGGTAATCTCGCTGCCCAAGTGCTTAAGGCGGCCAAAAGGTCTAATATGACCATTGCCAGCTGCGAAAGCTGCACGGGCGGAAGTATCGCGTCTGCCTTTACCGAAATTGCAGGTGCCTCGGCGGTATTTGCCGCAGCTCTAGTTCCGTATCAAACACATCAAAAATCCGCACTCTTAGGTATAGATGTTGCGCTGATTGAGAATCATTCTGTAGTTAGTGCGCCAGTGGCTGAGGCCATGGCGCTTAACACCCGACTAAAGACAGGCGCCTCGATCGCTGTTTCAACTACCGGTAACGCGGGTCCGTCAAAAGGCGATTCAGACGAGCCTATTGGTACCGTGTTCATCGGCATTAGCACTGAGGCGCATACCTATGCCCAAAAGTTTATGTTTGGCAACCTAAGAGAACGCGTCATCGAAAAGGCCAGTTTAAAAGCCTTAGAAATGCTTTACAGAGAAATTGTAAAATAAATCGAGAGGGCTTGGTCAAAATCAAGAAAACTACTACATTTGCACACTCTAAAATCAGGTAAAACGCCCATACAATGTCAAAGATCTGTGAGGTTACTGGAAAGAAAGTGATGTTCGGTAACAATGTTTCGTTCTCGATCAACAAAACCAAACGTCGATTTGATGTGAACATAAGCAAAAAGCGTTTTTATGTTCCTGAAGAGGATAGATGGATTACCCTTAATGTTTCTTCAAAGGGAATCAAGGTTATTGATAAAAAAGGAATCTCTGAGGTTTTAAAAGAATCGAGAGAAAAAGGATTCATTAAATAAATCGTTAGTTCGCGATGGCCAAAAAAGGAAATAGAGTACAGGTAATCCTCGAGTGCACAGAGCACAAAACATCGGGCATGCCGGGTACTTCACGTTACATTACTACAAAGAATAAGAAAAATACTCCCGATCGTTTAGAGATGAAGAAATTCAATCCGATTCTCAAGAAAATGACCGTTCACAAAGAAATTAAGTAACATGGCAAAGAAAACCGTTGCATCATTACAGACTAGTTCAAAAAGATTAACCAAGGCGATCAAAATGGTACGTTCTCCAAAAACGGGTGCGTATACTTTTGTAGAGTCAGTAATGGCTCCGGAACTAGTAAAAGAGTGGTTAGACACTAAATAATCACTTTTACAAGTCTTATAAAAAGCCGCATTCTGCGGCTTTTTTTATGGCTTGAACAATTAGATTTGCACTATGGGATGGTTCGATGCCTTTAAGAAAAAACAAGAGCCCGAGAAACTAGCAGAGGGTCTAGAGAAGACGAAAAAAAGTTTGTTCTCCAAAATCGCCGTTGCCGTTGCGGGCCGTTCAACGGTTGACGCCGAAACCCTTGATGCCTTAGAAGAACAGCTTATTGCCTCTGACGTGGGGGTACATACCACACTCAAGATCATCGAGCGCATTGAAGACCGCGTGGCCCAAGACAAGTATTTGGGTACAGATGATTTACAGCGGTTGCTTAAAGAAGAAATCAAGGCGTTGCTCAGCGATGCCGATGAGCATGACTTTAAAGCCACTCAGGGTCCGTATGTCGTGCTCGTAGTTGGAGTGAATGGAGTGGGCAAGACTACCACCATTGGAAAACTGGCGCATCAGCTTACCCAAGAAGGCAAAAAGGTCATGGTGGGTGCCGCCGACACCTTTAGGGCTGCAGCCGTCGATCAACTTCAGGTATGGGCCGATAGAGCTCAGGTTCCTTTGGTGCGCATGCAAGAAGGAGCCGATCCGGCTTCTGTGGCCTATGAGTCTGTGGTGCGTGCGGTAAAAGAACACGTAGATGTATTGTTTGTAGACACAGCGGGCAGGCTTCACAACAAGGTTAATCTCATGAATGAGCTTTCCAAGATTAAGCGGGTAATGGGCAAGGTGTTAGACGGATCGCCACATGAGGTCATGCTTGTTCTCGATGGCTCTACTGGCCAAAACGCCTTCGAGCAGGCCCGTCAATTCACCGCAGCCACAGAGGTCAATTCACTGACGGTAACTAAGCTTGACGGATCAGCCAAAGGAGGTGTGGTCTTGGGCATCTCAGATCAATTCACCATTCCTGTTCGGTTTATTGGCCTGGGTGAAGGAATAGAAGATTTACGCGTGTTTGATAAAGAGGCCTTTGTCGATGCCCTTTTTGAGGAATAGAAGCTATGAGAACCAAATCACTTAAATCGAAGACTATAAATGTGGTCACCCTAGGGTGCAGCAAAAACCTGTACGATTCAGAGGTGCTGAGCGGGCAGTTAAAGGCATCTGGCAAAGAAGTTGTTCATGAAGGTAGTGGGGAGGTTGTTGTGATCAACACCTGTGGGTTTATCGCCAACGCCAAGCAAGAAAGCATTGATACTATTCTACATTTTGTCGATCAAAAGCAAAAGGGTTTAGTAGAGAAGGTCTACGTTACTGGTTGTCTCAGTGAGCGCTATCAAGCAGATTTAGAGCACGAGATACCTGATGTTGATCGTTATTTCGGAACACAGCACCTCACGCATTTATTAAAAGAGTTAGGTGCCGACTACAAGCACGAACTGCTAGGGGAGCGTGTCATGAGCACACCCACGCATTACGCCTATTTGAAAATTTCTGAAGGATGTGATAGGCCGTGCTCGTTTTGTGCCATTCCGCTCATGCGCGGTAAACACCGCTCAAAACCTATTGAGGAGCTGGTGAGGGAGGCCGAAATTTTGGCTTCGAAAGGAGTAAAAGAGCTTATTTTAATCGCTCAAGACCTTACTTATTACGGCCTAGATATCTACAAAAAAAGAGAATTGGCTGCCCTGCTAAAGGCCTTGGTGGCCGTCGATGGTATAGAGTGGATTCGGTTGCATTATGCGTTTCCGACCGGATTTCCTGAGAACGTACTAGACGTCATTAGAGAGGAACCTAAAGTGTGTAACTATATCGATATCCCCTTACAGCACATTTCGGATCGGATTTTAAAAAGCATGCGTCGAGGGACCACGCACGCCAAAACAGACGCCCTAATTGCTCAATTCAGAGAAAAAGTGCCTGGTATGGCCATTCGCACCACCTTGATTGTAGGCTATCCTGGAGAAGATCTGGCCGTCTTCGAAGAATTAAAAGATTGGGTTAAGGCATCTAGATTTGACCGATTGGGTTGCTTTACCTATTCACACGAAGAGAATACACATGCCTATGCCCTAATAGACGATGTGGATCAAGAAGAAAAGGAGCGCCGGGCAGCCGAAATCATGGAATTACAGTCTCAGATTTCATGGGAACTCAATCAAGAAAAAGTAGGTAAGCGCTTCAGGTGCTTGATCGATCGTTATGAAGACGGCTATTTTGTTGCGCGCACTGAATTTGACTCTCCTGACGTGGACAACACGGTGCTCATTGATGCCTCCAAAACCTATCTAACCATAGGTTCATTCGTGTGGGTTGAAATTATGGAGGCTAGTGATTTTGACCTTTACGCACGCGTAGTAGAAAACTTATAGGTAAACACCTCTGTGGGGCTTTAAGCTATTTTTGAGTGTTTCTAGTTGAGTTTCGTCTATGCTCAGCGTGCAACTATACCAGAATTCTTGGTTTTGAATGACACCCACTTGATTGTGGGCTGTTCTATCTAAATAGGAAGCCAAAAATTCTTCTAAGTGCTTTTGATAGTGCTGAGCCGTATGTGAGGCTTCTGGTCCCCTAAAATCCCAAATCAATTGAATAGCTCTTGAATCACTCATGGCGTATTAGTCGGTTTGCGAAAATTCTGTTAACTGCAGATCCAAAGGTAAGCAGAACCCTTAGTTTGTGCTATTTTTGAGCCATGCGTGTCAAAGCATATATACGTTATTTGGTGGTCTGTATAGCCCTTTTTGGGCTGCATTCTTGCCAGCTGTTTGTGTCAACAGAGCCTAACAAAGAGGCTGTGGCTCGTGTGGGACGGTCTTTTCTTTATGCCGCTGACTTGCCCGATTTTAGCTATCTTTCAGAAAGTCAAGCAATTAAAGAGGCTAAAGATCGCTATATTGAAGACTGGGCCATAAAGCAGCTCATGTTTCAAAACGCCCTTACCAATTTACCCGAAGATGTGCAGTGGCAGCTCAATCAGCTGGTTGATAACTACCGTACTGACCTCTACACTAAGTCGTACTTTGATCTAATTTCTTTTGATCCGACCGACACGGTGATTGGTGAAGAAGAGCTTCAGTTGCTGTACGAGCGCGAGCAGCAGAGTCTGTTATTGGATCAAGATCTTGTGAAGCTGAGGTATATTGCGCTTAACCAATCGTATAGTAAGCCCGATGAGGTGATGAATCGATTTAAGCGATATAACGAAGAGGATCAGCGCTTTATAGATTCACTAGGCCGACACAATTATCTGAAAGACGTGCAGCTCAACGATTCTGTTTGGCTGAAGAGCTCAGCGATCGCCAAAAGAATCAACCCCATAACCTACCAAAATGTGACTGATTACCTGCAGGCCTATCAGTTTTTTGACATACGCGACAGTACCGGGTTTTACTTCGGACAGGTCCTGGATACGCGAAAAAAAGGCGATATTGCACCTTACTCTTTCGCCCTTATTGAACTCAAACAAATTGTACAAAACCGAAAGCGATTCGAGCGTCTAGAGCGCCAAAAACAAGGTATGGTCAGTGAGGCCATCCGCAAAAACACCTATGAAACCTATGAATAGATTTATTACCCTTGCAATTGCCGTGCTGCTATCTAATCAGTTCTTCTTTGCACAAGGAACCTCAACGTCTAAACGGATTAAAATAGACGGAGTTGTTTCGGTAATCGGAGACTTCGTTATTCTAGAATCGGATGTTGAAAAGCTCAAGGCTGACATCGAGAATCAAGGTGGAGATTTGGGAGAGATCTCTGAATGTCAGTTGCTCGGTAAATTAATGGAAGACCGACTTTTTGCGCACCACGCCATTCAAGACAGTTTATTAGTATCTGATGCTGAAGTGAATCAAATGGGCGATATGCAGATTCAGCAGCTCTCTCGTCAGATAGGCTCCGTTGAAAAGGTACTCGATTTCTACAACAAGGCTGATCTTCAAACCTTTAAAGACGAGCTCTACGAGATCAACCGATTGCGTATGCTGGCCGATAAAATGCGCAGTGATATCGTTGATGAGATTGAAATTACCCCTGAAGAGGTGAGACAGTTTTTTTACAGTATTCCTATCACTAAACGTCCTGTATTTGGAGCGGAATTGGAGATTGCCCAAATCGTAAAACAACCCAAGCCCTCTGAATCAGAAAAACTGCGTATTGTGCAGCGCCTTGAGCAGATGAAGCAAGATGTCGAAGAGAATGGCGCGAGTTTCAGCGTGAAAGCCATGTTGTATTCACAAGATCCGGGTTCAAAGCCCAATGGAGGGTTTTACACCATGAATCGGGAGACCCCTTTTGTTAAGGAGTTTAAAGATGTTGCCTTTTCGCTGCGAGAGGGAGAGATATCGGACCCTTTTGAGACCGACTTTGGCTATCATATCATATTGGTAGAGAAGATACGTGGTCAAGAGGTTGACTTGAGACACATCTTACTAACTCCCGAAATATCTAACGACCAAGTTGAGTTGGCCAAGCAGCAATTAGACAGTATACGAACCGAAATATTAGCAGGCTCAATCACCTTCGAGGAGGCCGCTCGTCAGTTTTCAGATGAGAGAGAAACCAAGTTTGACGGAGGGGTTTTGCGCAATCCGCAAGATTACAGCGCACGCTTTGAGCTTACCAATATGGATCCGGTGCTTTACAACCAAGTTGCCTCGCTAAGAGATGGGCAAATATCGCAGCCCCTTAAAGAAGACGATCAGCGCGGAGGTCCGCCAAAATTTAAGATCATGCGCGTGAGCAATCGCTACAACGAACACATGGCTGACTTCGCTAGAGACTATGTCAAGATTAAAGATCTAGCACTTTCAGACAAAGAACGCCGTACCATTGAGAAGTGGATCGCCAAGCAGATTGAATCTACCTTTATTCAGATCAATGATGCCCGTAAAGACTGTGACTTTGCGAGTAATTGGCTAAAGAATTAATACGCTTCTTCCTAAATTTGAACCCTAACTAATCGATACTATGGCATTTGATTTTGAAATGATTCAGCAGGTATACGATCGCATGGAGGCGAACGTTTCGGCTGCACGAAAATTGATCGGAAGACCCTTAACACTTACCGAAAAAATACTATACAATCACCTTTGGGAAAATAGCGCAAGCGAACCCTTCAAGCGCGGAGTAGACTACGTTGATTTTGCTCCAGACCGCGTGGCCTGTCAGGATGCCACGGCTCAAATGGCCTTGTTGCAGTTTATGCATGCAGGTAAGCCTAAAGTGGCTGTGCCCACTACGGTACATTGTGATCACCTTATTCAAGCAAAACAAGGTGCTAGCGCCGACCTTAAACGGGCAAATGAGACCTCAAATGAGGTATTTGATTTCTTAGGCTCGGTGTCGAACAAATACGGGATAGGTTTTTGGAAGCCAGGCGCAGGTATCATTCACCAGGTGGTATTAGAGAACTACGCCTTTCCGGGCGGAATGATGATCGGAACCGATTCGCACACCGTCAATGCTGGTGGCCTTGGAATGATTGCCGTTGGTGTAGGTGGAGCCGATGCAGTTGACGTTATGGCCGGAATGGCCTGGGAGCTTAAGTTTCCAAAACTGATCGGGGTGAAACTTACGGGAAAATTATCGGGGTGGACGGCTCCCAAAGATGTGATTCTCAAGGTAGCAGATATTTTAACCGTTAAAGGCGGAACGGGCGCCATTATCGAGTATTTCGGTGAGGGAGCTATTTCTATGTCGTGCACCGGAAAGGGTACCATCTGTAACATGGGTGCAGAGGTTGGGGCTACGACCTCGACCTTTGGTTACGACGAGTCTATGGATCGCTACCTGCGAGCCACTGGCCGAGCCGATGTGGCCGATGCGGCCAATAAAGTAAAGGCACACCTCACTGGAGATCCTGAGGTATATGCTAATCCTGAAGCTTATTTTGACCAAGTTATCGAGATCGATTTGTCTGCGCTTGAGCCTCATTTAAACGGACCATTTACGCCAGATCTAGCCACACCGATTTCAAAAATGGCAGAGATTGCTAAGAAAAACGATTGGCCCCTTCAGGTTGAAGTGGGGCTTATCGGTTCGTGCACCAACTCATCGTATGAAGACATTTCACGCGCTGCCTCTTTGGCTAAGCAAGTGTCTGAGAAAAACTTGAAGACTAAGTCTAAGTTTACTATTACTCCGGGTTCTGAGCAAGTACGCTATACCATAGAGCGAGACGGTTTAATTGACACTTTTGATAGAATTGGTGCCACCGTTTTTGCCAATGCCTGCGGACCGTGCATCGGAATGTGGGATCGTTACGGAGACAAGGCCGCAGATGGGCCAAGAAATACCATCGTACACTCGTTTAACCGAAACTTCGCCAAGCGTGCTGACGGTAATCCGAATACGTTGGCCTTCGTAGGTTCACCTGAATTAGTTACAGCCATTGCTATTGCAGGACGATTAGACTTCAACCCGCTTACCGACACGCTTATCAACGAAGATGGGGAAGAGGTAAGACTTGATGAACCAAGAGGATACGAATTGCCACCAGAAGGCTTTGCTGTTGAAGATTCGGGTTACGTGGCTCCCGCTGCTGACGCTAGTCAGGTTGCGGTCAAGGTCGATCCTGAGTCACAGCGCTTGCAGTTGCTCGATCCGTTCGTTGCGATTGACGTGGCCAAAATGAAGAATATTCCACTGCTCATAAAGGCACAGGGTAAATGTACCACTGACCACATATCTATGGCAGGCCCTTGGTTGCGCTACAGAGGGCACCTTGATAATATTGCCAACAACACACTAATCGGGGCGGTCAACGCCTTCAATGAGAAGACAAATTTTGCCAAGAATCAGCTAAATGGAGAATACGGAGCGGTTCCTGAAACCCAGCGCGCGTACAAAAAAGAGGGCCTCTACTCTATCGTTGTGGGAGACCACAACTACGGTGAAGGTTCGTCTAGAGAGCACGCGGCTATGCAGCCCCGACATTTAGGTGTGGCCGCCGTTTTAGTGAAGTCGTTTGCGCGAATTCACGAGACTAATCTGAAGAAACAGGGTATGCTCGCGCTTACCTTTGCCAATGAAGCCGATTACGACTTGATTCAGGAAGACGATCGTTTTGATTTTATTGATCTCGACCAATTCGCTCCAGGAAAACCGTTGACTTTGGTGTTGAGCCACCGAGACGGGTCGTCTGATCGTATTCAAGTGAATCACAGTTACAACGCATCGCAGATTTCATGGTTCAATGCCGGGTCTGCATTAAATGTTATCAAACGTGAAAGCGCAGCCTAAATTGAGCACATGAGCAAACAGATCACCTCGCTTACCTTTTTTAGGTTTGAAACGCGTTGGTCTAGGCTTTGGGCTTTTTTTATGATGCAGTTCGCTCGAGCCCCTCTCAAGAAAGTTGAGGGCCTCGAGCGTTTTTTTTTGATGGGTACGGGTAAGCCAGGATTCAATCCCAGCCCCGATTGGAAAACCTACGCCCTATTGCAGGTCTGGCGCGATCAACAGGCCGCCGACTATTTTTTTAGCAGTCATCCGACCTATTCGGCCTATGTGCGTCAAAGTGCCGAAGTGCTGAGAGTGATGATGCGAAACCTCAGGGCCCACGGGGAGTGGAACGCTGAGAACCCGTTTAGACGCAGCAGCGAAATAGAACCCCAGATTCCCTATATCGCAGCGATTACTAGGGCCACCATTAAGACGCATTTACAGCTAAAATTTTGGCGAGCGGTACCCAATTCGCAGCGCTATCTCATTGATAACCCCGGATTGCTAATGACCAAGGGGATAGGGGAGGTTCCGTTTAGAAATATGGCTACTTTTTCGATTTGGCGTTCAGAGGAGGCACTCAAAGACTTTGCTTATTCCAATGCGCATCACAAAAAGGCCATCGAGCAGACGCGAAAATTGAAATGGTATAAAGAAGAACTGTTTAGCCGTTTTCAGCCCTATCAGGTCTATGGCACGTATCAAGGCATATCACTTGATCTGAATTTAGCGCATGAGCGCCAAACTTCCAAAGAATAAGGCCTGCGCCAAGTAGATGTGAAGGGCGATTACCCATGAGGTTTTCTGCGGCTGTTGCTGCTTGTGCTCTACACCGAAATACAGTAGTTGAAATAAAAATCCGAATCCAAACCAACTGAGGTAATTTTCGATCGGCGGAGCCGGTAAAAAGGTCCAGTAATCAAAATGAGGAGCTAAGAGCTCGAGCAGCGCGTCAAGCCCTACCATGAGGCCTGAGCCTATGAGTGCCGAACTAACTGCATAGTGGTATCGGCCGGTTAGGGTCTGAGCCATCTTGGCAGTAATCATGGTCAGTACCGCCCAAAAAATACCAATAATAAAAGGGATGCCGTCGAGTTTGGGGCCCAAGTTTTCGCCGTAGCTGTAAGTGCCAAAAAACCATCCGTAGTGTACACCAAGCCACTCTACGAGCATTCCGGCCGAAAAGAAGACGCCGAGTAGTATCCATTGGTAGCGTTGGGTGATTGGAAAGTAAAGCACGAAAAACCCGAACGAGGCGAGCAGATTCAGCACGGTTTTGGTTACAAACCAGTCTTGAAATCCGGCCGCTATGCCAATGGCCCCGGCTAGATGCGGAAGCCAAATGAAAAGTAGCACTTCTTTAGTGACGATCTTAGGCGTTTCGGTCATGTGCAATGAGCTCACTCACAATTTTACCCGATTGCAGGCAGAGCGGAATTCCTCCACCCGGATGTGCAGAGCCTCCACAAAAATAAACGTTTGAGAGTGTGCTTCGATGATTTGGGTGTCTTAAAAAAGCGGCTAATTGAGAGTTGCTGGCCGCTCCGTAGAGCGCCCCCCTATAGGATTGTGTATTGCTTTCGATTCCCCTAGGGTCGAGCACGTGTTCAACGGTAATGAGGCGGGTAATATCTTCGCCTAGTAGACGACTCAGCTTAGCCGTGATACGCTTTCGGCTGAGTTCGATCAGCGCTGGCCAATCTTGATTGAAGTTTCCTGGAGCATTGATCATTACAAACCAATTCTCGCAGCCGTCAGGGGCGTCTTCGGGTGTATGCTTTGAAGTGATATTCACATAAACCGTAGGGTCTTCGTGCAGGGTCTTCTCTTTAAAAATCGCATTGAATTCTTCGCGGTAGTGCTCTGAGAAAAAGATATTGTGCAGGTCAAGCTGCTCAAAGTGCTTTCGTATGCCCCAATAGAAAATAAGGGCACTGCTAGATCGCTCTTGGCGCAGCGTGCGTTCGGGAGCCTTAGTATGGGGTAGCAACTTGCGGTAGGTAGGTACCACATCCATGTTGCTCACGATGAGGTCGAAAGTGTAGCTTTCTTTGGCCGTTCTGAGCCCAGAGGCTTTGTTGTATTTGCTTAGCAAAATTTCTTGCACAGGCTCACCTAGATGAAAGTGTACTCCATGGCGCTGGGCTAAACGGAAAAGAGACTGCGAGATCTCGTGCATGCCTTTTTCGGGATAAAAGGTGCCGTAGTGCATCTCGAGATGCGGAATAAGCGACATGATACCTGGAGTTTTGTAAGGTGAACTGCCGTTGTAGGTCGCATGTCTAGAGAAAAACTGAATGCTCTTAGGGTTTTTAAAGTAGCCCTTTAGGGTGCGGTATAAGCTCTTGTGTAAATCGAGTTGCGGCAGATGGGCAATGGCCTTGAATGTTTTTAAAGAGGTATACGTGCTTAAACGGTGTAGCGATTGCTCAATGAAAAGCGGATTGGTCAGGTTGTATTTTTTGGCATTACGCCTTAAAAAATAGTCGATCTTTTTGGGATCTTCACCAAATAGTTCACTCATCTGCTGCACAAAGGCTGAGCGGTCTGCCGGAGCGTTAAAGCGACTGCCGTCTTCCCAAAAGTAATGGCAGATCGTTTCTTTTTTGAGGTAGTTGAAGTGGTCTCTGGGGTTTTCCCCGAACAGCTCGAAGAGCGCGTCTACATACTGCGGCATGGTAAACAGTGAAGGGCCTAAATCGAATCGGTATCCGTTTAG
>JAURFJ010000024.1 GCA_030834365.1 Flavobacteriaceae bacterium | reverse complement strand
TCAGCTGGGCCGATGATTTTCCGGTGATCAACACCTTTATTTACAAGAAGCTATCTACGCTCTCACTCAGTGAGAAAAACACATTTGACGTTATTGATCAGCTCGTAAGTGATGACGACCGCTCATTTGCCTCGGCCTTGTTGGCTAAAATTGCGCTGAACTTTGACACCTATTCTAAAGAAATTGAAGGTAAAACCCCAAATTGGGATCAAGATCGTATAACCGATGTGGATAAGATTCTTCTGATTATGGGCATCGGGGAGTTGCTTGATTTTGAGTCTATTCCGCCTAAAGTAACCCTCAACGAGTACCTCGAAATCGCCAAAGAGTATTCTACTCCAAAAAGCAGCTTGTTTATCAATGGAATCTTAGATCAGTTGAGCAAAGAATTTACCGAGAGCATGCGTATGAAGAAAGCTGGAAGAGGCTTGTTATAAAAGGCGAAAAGAAATGTTTATTTTTGATGAATCACAATTTAAAAGTTTAGATAACGATGAAAAAATTTAGGTTACTTACCCTTGCTATGGTTGCCCTTTTAGTCGGTGTTGCTGCCTCATGCGGAGATGCTCCTAAGAAAGACTCGAAAGAGTCCGCATCTATAGGTGAAATGCCTTCGGCTGTAGTTGCTGAAGGAGACGCACAGGCCAAGTTTGCACGTATGTCATTTGATAAGGTGGAGCACGATTTTGGATCTATCGCAGCAGGTACTCCACAAGAAACGGTATTTACCTTTAAGAATATCGGAGACGCTCCTCTTTTGATCACTAATGCTCGCTCAAGCTGCGGATGCACGGTTCCGGATTATCCAAGAAACACGCCAATTGCTCCTGGAGAAACTGGAGAGCTACTTGTGAAGTTTAACGGTACGGGTGTTAATCAGGTAACTAAGACCATTACCCTAACAACTAATACGAAGGCCGGAACAGAGACCCTAAGAATTAAAGCCTTTGTTGAACCCCAAGGTTCAACTGCCTTCGAATCACCTTTAAAAAAATAATTACTTAAGCCTTTTTACATGGAAGCTATTAGCCAATTTCTACCGCTTATACTCATTTTTGTGGTAGCCTATTTTTTTATGATTCGCCCACAGATGAAACGTCAAAAAGACGAAAAGAAGTTCATTAGCGGGTTAAAAAAAGGCGATAGGGTAATTACCAAGAGTGGACTGCACGGAAAAATCATGGAAATCAATGATTCTGATCATACCGTTGTGATTGAAACCCTTGCGGGTAAACTCAAATTAGAGAACAGTTCAGTTTCTCATGAGTTGAGTCAAAAATTACAGAAAACCTAAAAGCAGTTGATGACCGTCTAAAATTAAAGGGGTGATGAAGGTCACTCCTTTTTTGTATAAAACTGATGTATACACTTATCCGAAATTTGTTGTTTACGCTTGATCCTGAAAGGGCTCATCACCTCTCTTTCTTCGCGATTAAGCTTTTAGAGTTAAGTGGAATTACCAGATTTATACGCGTATTTTTTGTTCCAAAAGGGCCTGAATTACATCGCCAGGTTATGGGGCTTCGTTTTGAAAGTCCAATTGGATTGGCAGCCGGTTTTGACAAAAATGCCGAACGCTACAACGCCTTTGCTGATTTCGGATTTGGATTTGTAGAGATTGGAACCGTTACCCCCAAAGCTCAGCCAGGAAATCCAAAAAAACGATTATTTCGATTAAGGGCTGATCGGGCATTAATTAATCGAATGGGCTTTAACAATAAGGGTGTCGATCGCGTGGTTGAATCTCTTTCAAAGCCGCACCGAACCCTCATAGGTGGAAATATTGGTAAAAATAAAATAACCCCCAACGATAGGGCGGTCAACGATTACGAGTTGACAATGAAATCGTTATACGCCCATGTCGATTATTTCGTGGTAAATGTGAGCTCTCCCAATACTCCGGGTTTACGCGAACTTCAAGAAAAAGAACCCTTGCTAAGATTACTCAAGCAGCTCTTAAAGCTGAGGGATGAGTTGGCCATTTCCACAAACCTTGGATCAAGGCCGCTTATGCTGAAAATAGCTCCTGACCTTTCAGAGCAACAGCTATTAGATATAGTGGATATTATTGACGCCTTAAAATTAGATGGGGTTATTGCCACCAATACAACGATTTCAAGAGAGGGTTTGCAGTCTGGTCAACCTGCCCTTAACGAAGCGGGAGGCTTAAGTGGGCTACCGCTTCGCGACAGAAGCACTGCGGTCATTCGCTTCTTAAAGTCGAATCAGAAGTCCCCTTTTGCCATTATTGGGGTTGGCGGAATCGATTCGGTTGAGGCGGCATTAGAAAAACTAGACGCTGGAGCCGATCTGCTTCAATTGTACACCGGCTTTGTATACAAAGGTCCTCAGCTGATATGGGACATTCATAAGGCGCTTTTAAAACGAGGCGATGATTAGCCTGGTAGAGTGTCCTCGAGATGCCATGCAGGGCATAAAGACATTTATACCTACAGCTGAGAAGATCGCCTATGTGCAGCAATTGCTTCAGTGTAATTTCGATTACCTTGATTTTGGCAGTTTTGTCTCGCCAAAAGCGGTGCCGCAAATGGCCGACACAGCTGAGGTTTTAAGTGCACTAGATACTTCGGTGTCGAAAACAAAGCTCTTGGCCATAGTCGCCAATCAGCGTGGGGCAGCAGGAGCCTTGTCATTTGAGGCTATAGACGTACTCGGATTTCCGTTTTCACTTTCTGAGATTTTCCAAATGCGAAATACGCATAAATCACGAAATCAAGCGTTTGATGAAATTAAAGCCATTCAAGAGGCCTGCTCGCGTGCCTCTAAAGAGATGGTAGTTTACCTGTCGATGGCCTTTGGCAACCCCTATGGAGAGCCCTGGTCTTTGGATCTTGTTCGCTATTGGATTACACAGTTTCACCGCATAGGGGTGAAGACACTTTCTTTGTCAGATACTACTGCTAGTGCAGACTCAAAGCGCATATCAGAGGTCTTTGATGTAGCCTCAGATTGGGCTGAAGAGGGGGTTTGTTTTGGGGCGCACCTGCACGCTAGACCAGATCAGTGGAGGCCTCATGTTGAGGCTGCTTATGAAGCGGGTTGCAGAAGGTTTGACAGCGCCATTCAGGGCTTCGGAGGTTGCCCAATGGCCGCTGACGGATTGGTCGGAAATATTGCAACCGAGAAGCTCATCAGTTTTTTGACTGAGAAGAAAGAGCCGCTCAGTATCCGCATGGCTTCCTTCGAGGTGGCTTATAATCACGCCAAGCGGGTATTTAGTGCTTATGTATAAGCTTCAGCCCGAATTAATTGAGTACATTTGCATGCAATTAAGCCCTTAATTGCATGCACGCACATCTTTCCAAAATCGTAGGCGAAGGCCTCACATACGACGACGTTTTATTGGTTCCGGCCTACTCTCAGGTACTTCCTAGAGAGGTTGATATTTCTACCCAATTTACCAGAAACCTTAGAATTAATGTGCCTATAGTGTCTGCTGCCATGGATACGGTTACCGAATCTAAGATGGCCATAGCTATGGCCCGCGAAGGGGGTATCGGTGTGTTGCACAAAAACATGAGCATTGAAGATCAAGCCATGAAGGTCCGACGGGTGAAGCGGGCAGAATCTGGAATGATTCTAGATCCGGTTACCCTTAAAACCCAAGCCACGGTGCTCGATGCCAAAATGAGCATGAAAGAACACAGCATCGGCGGAATTCCTATTATTGATGATCACGGTAAACTAGTCGGAATTGTTACTAATCGCGACTTGCGCTTTGAGCGAAACAATGAACGACCTATCACTGAGGTCATGACTGCTAAAAATCTGGTGACTGCACCTAAGGGCATTACGCTCACTGAGGCCGAGGTTATTTTGCAAGAATATAAAATCGAAAAACTACCGGTGGTTGATGATCACTTTGAGTTAGTAGGTCTAATCACTTTCAGAGATATTACCAAGCTCACTCAAAAGCCCAAAGCCAACAAGGATCAGTTCGGAAGACTACTAGCCGCTGCTGCCGTGGGTGTAACAGGTGACAGCTTTGATCGTGTCGATGCCTTAGTTGCAGCCGGGGTTGATGCTGTGGTTATCGATACAGCTCACGGCCATAGTAAAGGAGTCGTTAGTATTCTACAAGAGGTTAAAAAGGCCCATCCGAACTTAGATGTAGTCGTTGGAAACATAGCTACGGCTGAGGCGGCAAAATACTTAGTTGATGCCGGAGCTGATGCGGTAAAAGTCGGAATAGGACCAGGTTCAATTTGCACTACTCGTGTGGTTGCTGGAGTAGGTTTTCCTCAATTCTCGGCCGTTTTAGAGGTAGCCGCAGCGCTGAAAGGAAGCGGCGTACCGGTGATTGCCGATGGTGGAGTGCGTTTCACAGGCGACATTCCGAAGGCTATTGCCGCCGGCGCCGATAGCGTGATGCTGGGATCCCTTCTTGCCGGAACCAAAGAATCTCCTGGGGAGACCATTATCTTTGAAGGCCGTAAATTCAAATCGTACCGCGGAATGGGGTCGGTTGAGGCTATGGAAAAGGGAAGTAAAGACCGCTATTTTCAAGACGTCGAAGACGATATTAAAAAGCTCGTTCCAGAGGGAATCGTGGGGCGGGTTCCGTACAAAGGCGACCTTTATGAAAGCATGCATCAATTCATTGGTGGTCTACGCGCCGGAATGGGCTACTGCGGGGCAAAAGATATTCAGACCTTACAAGAAACGGGTAAGTTTGTGAAGATCACTGCGAGCGGAATCAATGAGAGTCATCCGCACAACGTCACCATTACCAAGGAGGCGCCGAATTACAGCAGAAGATAAATTCAGTGAGATAAGGTTTTAGTCGGTAGGATTAAGCGTGGCCTCGTAGTCTTGCCATGTCATGGTTTCATAAAGCGAATCTCCAAAGTAAGTGGCGATTTGAAGAAAAGGATCTGCCGGATAAAATCCGGCTAAAGGTGAAAGTACCTCAAAGCGTTCAGTCATAAACACCACTGTAGGATAGCTCAGGTTTCCTTGAGTTAACGCATAGGCCAATTCGTGATAGGTGCTGCGTCCAGATCCGACCAATTCGTAGGTTTCCCCTTTGTAGGTTATGGGTTCAGACTGCTCTGCATCGAGCTTTACCATATGGTAATTTTTGAGCATATACGCCTTCACCTTAGGGTCGTTGAAGGTTTCTTTGTCCATTTTTTTGCACCATCCGCACCAATCGGTGTAGACATCGATGAAAAATTTTTTAGAGGTTCCCTTTTCGGCAATCGCAGCTGCCTCCTCGAAGCTGAGCCATTTAATAGATTGCTCTTGAGCATTCACAGCTGACAAACCTATGGCTGATATAACCAAAAAAAACAGCAGTCGATTCATAGGATAAAGATACGACTTAATTGGCCGCGATTGCGCTTAGCTGCTCGATGTCGACCTCTACTTGCCCTTTGAGTAAATCGTCAAAGGTCTCGCGTTCTCTGATGAGGTGAGCCTTTCCGCCTATCCACAATACCTCTGCAGGACGCAATCTAGAGTTGTAGTTGCTGGCCATTGAGAAGCAATACGCTCCAGCATTGTGAAAGGCCAGTAGGTCTCCTTCTGTAATCTCCGCAATAGGACGATTACTTCCAAAGGTGTCGGTTTCGCATATATAGCCGACTACCGAATAAAAACGAGCCTTACCTTCAGGGTTGCTGAGGTTTTCAATATGGTGGTATGATCCGTAAAGCATGGGGCGCATTAGGTGATTAAACCCTGAATCTACACCTGCGAAAACGGTTGAGGTGGTTTGCTTGACTACGTTGACCTTAGCCATGAATGTTCCTGCCTGGCTGACCAAAAATTTGCCAGGCTCAAACGACAAAGTCAAAGGCTTCTGCACCTTTTGACAAAAGCGATTAAAGTGCTCGCTGAGCTTTTCGCCAAGTTCTTCAATAGGAGTTTCAATATCGTCTTTTTTATACGGCACCTTGAAGCCGCTTCCGAAATCGATAAACTCCAAGTCTTTAAAATGGGTGGCCGCCTCGAACAGAATTTCAGAGGCATGTAAGAATACGTCAATATCGAGTATGTCACTACCCGTGTGCATGTGCACCCCATTAATACGCATGTTGGTCAGATTGACTATGCGCAAAATATGCGGAACTTGATGAATGCTTATACCGAACTTTGAGTCTATGTGGCCTACTGAAATATTGGCATTGCCTCCGGCCATTACATGCGGATTGATACGCACGCAGACTGGAGTTTCGGGATAGCGCTGCCCAAAAAGCTCCAGCACTGAGAGGTTATCTATGTTTATTTGAACACCTAGTTCTCTCGCGGCCTCTAATTCTTCGATTGAAACGCCGTTTGGGGTGTAGATGATATCTTCAGGGGCCACACCGGCTAAGAGTCCAAGCCGAACCTCTTCGATTGAAACCGTGTCTAAACCTGCGCCAAGACTGTGCATTAATTTTAAAACGCTAAGGTTGGAATTAGCCTTAACGGCATAATGAAATCGGAGGTTAGGAACCTGTTGAAAGGCTCTTTTTAAACGGTCATACTGAGCGGTAATCACTTGTGCGTCGTAGATGTAAACCGGCGCACCAAAGGTGTTGGCGATTTCAATGAAAGGAGGCTGTTGCATATGAGTTCAGCTTAATGAGGCGCAAATTAAGTCGCTGCACGCTAATTTCCATGAATTGACTACGATATTTATCATTATATCACATTTTGTTAGTAATGCAACAAAGGGGTACTGTAATTAGTCCAAAAACGAATAGGTGCATTACTACCTCTTTTCTATTTTTGTGCTCACATTTTTAAAGCCTAGACCATGAATTTACACGAGTATCAAGGAAAAGAAATTTTAGCCAGTTTTGGAGTAGATATTCAACGAGGAATTGTTGCAGACAGCCCTGAATCGGCCGCTCAAGCAGCGCTGAAATTAACTGAAGAAACCGGTACATCGTGGTATGTGATTAAGGCGCAAGTGCACGCCGGGGGCCGCGGAAAGGGTGGTGGTGTGAAGCTTGCCAAATCGATTAACGAAGTAAAGTCGATTGCTGAACAAATCATCGGCATGCAGCTTATTACTCCGCAGACATCGGCAGAAGGCAAGACCGTTCATCAGGTTCTTGTTACCGAAGACGTTTATTACCCGGGTGAAAGTGAGACTTCTGAGTTTTATATGTCTGTGCTGCTTAATCGCGGAACGGGTCGAAACATGATTATGTATTCAACCGAAGGTGGAATGGATATCGAAGAGGTAGCCGAGAAAACACCGCATCTCATCTTTACTGAAGAAATTGATCCTTCTGTTGGTCTCACGGGCTTTCAGGCTAGAAATATTGCCTTTAACCTTAAGCTTGAAGGCAAAGCTTTCAAAGAGATGACGCGATTTGTATCGGCATTGTACAAAGCCTATGAGCAAAGTGATTCAAGCCTATTCGAGATCAATCCGGTTTTAAAAACTTCAGACGACCGCGTCATTGCGGTTGACGCTAAGGTGACCTTAGATGACAATGCCTTATTCAGAAGAAAGGCCTATGCAGAGATGCGAGATACCCGAGAAGAAAATCCTATTGAAGTAGAGGCAAAAGCTTTGGGTCTGAACTATGTAGATTTAGACGGAAATGTCGGATGTATGGTTAACGGAGCAGGCCTTGCCATGGCTACAATGGATCTAATTAAGATGGCTGGGGGAGAGCCCGCTAACTTTTTAGATGTAGGAGGAACCGCCGATGCTAAACGGGTTGAAGAAGCCTTTGGAATCATCTTAAAAGATCCCAATGTAAAGGCCATCCTAGTCAATATTTTCGGTGGAATTGTGCGCTGTGACCGCGTGGCTAATGGAATTGTAGATGCCTACAAGAATATGGCGGATCAGATCAATGTGCCCATCATTGTTCGCCTTCAAGGAACCAACGCAGAGTTGGCAAAAGAGATCATCGATCAATCGGGTCTTGAGGTGCAGGCAGCCGTACAGTTTCAAGAAGCAGCAGATAAGGTCAAGGCTGTTCTAGCCTAAGGTGCTTACTGCTGCATTTGCAGTTGTTTGAGGTGGTCTCGAAGTCGAGCGGCCTCCATAAAGTCTAATGCTTTTGCGGCTTTTTCCATGGCCTTTCGAGTCTCCTTGATTTGAGTCTCTATGGCTCCGTCGCTAAGATTGGCGATTTCCTTAGCAGTTAGTGGTTGTAGTGTAGGTTCTTCATTACGCGTCTTTTGTATGCGCAGTGTCTCGTCTAGTGGTTTGTTCAGAGCGGTAGGCGTTACACCGTTTTCTGTGTTGTATGCGATCTGCTTTTCGCGTCTGTAGTTGGTTTGGTCAATGGTTTCCTGCATACTCTTGGTGATGGTATCGGCGTACATAATGGCTCTGCCGTTTAAGTGCCGTGCAGCGCGACCAACAGTTTGGGTCAGGCTTCGGTTGCTTCTAAGAAATCCTTCTTTATCGGCGTCAATTATAGCTACTAAGGATACCTCAGGTAGGTCTAGACCTTCGCGCAGTAGGTTAACCCCTACGAGTACGTCAAACAGTCCGCGTCTCAGATCTTGCATAATTTCTACGCGTTCAAGCGTGTCTACATCACTGTGAATATAACGGCAGCGCACTCCGATTCGAGTCAGGTATTTAGTCAGCTCTTCAGCCATTCTTTTGGTAAGGGTGGTTACCAATGTTCTTTCGTCTTTTTCTGCCCTTAATTGTATTTCGTTGGTGAGGTCGTCGATTTGATTTTTGCTGGGGCGAATCTCAATGATGGGGTCTAACAATCCCGTCGGTCTGATAAGCTGCTCGACCAATACCCCTTTGGATTTTTCAAGCTCGTAATCAGCAGGGGTTGCACTGACATAAATGATTTGGTTTTGCAAGGCCTCAAACTCCTCAAATTTCAACGGGCGATTGTCTAAGGCTGCGGGTAATCGAAACCCATAATCCACCAAGTTTTCTTTGCGAGAACGGTCACCGCCATACATGGCGTGTACTTGCGGAATCGTCACATGGCTTTCATCGATGACCATCAGGTAGTCTTCGGGAAAATAGTCCAAAAGGCAGAATGGGCGTGTGCCAGGAGCGCGTCCGTCTAGATAGCGCGAATAGTTCTCGATACCCGAGCAGTATCCGAGCTCTCTCATCATCTCTAGATCAAAAGTGGTGCGTTCTTCGAGGCGTTTGGCCTCCAACGGCTTTCCGATCTCGTTGAAGTAGGTGATTTGCTTCAGTAAATCGTCTTGTATGTGATGAATAGCGTTTTGGAGTACCTCTGGTGAAGTGACAAACATGTTGGCCGGATAGATGGTCAGCTGCTCATAAACCTCAATTACCGATTGCGTTACCGGATCAAAGGCTTCTATCTCTTCAATTTCATCGCCAAAAAAATGAACTCTAAAGGCGTAGTCGGCATATCCCGGAAAAATATCAACCACATCGCCCTTTATTCTAAAATTTCCGTTAGAAAAATCGGCAGTAGTTCGAGCGTATAGCGATTGAACCAATAGCTTAAGCAGTTGTGTTCGAGCCATGAGTTGCCCCCGTTCAAGGCGAATCACATTTTTTTGAAACTCGATGGGGTTTCCAATACCGTAGAGACAAGATACAGAGGCCACTACGATCACATCGCGTCTGCCGCTCAACAGTGAAGAGGTAGTGCTCAAACGCAGCTTTTCAATGTCTTCATTAATGCTAAGGTCTTTCTCGATATAGGTTCCACTTGCCGGTATATAGGCTTCAGGCTGGTAATAGTCGTAGTAAGAGACGAAGTATTCGACAGCATTCTGCGGAAAGAATTGCTTGAATTCTGAGTAGAGCTGGGCGGCTAGGGTTTTGTTATGCGCAAGCACCAAGGTGGGTCTTTGTACCTGTTCAATCACATTAGCTACCGTAAAGGTTTTACCCGATCCGGTCACCCCGAGCAATGTGTGGTGCTTTTCACCTTCCAACAGTCCCTCGACTAGTGAATGAATTGCCTCAGGTTGATCCCCTGTCGGTTTAAAAGAAGAGACGATTTCGAACTTCATTGAGCAAAAATAGCAATACTGGGGCGCTTAATTTTTTTAAAACAAACTATCTTGACGCCATGAGTGATGGCCCACAAATGGTTTTTAAGAAACCCAGTTACCCGATTTCTTCTCAGTTAAAGGCCTATCTAGATCGGTATAAGAGAAGTACAGAGGTTCCTGTGCACTACGAAGATCTATTGCGTTTTTCGGGCTCTGTATCGGTATACAGTCAACAAGACGACGATACGTTGTGGGTTCGGGTATTTTATTCTGATGAGGAGCGCAAAGAGATTGATGTGGCCCTGAAAAAGATCTATTCTATCTTGCATTCTGACGGAAGCGATAGCATTTTTGAGGACCTGTCGGTTGACGCGATAGATTACTGCACCTTTGGCAACTCTAAGCCCTTTCGAATTAAGATTCGAAACATCATTAACGACAACTACACCTATTTTTATGTTAAAAGAAGTGATGCTTCGCGCATATATGGGCTTGAATTGGAACACCTACTCTCTCCGTATAACCTCAATTTCTTAGTATCGGCTGACACGCTCATTGAGGAGCACATTGCCGGTATTCCAGGAGACGTTTTTATCACTCATTATCTGCCCTTATGCACCGAAAGGCAACGGGCTCAGCTAGCCAAGGAGTTCGTGAAGTTCAATGAACGTTGTATGATTCGTTTGTTGGGTGACATGAGGGCCTATAACTATGTAGTTATTCCGGTGCACGATTTTGATAGTGTTATTCATAAGATCCGTGCAATAGACTTTGATCAGCAAAATTTTGAAGGCGATCTAAGGGTATACCGCCCTCAATTTTTTCCTGAGAATGCGGCGATGATGAAATTGATTAAGACACATCTAAAAAGGGAGTCTGTGTTTCAATACAAGAAAGAAGAGCGCTCATCGCTTGCTAAAAGGGCCCTCGGAGCAGAATCTCAGCTTAGAAGACTGGTTGATTCGGCCAAGAGTGATGTGCTTTCTACGGCCGATCACATCAAAATGCTCGGAAGTCAAATTAGTCAATTCACAGGAGATCAACGATTTAAAAAAGCAGATTCTATGGGCGTCATACTCGAGCTTGCCCTACTTTTTGTGATCAAGAACTACAGAGATCTCAGCGTAATTTAATTTTTTGATTCTTTATTGAAGTACAGTAAATAGTAATACATCTGACGTTCTTCGTCCCATCCTTTTTCGACAAAACGCTCTCCTGAATCTGGGTTAATAAAGTTTAATTTGATGTGGATGTTGGTGTCGAGGTAAATGTGGTTTTTTAGTTTTTTTCTAGCCTCGGTTACCGCTTGATTGGCAATGCCAAATGAAGAGACATCCTCTATACTGTACTTCGGACCCTTATCGGTCTTGTACTGTTTGAACTCGGGAATGAGGTCAGGATTTTCTATGACCTCATTCAGAAAGTGTGACTCCTCAAAGGTGTCTCTTGAGGCGAAGTGATTCATCGCTCTATTCATAAACATAACCTCTTGCTGTTTATCTTCGGCCTCAAGCACCACATCTTTAGCGAAGTCTTTACAGAGCTTTAAATAGTTCTTGGTGAAATACACCTCGTCTTCTAAGGCTGAAATAGACAAGAATGTCTCAGGCCAATACTTGGCGTCGTACCGGTTGCGGTCAACGGTGAGTACTTTGTATCCAGCCTCAGTTTGTGTGTTAAAAATGAGGCAGCCTTTATCGAGTTTTTGAGCAGAAATCCCCTTTCGTAAATGAATGTTTACGTTCTCATTTTCCCAAGAAAACTCAAAAAAATCTTGTTTCAATTCGCTTTTAAATAGGCCTATGGCATCTACCTTTTCATTGTCAATTCTGACGTCAGTAAAGTGAACCACATAGAGTTCGCCACTGTTGATATGGGCGTGCTTTGACTGATTGTAAAGGTGAGTTGCTAAAGCTTTGCTTTGCTCGTAAAGACTCGCTGGATCATCAAAGATGCTCTTGACCGATTGGTAAACAGGGTTGTATTCTAGATCGACCTCGTGCGCAAACTTAAAATAGTTCACCTCTTTCTGGGTAAAGGGTGAAAAAAAGTACTGTTTCAGCAGTGTTCCAATTTCATCGTCTAAGTGCAATCGGTCTTTTGATAGCTGCAATGGCTCATTGCGACTTTTATTTCCGATACGGTGCAGGGCAATAGCGTCAATTTGGGCATTATATAGAGTAAACATAAGAGGTGTGTAGATTAATAGTCTTCTGCGTAATCGTCATAAGATTCAAAGTCATTGAAGCTATTGTCATTAAAATCGTCCTCGAAATCATCTTCAAAGTCGTCTAGGTCATCTCCTTCTTCATCAAAGGGATCTTCGTCTAGGGGGTTGCGATTAGAGCGCTCTGACTTAAAGCTTTTGTCTGGTGCTTGGTCTGGTAGGGCGCCAAAACTAAACAGCAGCTCTGATTGCTCAATGGGTTCTGTTTCTTCGATTTTTGCCAGTTCAACAAAAAAGCTCCACATGCTGAGTAGGTCGTATACATAAATCAAGCGGGGGCTTTCTTCATTTAAGATGGTTCCGAGCGGAGTGTGCTGCATAATTACCGTGTCGTCTTCAAACCCCATGTCGACAATGGGGTACTCAACCCCTTGTGTCCAATTCTCATCAGTGGCAAAGAACGTTCCCATCTCACTGAGGTCGAAGCCAAACGATTGAGCTATGGCTATGTGAAAATCTTCAAGGCTAATGCGATCAGAAACAGCTAAATCTCTGAACACATCTTCTTCTGCATCTAAAATGATTCGAATTTTATACAGCATATGAATTAAATTTTGGAGGGTAAAGGACTAGAGGTGCTTCTCATGAAAAGGTAGGCCTGCAAACCAAATAATAAAGAAGCGATAACTAAGTGAAGCGGTTGAGTAGAAAAAGGAAATGCAAAATAATTCATGGCTACTCCGGTCGCCACCTCTAAGAATAGGAGTCCTAGAACTAAAAGGTAATGGGGTGTAAAGCGTGAAGCTTGCGTTCTCAAACGCCAAAAAATAAGCACATTTATCAACAGCACTGCAATGGAGAATGAGCGGTGAATGTAGAAGATAATGGGCGCTTTATTTATCCACCCTTCTATAGACAAGCCTTCATCTAAAAAATGGTCAACACTTTGGCGCACCTGAGTTCCGATTAAAATTTGAATGAGTGTCATTCCCAACGCTAGCCCGATAAAGATTTGGTTAGGCTTAAGTGAATCAACGGAAACCGAGTAGGTGCTTGCGCTGAACTTCATGTAAAACAGCAGGGCTACCAAAACCAAGGCCATGAGCATATGCAGACTGATTTTAAGCGGATTCAATACCGAATAAACCACTGTAGCCCCAAGCCACGCCTGAAAAAGTATTCCCAGCAGGGTAATGAGCGCTAAAACCATCAGCTTTGTATTGAAAGGTCGTAAGCGCAGTGTGCTTAAAAACAAGGCCAAGGTGAAGAGCCCCGCCAGGGCGCCTAAGAGCCTGTTGATGTATTCGATCCACGTATGCCATGGATTAAAGACAGCGTAGTCGTGTTTGATGTAGGCCTCCCAATTGCTCGCTTCAAAGCTGCTTGATGTGGTAAAGGTTTTTTTAGCTTCAACGAGTTGTTCGTTGCGGATAATCAGTTGCCCTTTATCGTACGATTTATTTGGCTTCCATTCGAGTGCTTCGGCTTCGGTCGGAGGTATGTAATACCCAAAACACTTTGGCCAATCGGGGCAACCCATTCCGCTTCCGGTCATGCGAACTACTGCTCCGGCTAGGATTACCAAATAAATGACCGCAATGGTCGCGTTAATCAACCACCGTGTGCTACGCATCTCTTACAGGTTTTAATCCCATTTCGGCTGCCTTGGTAAGCATGAATGATTTTGCTTCATCGTAATTGTTAGCGATTACCCCTTCCAAAATAGCTTCTTTAATAGCCTCTTTGAGAAGGCCAATTTCTTTTCCCGGCTTTAAATCAAATAATTGCATAATTTCTGATCCGTCTACAGGTGGTTGAAAATTTCGAACCCGATCGCGCTCTTCTACCTCCTTGATTTTGGCTCTAACCCGTTTAAAATTATCTTTATAGCGCCTTTGTTTATTGGGGTTTTTAGTAGTGATATCTGCCTCACATAAGAGCATCAGATCATCGATGTGATCTCCGGCGTCAAACACGAGCCGTCTTACGGCTGAATCGGTAACGAATTGCTCTGAGATAACAATTGGTCTGGAGCTCATAAGCACCATTTTTTGTACAAACTTCATCGAATCATTCAACGGCAATTTGAGCCGTTTGAAAAGCTTGTAAACCATTTTAGAGCCCACAAACTCGTGTCCGTGAAAAGTGAATCCGGTACTCTCGTCAAAGCGCTTTGTCGGGGCCTTTCCGATATCGTGTAACAGGGCGGCCCACCGCAGCCATAGATCTTGACTTTCGGCGGCTAAATTGTCAACCACCTCTAAGGTGTGCCAAAAGTTGTCTTTGTGTGTCATACCCTCGATCTCATCTATACCTTTAAGCGCGGTTAATTCGGGCATGATTAATTCTAGTAGTTTAGTCTTCTCTAGTAGCCCTAGACCTATGGAGGGTTTATCGGTTAAGAGTATCTTATTCAACTCTACAACAATGCGTTCCTTGGAAACGATTTCAAGTCGTTCTCTTTGGCTGGCAATTGCTTCTAAGGTGCGCGGATGAATGCTAAAGTTGAGTTGTGCAGCGAATCGAATCGCTCTGAGCATTCTGAGCGGATCGTCACTGAAGGTAACCTCTGGCTCTAGTGGAGTTATAATGACCCCCTCTGCTAAATGTTTTTGTCCTTCGAACGGATCGATGAATTCCCCAAAGCGATTGGCATTCAAGCATAGCGCCATGGCGTTAATGGTGAAATCTCTTCGATTTTGATCGTCTTCTAAAGTGCCACTGGTGACAGAGGGTTTACGTGAGGATGAGGTGTAACTCTCTTTTCGTGCCCCCACGAACTCGATTTCGAGCTCATTGTGTTTGAGCATGGCTGTGCCATAGTTTTTAAAGACGGAGACCTTTGGAGTACCTTCAAGAGATTGACTCAGCGATTCTGCCAACTCAATAGCGTTTCCGAGCGTTACAATGTCTATGTCGTATTTGAAGGTTCTTTTGAGCAAGTAATCGCGCACATAGCCACCTATAACATAGCATTCAAGCCCTAGGTCGTCGGCTATTTTTCCGATTTTTTTGAATATAGGATGTTCAAGTGCTTCTTCGAGCATGCTCAGTTCAATTGACAGGGGTGTGGGGTTCAAATAGCGATTAAACCTGTTGTAAAGGTAGTATTTTAAACCTTTTTAGACTGAGACGCCGTAGGTTCTTAGCGCATCATTAAGTGAGGTTTTTTTATCGGTGCTCTCTTTGCGTTCTCCTATTATGAGCGCACAAGAAACGCCGAAAGTTCCCGCTTTAAACTCTTTGCTATAGGTTCCTGGAATGACCACTTTTCGGGCAGGAATTTCCCCTTGGTAAAATACAGGTTCTTCTTGGGTTACATCGATTATTTTAGTCGATGCGGTCAATACTACATTAGCTCCTAAAACCGCTTCTTTTCCGACTCTCACACCCTCTACCACAATACTTCTTGATCCGATGAAGGCATTGTCTTCAATGATTACAGGGGTGGCTTGAAGGGGTTCAAGCACCCCACCAATGCCTACTCCTCCAGATAGGTGAACGTTTTTACCTATTTGAGCACAGCTTCCTACAGTAGCCCAGGTATCGACCATGCTACCCTCATCGACATAGGCCCCAATATTGACATAGCTTGGCATAAGAATGGTACCACTAGAAACATAGGCCCCATATCTAACCACTGCGTTGGGAACCACACGCACCCCTTTTTGGGCAAAATCGCGTTTTAGAGGAATTTTGTCGTGGTATTCGAAAATTCCTGCCTCAAGGGTCTGCATCTGTTGAATAGGAAAGTACAGCACTACTGCTTTTTTAAC
>JAURFJ010000023.1 GCA_030834365.1 Flavobacteriaceae bacterium | reverse complement strand
CTGATTAATCGGTTGGGCAATTACCATCCGCTGTACAAAAGAGTCTACACCACCAACGAGATGCGTTACTTGGCTGTACTGCCTAGAGACAATAAGCTACCCAACTATCTGCAATTTAGCGTCAACGAAGCTATAGCTCATCATTTAGAGCCCTTAACATAGGCTAAAATCCGTATTTTTACCCCTCTAATACTGCGAATATGGGAAGAGCATTTGAGTTCAGAAAAGCGCGAAAAATGAAGCGCTGGGCAGCGATGTCAAAGGCGTTTACACGTATAGGCAAAGACATTGTGATGGCCGTAAAAGAAGGCGGAGCAGACCCCGATTCAAACGCACGCTTGAGGGCGGTCATTCAAAACGCCAAGGCGGTTAACATGCCAAAAGACAACGTCGAGCGCGCCATTAAAAGGGCCTCCGACAAATCACAAGGCGAATATAAAGAGTTGCTCTACGAAGGGTACGGCCCTCACGGTATTGCTATTTTGGTCGAAACCGCGACAGACAATCCTACGCGCACAGTGGCCAATATCCGTAGCTATTTCAATAAATGCGGGGGCACGCTTGGAACCTCAGGTTCGGTTGAGTTTCTATTCGATCACAGCTGTAACTTCAGAATTGCCGCAGAAAACTGCGATTTGGAATCCCTTGAACTAGACCTGATCGATTTTGGGGTTGAAGAAATTTTTGAAGATGAAGACGGAGTGCTTATCTACGCTCCTTTTGAGGCCTTTGGCAGCCTTCAAAAGGAATTAGAAAACAGATCGCTTCAAATTCTCTCCTCCGGATTTGAACGCATACCCCAAATCACCAAAGAACTCTCCGAAGAGCAAGCGGCCGATATTGAGAAACTATTGGAAAAAATTGAAGAGGACGATGACGTACAAAACGTCTATCACACTATGAGCGAATCTTAATGAGCTGTTCTGCGCGCTCCAAATCTTCTAGGGTGTCAATTCCAATGCTATCGTTAGGGGTTTCTACCATCTGAAGTACTCTTCCGTGCTCTAAAAATCGAATAGCCTCTATGCTTTCTGCCTGCTCAAGTGGGCCGATTGACAGTTGTGAGAAATCAACCAGGGCCTGTTTGCGAAAAGCGTAAACACCCTTGTGCTTAAAAACCACATTCGCCCTTAATCCACTGCGATTGAACGGAATCACTGAACGTGAAAAGTAAAGGGCTTTACCGCTTAGGTCTGTAATCACCTTTACTACATTCGGATTTTTAGCCTCTTCTTCATCTAAGAGGGGGGTCATCAATGAGGCGAGGTCTACTTTTCGCTCAGCATCACCTTTAAACACCTCGATTAGACGCTCTAGGCTTTGCTTGTCGATAAAGGGTTCATCGCCTTGAACATTTATCACCAGGTCGGCTTCGATCTGTGAGGCCGCCTCTGCCAATCGATCGCTTCCGGTAGCGTGATGAGTTGAGCTGAATAGGACTTTGGCACCTTTAGCCAGAACAATCGTCTCAATCTTTTTACTATCGGTAACCACATACACCTCATCAAAAAGGAGGGTCTGTTTCACAGCCTCATAGGTTCGCACAATAACCGGAGTACCTGCCAAATCGCGAATCAACTTCTCTGAGAGTCGCGTGGATGCAAGTCGTGCGGGTATCATGGCTACAATCTTCATGGTCTTATCGTATTTCGTTATCGTAAAAATAATCGTTTTCAAATCCCATAAGATATAAGCGCTCAGAAGCCCTAGTAAAAGCCGTATAAAGCCATTTAAGGTGATCTTGATCCAATCCGTCTGGTGCATAAGGTTTCTCGACAAAAATCCGCCTCCACTGACCACCCTGGGCTTTATGACACGTAATGGCGTAAGAGTACTTCACTTGAAGTGCATTGAAATACCGGTTATTCTTGATTCCGAGATACCGCTTGTATTTCGAGCTCTCGTGCGCATAATCTTCAGCCACCTTTTGGTAGAGTTTATTGCCGTCTTCAAAACTTAAAGCAGGCTGATCGGCCTCTAGCACGTCTAAAAGCAGTACAGCGTCAAATGGAGGTGACTCGTAGTCAAGCAGTTGAACTTGAACTTCGGCAAACTTAAAATCGTAAAGAGTTTTAAACTGGTAGATCTGAAGCACTTCAATGGCATCACCGTTAGCTATAAAGGCCACTTCTTTGGATTCAGACAGCCAGAAATAATTGTTCTTGACAACCATCAATATATCTCCAACACTTAACTCATTATCCAATTGAAGGATGCGCTGCCTAATATTTTTATTGTAGAGATTCGCACGCTTGTTAGAGCGCACTATGATGGCCGTCTCTTGCATTCCTGCTTCTCTGTACGCGTCTTCTAAGGCTTCTAGTAATTCTGACCCATCTTGCATGCGAAACACCTCTGATCCACTTGTCGTATCCAGTTTGAACTGAAAATAATTGGCTATTAAAGAATCACGAATTCGCGTGGCATTACTGAGTATAGCGCTTTCGGCGGCTTGTCGCACCACCTCGGTAAGCAAGGCTGTATAGGGGGTCAGCTCAAATCGCTGTGCGAGTTGCTGCTCATCAAGGGCTATACTTTGCGTCTCAGAGACTGGAGCGAGCTGAGCCGTATCCCCGATGAGCAAGAGCGAACAATGCTGCCCGCTGTAGACATACTCAAACAAGTGTTGCAATAGTGAGTCAGAGGCAAATAATCCTTTGTCTGGCTGGCGATCAGAAAGCATTGAGGCCTCGTCTACAATAAATAGGGTACGTTTAAACTTGTTTTTGGCTAGTGTAAAACTGATAGGCTTATTGCCCGAGCGCTTCGGGTAGTAAAGCAGCTTGTGTATGGTTGAAGCTTGGTAGCCTGAATAACGCGAAATGACTTTGGCCGCCCTACCGGTTGGGGCCAGTTGAATTGTTTGGTTGCCTATGCTGTGCAGGGTCTGAATGAGTGCCTTAATCAGTGAGGTCTTACCCGTACCAGCATAACCTTTGAGTACAAAGAATTTTTTAGGATTATCGGCAACGAGAAAACGCGTAATTTCTTCGAGTGCCTTTTTTTGCGAAAGGGTAGGCTCAAAATTCAATGAGTCGAGAAGTAAACGGTAGATTTTATGGGGATTCAAAAGCTAAACTTTGGTCGAAGATACACATCATTTCATTTCGAGCTAAAAACTTTGGTGATTGGAAAAAAATTGTAGATTTGTTCACGTTCAAAACAAAAAACCAAACGATGAAAACTGTTCTCCAGTACGTTCTTCTTGTGGTCTCAGGAGTTCTTGCTTACCTTATTTATTTATCTGTAATGGCTCCTATTTCCTTCAATAATGTGAAAGAAGAGCGCTTTTCAGCGGTCATAGAAAAACTAAAAGATATTCGCGATGCCCAGGTGGCGCACCGAACAGTCACCGACGCTTATGCCAAAGACTTCGAATCACTCATCAATTTTATAGATACCGGATACTTTACGCTTACCCAACAAAAAGATTCATCGTTTATGCGCTACAACCGCACCTACCGCATTGATATGCAGGTCGACACGGTAGTAGTTGATACGCTAGGAACAGTTGCCGTTAAAGATTCAATCTTCAAAGGAAGTTCTTCATACAAAACCCTCTTTGCCGTACCGTATGCGCAAAATAACGAGCGCTTCACTATGAAGGCCGATGTGGTCAACAAGCAAGGTTTTAACGCTCCAGTTTTTGAGGCTTCTGTTGAGAAAAATGTCATTTTATACGACCAACCTAAAGATCTTTTGGCCAAAGAAAATGCACATGCCAGTATTGAACAGGTGAATGGAACCACCATCAAAGTAGGTTCGTTAACCGAAGTAAGTACCTCTGGTAACTGGCCTTCTATCTACGACAAGAAGAAAACATCGAATTAAGTTTTGACACATTGATTTCCGCCAAGGAAAAACAGTCACGCACAGCACTATCCATCCAGGTTCTTCCGGATGGATTTTGTGTTTTTAAACCTTCCCTCGACGATAGGATCGATCGGGTATTTTTGGGCCAGCAAGAAGACCTTCTTCTTTGGTTAAGTCAACAATCACCCACAGATGCTGCGATTAAACTTATTTATTCGGGCCCGGCCACATTAGTACCAAAAGAGCTTTTTAGCGCAGCAGACGCCTCGGATTACTTACAGTTCCACATCGAAGATTGGGCGCATACGGCCTTTACCGAACTTAAAAATTTTGGGCTCTTTGTAATCTTTGCCTACAACCAAAAACTCGAGACAGCACTTAAACAGGCTCACAACTCAATCATGGTCACTCACAGCGCTCACGAGCTGCTCAAACGTGCGCTTGTAAGCCCCAACAAAGAGAATCCGCGCTTGGTAAGCATCTTTCATCCTAAACATATAGAGCTCGTCTACCACAAAGGCCCTAATCTACTAGTGTACAATCAATTCGCTACTGATGGAGATTTAGACGCGAGTTACTACCTGCAGTTAGCCCTCAGAGCTTCAAAGCAACCCGAGTCAGCCACCGATGTCATTTGCTACGAAAACGGATCTAAGTGGGGAGCTGCAAGCTTTAAACACGTTAAAGAATGGGCTTCAGACGCCCAATATATTACAGAGGTCTATCCCTTTCACTAAGCCGATAAACTATGCGCATCATCTCAGGAATGCACAAAGGACGCAAGCTAACGGCTCCCAAAACACTATCGGCCAGACCGACAACAGATGTAGCTAAAGAGGGATTATTTAATGTTCTTAGCCACCGTATAGATCTTGGCGAGCAATCGGTTTTAGACCTGTTCAGTGGAACAGGTAATATTAGCTTCGAATTTTGCTCCAGGGGAAGCAGGCAGGTTACCGCTGTAGAACAAGACCGGCAAGCCTGCGGATTCATTCGTAAAACGGCCGAACTACTATCTCTAGAAACCCTAGAAATTCGGTGCGCCAAGGTCGAGTCTTTTCTTCAGTCAACCGCTAAGGCCTACGATATCGTCTTTATGGATCCACCCTACAGTATAGGTGTTACGGGATATGCTAAACTTATAGCACTTGTTTTCAATCAAAATTGGATAAGTGAAGACGGAATACTCATCGCCGAACACTCTTCTAAAGATATTCTGAGTGCTGTTACTCATTTTGCAGAATCGAGAAGTTATGGATCGAGCTCCTTCAGTTTCTTTCAAAAATAAAAGCAGGTCGTAAGCCGGATTCTGTCGTGCTCTATCATTTATCTAGGCCATAAATTACTCTATGGCTCTATCCGCCTACCCTTCAACATCAGGCGCGCTACCTTCAAACGTTGATATACATGGCGTTTCACCGCATAGAGTTTACCTGATTTCACTACAGCCTAACTGTACATTCTTTCTGTTGCACTGGTCCTGACCTTACGGCCGACGGGCGTTACCCGCTATGCTGCGCTATGGTGTCCAGACTTTCCTCTTTTGAAAACAAAAGCGATAGAGTGACCTGCTTTGCATCAAAGTTACCACATTGTTGATAAGTCTAGCCCTTTTTAAGACGATGGGATTTATTCGATTAATCGATCGAGCCTATATTTGTGTATGGAGCATTTTGTCGTTTCTGCCTTAAAATACCGCCCCAAAGCCTTTGAAGAAGTGGTAGGGCAAGAGGCTATTACGCACACCTTAGAGAATGCCATCCGTAGCAATCAACTCGCTCAGGCTTTACTTTTTTGCGGTCCCAGAGGTGTGGGCAAGACCACCTGCGCACGTATTGTAGCCCGACAAGTGAATACCTTTGAGCAAAAAGAACCTGAGGCCACTAGCGACTATTCGTTTAACATTTTCGAGCTAGACGCAGCCTCTAATAATTCAGTCGACGATATAAGGGCATTGACCGATCAGGTAAGGATACCTCCGCAGATAGGAAGCTATAAAGTATATATTATCGATGAGGTACACATGCTCTCCACCGCGGCGTTTAACGCCTTCTTAAAAACACTCGAAGAACCGCCGAAGCACGCCATATTCATACTCGCAACAACCGAAAAACACAAGATACTCCCCACTATACTCTCGCGTTGCCAAGTGTATGATTTTAAACGAATCAGCATTGGTGATACGGTGAACCACCTGAATCAAATCGCAATTGATCAAGGGGTCAAAGCCGAAGAGCAAGCACTGTACCACATTGCCAAAAAATCAGATGGCGCCCTTAGGGATGCCCTTTCACTCTTCGACCGTTTAGTTAGTTTTAGCAGAGGTGAACTCTCGATGAAGGTACTAAGTGAGCAATTAAATGTGCTCGATCAGGAGACCTTTTTTGCCTTCACCGATTATATCAAAGAGTCAAACACCTCGGCACTGCTCCTTCATTTTGACCAGCTGCTTCAAAAAGGATACGACGGACTTCATTTTTTGCAAGGTCTATCGGCTCACTTCAGAGACCTACTTGTTGCCCAGTCTTTAGACACGGCAAAACTACTCAATGCTTCCACGGTGTTTAAAGAGCGCTATGCACAAGAGGCTTTAACGCTTGAGAAAACCTTTCTTCTAGCTGCCATAGAGCTGATTGGCACACATAGCCTGTCTTATAAATCGTCTGAAAATCAACGCCTCGTAGTCGAGCTTTGCCTATTGCAACTGGCTTCCTTAGAAGAGGGTTTGAGTAAAAAAAAAAGCCTTATTTAATCAAGCCTAGGCCAAGCGCAAATCCTGCGTCCATTTCACCAAAAACGCCGGTCTTCGCCACACCCCAATCCCATGCAAAGCCAACAGAGTCAACCGAGTCTTTACCGCCTAATAAAGAGGTAAGCCCTACAAGCGTTGAATCTTCTGAAGAATCCACTAATAAAGAAGCTTTCAGGGTTGATAACGTTATTCTAGACGCTACTAATTTAAGTGCCAAAGTTTCACCTATTTCGAGTCATTCACTGGCTGCCATAAAGGCAAAAAGAGCCCAATCAGCTGAATCTAAAAAAATTGGAGATGTCACTGAAAAGCGTAAAAATCCGATTTCAGTTGAAGCGGTAGAGCGCGAATTAAACGCCTATGCCGAACAGTTAGAACAATCAGGGCAAAAGATACTTGCGAGTAATTTTCAGCTCGCAAAACGGGTTCTAGATAGCGATAAATGCGAACTCACCCTAGAGGTGCCCAATGACACCATTAAAAAAGAACTTCAGCTTGCAGCGGCAGATGCTCTTAATTTTTTAAGCGATCGGTTATCCAATGATTTTTTACACTTTAAATTCAAACGCTCCAAAGAGCCAATTTCTACCCAATACGCCTACACCCCCGATGAAAAGTATCAAAAGTTAGCGGAGAAATACCCCCAAGTTGAAGCGCTGAGAAAACGTTTCAACTTAGATCTCTAGTTTATTTTTGTAATAGTCGTATAGGGCAAACTGGGCGCGAAGAGGTGCTTTCTTGTTCTTTCTGTACGCATTGTCTTGTTTGGCTGAAAAAACACGTGCCTTTTGGTTGTCGTTCCAATAGATATCGAAAACCTCCATAAGTTCAGACTTTAGGTTTTCTTGGTAAATAGGCACTCCTACCTCTACCCTGTTTTCGATATTTCGAGTCATCCAATCGGCCGATGAAATGTATACCTTAGGATCGCCTCCATTGGCAAAAATGAACATTCGAGTATGCTCTAAAAATTTATCGACAATACTAATGGCCCGAATGTTCTCACTCATGCCCTTCACTCCAGGAATGAGACAGTTGATTCCTCTGATAATGAGGTCGATCTTCACCCCTTCTTGGCTGGCCTTGTACAATTTATCAATCATCTTGTACGAGGTAAAACTGTTCATCTTAATGCGGATGTAAGCCTCCTTTCCGGCTTTAGCATTAACGATTTCTTGTTGAATAAGTCGTGTAAAGGTTGATTCTGTATAGTGCGGAGAAACAATAAGATGTTTGTATTTTCTCACCCTGTAGGTAGTTTCCAAAAAGTCGAAGACCTTATGCGTTTCGAGTAGTATACCCTTATGAGCAGTAAACAAGGTGTGGTCGGTATATACCCGTGCGGTAGATTCATTAAAGTTTCCGGTACTGATAAACCCAAAATATTCAACAGCCTTATTTTCAGTTTCTCTAGTCACCACACAAATCTTTGAGTGTACTTTGAGTCCTCGAATTCCAAAAACCAAACGAATACCGGCCTCCTTAAACCTATTAGCGTAGTTGATATTACTTTCTTCGTCAAATCGCGCCTGAAGCTCAATTTGTACCGTAACTGCTTTTCCATTCTTTGCTGCATTAATCAGAGCGGCAGCTACTTGAGAATTTCCGGCCAAGCGGTAAATGGTAATTTTAATTTCCTTGACCTTGGGATCTAGGGCGGCCTCCTTCAAAAATCGAATGACATAAGCATAGTTTTGATAGGGAGTGTAGAGCATGTAATCACGCTGGCGAATCTGATCAAATACACTAACCTCCATCTCGAAATTGGGAACAGCCAAGGGCTCTATCTTTGAGTATTGAAGCGCAGACCTTCCAAAATTTGGAAAGTTCATGTAATCTTTTCGGTTGTGATAGCGTCCGCCTGGAATGACGCTATCGGTATCTTCAATACCGATTTTCTCGGTCAAAAAGGTAAGGGTATCGAGCTTAATGCGTTTGTCGTATACAAAACGCACCGGATCGCTAATTTTTCTATTACTAACAGAAGTGGAGATTTTCTCTAAAAAACTCTTATCCAAGTCGTCGTCTATATCGAGCTCAGCATCTCTGGTAATCTTAATCATATGCGCCTCAATCGCATCGTAATCAAACATAAAAAAAATGCGATTTAGGCAATGCCGTATCACATCATCAAGCATCACTACGTAGTTCTTTTGGTCTTCCTCTGGAAGCACCACAAAGCGATTTAAGCTGCTGGGAATCTCAATTAAAGCGTAATGCACTTCTTGCGTTTTACTAGAACGCTTTACCTTCGATAAGTTTTTTACGAGTCTAACAGCTAGATAGGCGGCAGATTCCTTGAGCATCGGGAAGTCTTCTACCGTGTTTAGATCAATAGTTGTTAGCTCAGGATTGACTTTAGACAGGAAATAATTGGTTACAAAGGCTGATTGGTCTGTGCTCAACTCAGTTTCATTGATCAAGTAAATACTGTGTGATTTGAGCTCCTCGGTAATGTCTTTAAGAATTTTTAAGCTCTTGCTCTGAGCTTCTATACTGATTTTTGTGATCAGCGCTAATAAGTCGGTAGCCAACATGCCTCCGAGCGTCTCTTTGCCACTCAAGTCGCTGTCTACAGTGCGCTTAACCGTCGCGTAACGCACTCGGAAAAATTCATCAAGGTTATTGCTAAATATTCCTAGAAATCGGATGCGATCTATAATCGGCACGCGCTTATCGGCACTTTCTTGCAAGACGCGCTCATTGAACTGAAGCCAGCTAATCTCGCGATTGATATAAGCGTATTTAGAGGTTGACATTGATGAAAATTTTAAGCGAAAATACGGCTTAAGGAGCTAGTCTTTCTAAAATCCAGTTATCATTCACTTTTTGATAACGTATGCGGTCGTGAAGGCGATTTTCGCGTCCTTGCCAAAACTCAACGCTGAGGGGTTCTACCGCGTATCCGCCCCAATGATCTGGTCGCTTAATAGCCTTATCTTCAAGTCGATCTAAAGCCTCGATCAACTGCTCTCTTGAGGCAATTACACTGCTCTGATTTGATACTATGGCCCCTTTTTGACTACCTACAGGGCGTGAATAAAAATAGCGATCGGAAGCTTCTGCAGGAAGTTTTTCGGCAGTGCCTTGAAAGATAACCTGTTTCTCAAGGGCTGGCCAAAAAAACGAAACACCCACTTTATTGTGACGTGCAATAGCCCTACCCTTTTCGCTATGGTAGTTGGTGAAAAAGATCAAAGACGTGGCCGAAAAAGACTTTAATAACACCACCCTAGATTTGGGATACCCGTCTAGTCCCAAAGTCGAAATATGCATGGCATTAGCCTCTTCTATCTGTTCAGATTGATCGGCCTGTTCGAACCAATCAGTAAAGAGCGCAAACCAATGAATGGGTAGATCCGATTCATCTAACACACCCTTCTGATACGATTTTCTGTAGTCGTGCAGCTCTTTCATACGCCTTAATTAAACTCAAAAAGTTTTTGATCTTCAGCAAGCTCAATACGCTCATAGTCAAACGATTTGGCCGCCTCTTCTCGGAATAACTCAAGTGATTTATACCGGGTAGAATAGTGACCTAAAATTAAGGTTTTAATTTTAGAAACTTTAGCGATCTGACCTGCTTGAAGGGCAGTGCAATGGCCCGTTTTTTCGCATAAGTGACGCTCAGTCTCTAAGAAGGTAGACTCGTGATACAAGACTTCAGCATTGCTGATTAGCGGCACGAGCGACTCGTTAAAAGCCGTGTCGCTGCAGTACGCATAGGTTTTCAAAAAATCACTCGACTCTTTGCGTTCAAACAAGAACCCATTGGCATACACACGGTGCTTTAGGGGAAGTGTGTGCACCCGTACAGAAGAAGACTCATAAATGAGCTCAGAATGTGTTTGATCGAGCTCTGTAAAGTGCAAAGGGTAATTGGTCCAAGAAGACGAAGACTTCAAAATAGTGGTGAGCACCTCTTTGATGCCCTTTGGGCCATAAATAGTTAGTGGCGCAGTACGACCCATAGCGCCCATAGTAGTCACAAGTCCCGGTAAGCCGTAAAAATGGTCACCGTGCAAGTGCGAAATAAAAACGTGAGAGAGGCGCTTGAAGTTCACCTTGGCAATGCGCATCTCTTTTTGAGTTCCTTCTCCACAATCGATTAAAAAGAGTTCGCGATTGAGTTCAAGTACCTGTGCTGTAGGATTAGTTAGACTTCTAGGTGTTGAGGCATAGCAGCCGATTATTTGAAGCTTAAAACTCATTCTTCTAAATCACGCTGAATGGCCTCAAGCTCGATGAGATCGTGGGCTTCTTCAAGAGTCGGACAGAGCTCTATACCTTCAAAAATATCCTCATAAGTGAGGTCTGAGGAGACGAGCACAAAAGACAATTTTTGGTCGCTCATGGCCTGTGCTATTTGCGCCAATAGAGTCGAATGCGCTGGGTCTAGGCTTACAGATTCAAAAACGTAAACAAGGTGCTGAGAGGCATGCGATCCGCCGAGTACAAACGCGTGTAAATCAGCTATGTTCATTTGAGAGGAACGCACTATAACCGTCTCCAAATTCATAATATTAAGACTTTAAAGATGCTGCTAACAAATAGAGAACCGCCATTCTAATGGCTACTCCATTTTCCACTTGGTCTAAGATAATTGCGTGCTTAGAGTCGGCCAGTTCAGAGCTCAGTTCTACTCCCCTATTAATAGGCCCTGGATGCATGATGAGTGGCGTATGATCCAATCGGTTTAAGCGGTCCATAGTAAGGCCATATTGCATGACGTATTCGCGGGTAGAAGGAAAGTAAGAATAGTCCATTCGCTCGTTTTGAACCCGCAGCATATTTACTACATCAGCCTTTTTAAGTGCCTGATCTAGGTTTAACTCTACCTCAACTCCTAGGGACTCAATGTAGCGCGGAATCAACGATTTAGGACCGCAAACCACCACCTTTGCACCCAACTTGTTCAGCGCGAAGATGTTCGAAAGTGCAACCCTTGAGTGCAAAATGTCTCCTACAATCACCACCCGCTTGCCAGTCAGATCGCCCAAGCGTTGACGTATAGAGTAAGCGTCCAGGAGAGCTTGTGTGGGGTGTTCATGTGCACCGTCTCCGGCATTGACGATTCGCGCGTCTATATGTTTAGCCAAAAAGACACAGGCGCCTGCCTGAGAGTGGCGCATAACGACCATGTCTACTTTCATGGCCAATATGTTGTTTACCGTATCGACGAGGGTTTCGCCCTTTTTAACAGAAGATTGAGAGGCCGAGAAATTAACCACATCGGCCGAAAGTCGCTTTTCAGCGAGCTCAAAGGAGAGTTTAGTGCGTGTGCTGTTCTCAAAAAAGATATTGGCGATGGTGATGTCTCTAAGGCTAGGCACCTTTTTAATAGGGCGGTTTAAGACTTCCTTAAACTGATCGGCTGTTTCAAAAACAAGTTGAATATCTTCAACGATAAGGTCTTTGATTCCAAGCAAGTGAGGTACAGAAAGCTGACTCATGATTCGCTATTTACAATATAAACGGCGTCTTCTCCTTCGTTTTCTTTCCAACACACCTTAACGCGTTCTTGATTAATGGCATCAACTTGCCTTCCTCTGTAATTGGGCTGAATGGGTAAGTGACGGCTAAACCTTCGATCGATAAGCACCATGAGCTCGACCGCTTGAGGTCGCCCAAAAGATTGTATAGCCGAAAGTGCCGATTGGATACTTCTGCCGGTGAATAACACATCGTCAATAAAGACTACTTTCTTGTTCTCTACCAAAAAGTCGATTTTGGTTTGATTAGCTTTCAGCGGCTGCTGCGATCTTCTAAAGTCGTCTCTGAAAAAGGTTATGTCTAAAAATCCCAAAGAGAGATTGCTCACCTTGTACTCATCGCGTAGCAATTGACTGAGGCGATTAGCAAAAAAAACACCTCGAGGTTGAAGCCCAATAAGTACCGTATTTGAAAAATCTAGATGGTGCTCTAAAAGTTGATTGGCCAATCGGTGAAGCAGCAGATGGATGGCTTTAGAATCGAGAAGCAACGTTTCAGACATCAACTCAAGAACTTAATCATAGGCAAAAGTAACAAAAAAGCCCGGGCTTTAGCCGGGCTTTTTAGGAATTGGCGCGAAAATGCCGATTACTCTTTAGACTCCATTTTGTCTTTCAACGCTTGAAGTTGCGCGTTTGCATCTCCTAATGTTGTTTTAGACTCTTCGGCTTGCGAATCTAGACGCTTCTTAGTGTCTTTGAGATTCTTGGCCTCTTGCTCTTTAAACATAGCCGTGTGGCTAGCTACAACACGCTTGAAGTCTTTATTGAACTCGATGATTTTAAAAGAAGCCTCTTCACCTTTATTTAATTTAGACCCGTCTTCTTTCTCTAGATGTCTAGAAGGAATGAATGCGACGATGTCTTCGTTAAACGTGATGGTGGCACCTTTATCTACGATATCTGTGATTTTGGCCTCGTGCACACTGCCTTCAGCAAATTCTGTCTCGTATTTATCCCAAGGGTTCTCAGTGGTCTGTTTATGTCCAAGGCTTAATTTACGGCCGTTAACATCTAATTCTAAGACCTCAACCTCAAGGGTGTCTCCAACGGTTACGAATTCTGACGGATGCTTGATTTTCTTAGTCCAAGAAAGATCTGAGATATAAATCAATCCATCGATACCTTCTTCAAGCTCCAAGAACACACCAAAATTGGTAAAGTTTCTCACTATACCTTTATGGCGAGAGCCTACAGGATATTTTGAAGTGATATCAGTCCATGGATCTGGAGTGAGTTGCTTAATTCCGAGAGACATTTTGCGCTCTTCTCTGTCAAGCGTAAGTACCTGAGCCTCAACCTCGTCTCCAACATTCACAAAGTCTTGAGCAGATCTAAGGTGAGTCGACCAAGACATCTCAGAAACATGAACGAGTCCTTCAACGCCTTCGGCTACCTCAACAAAAGCTCCATAATCAGCGATCACAACCACTTTTCCTTTCACCTTTGAACCCACCTCAAGAGCGACACCAAGGGCTTCCCATGGGTGCTTCTCAAGTTGCTTAAGTCCTAATTGGATGCGTGATTTGTTATCATCAAAGTCAAGTATAACTACATTGAGTTTCTGATCAAGCTCAACGATCTCTGATGGATGGTTTATTCTACTCCAAGAAAGATCGGTGATGTGAACGAGTCCGTCTACACCGCCCAAATCAATAAATACACCGTAAGAAGTGATATTCTTAACCACTCCTTCTAAGACCTGACCTTTTTCGAGCTGCCCGATAATTTCTTTCTTCTGCTCCTCAATGTCAGCCTCAATAAGGGCCTTGTGAGATACGACTACGTTCTTGAACTCATGGTTGATTTTAACCACCTTGAATTCCATATTCTTACCTACGTACTGGTCGTAATCGCGAATAGGCTTCACGTCAATTTGAGATCCAGGCAAGAACGCTTCGATGCCGAACACATCTACAATCATTCCTCCTTTAGTTCTGCACTTGACAAATCCTTGAACCACTTCCTCTTTGTCGTGAGCATCGTTCACACGATCCCAAGCCTTAATAGTTCTGGCCTTTCTGTGTGAAAGAACTAGTTGCCCTGATTTATCTTCTCTAATATCAATTAAAACCTCAACCTCGTCACCTACTTTGAGGTCGGGGTTGTAGCGGAACTCATTTAGCGAAATAACACCTTCAGATTTGGCATTGATATCAATGATGGCTTCGCGGTCAGTTATGTTTACCACTTTACCCATCACTACTTCTTCATGAGCCGTGTCGACAAAGTTTTTAGCCACTAAGTTCTCAAACTCGGTAAGCTTTGTTTCGTCTACTTTTTCGATTCCCTCTTCGTACTTATTCCAGTCGAAGTTGTCTAGAAAATCTTGCGGATTGGTCGTTTCGGCGGTTGCCTTTGTCGATACCTGCTCCTCTGGCGTTGCAGCGGCTTCTTGGGTATCGATCGTGTTGTTTTCGTCAGCCATAATCGGGGTCTAACTTTGTATTCTAGATCGACAAACGAAGGCTAACTACTTGACCTAGAAGAGATTAAATATAAAAAATCCTTTTCACCTTCATTCGTGTAGTTTGAAAAGGCCTGCAAAATTAGGTAGAAAAGTTGGGTATCCAAAGAAAATCAGGCAGTTATAGCCAATTTGTCCCTCAGAATATCGAGCACCCACTGCAACTGCTCGTCTGGACTTAGACTTGAGTTATCCAACAGGTAGGCATCATCGGCTTTTTTGAGCGGATCTACTGCTCGATGTTCGTCTTCGTAATCCCGCATTTTAAGGTTTGACCTAACCTGATCTAAGGTGACCGATTTTTGCTGTTGAATCAACTCGTCATAGCGCCTTTGCGCTCTCACCTCAGGGCTTGCGGTCATGAAAAGCTTCAAAGAGGCAGACGGAAAAACAACGGTGCCTATGTCGCGTCCGTCCATCACCACAGACTGCTTAAACCGTTGTTGCTGCTCGACCAATTTTCTTCGAACGGCAGCCACCTTAGCTACTTCACTCACTAATTCACTGACCTCCATTTCCCGAATATCCTGATCCACCACCTCGCCGTTGAGACGGATTCGATGCGCATCATCGAAATCAACTTCTATTTCGTCAAGCACGTCTTCAACTCGTTCTACGGTAATGTTATGACGAATGAGGTAAAGGGTCACCGCCCTATACATGGCCCCTGAATCTACGTACAGGAAGCCCAAAGCTTTTGCCAAAGCCTTGGCTAACGTAGACTTACCGGTAGAAGAATAACCGTCTATGGCGATTTGAATAGCACTCAACACAGAACGAATTTAAAGCTTTTTGGCGCTTTTAACCTTTTGCTTTAACAACGCGATTTCAATGACCTCACTCATATTACGCACGTAGTGAAAGGTTAACCCTTTAAGGTAATGCGGCTCAATTTCGTTTACATCTTTCTCGTTTTCTGTGCACAAAATGATGTCAGAAATCGAAGCGCGTTTAGCCGCTAAAATCTTTTCCTTTATGCCACCAACGGGTAACACTTTACCCCTAAGTGTTATCTCACCGGTCATAGCGAGCTTAGAGCGCACCTTTCGCTGGGTGAATAGTGAGACTAAAGAGGTCAACAAGGTGATCCCCGCTGATGGCCCATCTTTGGGCGTCGCCCCTTCAGGAACGTGAATGTGTATGTTATATTCCTCAAAAACTGTCGGCTTAATACCAAACAGCTCGTGATTTGCCTTCAAGTACTGAAGGGCAATAGTGGCCGATTCTTTCATTACAGTTCCTAGGTTTCCGGTAATCGAAAGAGATCCTTTGCCTTTTGATAGACTAGACTCAATAAAGAGAATGGTACCTCCAACAGCCGTCCAGGCCAAGCCTGTGACCACTCCAGCAACTTCATTA
>JAURFJ010000022.1 GCA_030834365.1 Flavobacteriaceae bacterium | reverse complement strand
TTAAACAGGCGTCCGTCTTTGGCGTAGCTGATGCGGTAAGATGAGAGCTCATAACTCTTTAACTCAGGAAACTCTTTCTGAAGCAGGCCTAGGGCGACTCCGTCAGAGGCGATAATCACCTTAGCCCCTCTATCGATCAAGGCGTTTATGATCGGAATGCAGCGGGTGCTGTGGCCCAGCCCCCAGTTCAAAGGGGCAACTAGAATGGTGCTGTGACTCAAATTCATAGCTGTAAGCAGGTTATCCTTAGATTTGCAGCTCTAATGCATAGCGCTGTTGGGAAGTAAAAATAAACTAAAGCGGTTCAGAGAGAACGAGCAGTTCTCAAACGTAACACAACCTTTACGTGAAGAATTGTTGCAAGGCAGTCCGCTCAAGGGTCAGTGGTCAGCCCTCTTCGGCAATGATCACCCCATTGTTTTAGAGTTGGGCTGTGGAAAGGGAGAATACACGCTCGCTTTGGCCAGACGTCACCCCGAGGTCAATTTCATTGGTATTGACGTAAAAGGCGCGCGCCTGTGGCGCGGCGCCAAATCTGCCCTAGAAGAAGGCCTGGGCAATGTGCACTTTTTGCGCATGCAAATCGAATTGATCGAACATGCTTTCGATACGGCTGAGGTTAGTGAAATCTGGATCACCTTTCCAGATCCGCAGACCAAGTTTAAACGCACTAAGCACCGACTAACCAACGAGGCTTTTTTGCAGTGGTATAAGCGCATTCTTCGGCCTGATGGGGTGGTGCACTTAAAGACTGATAGCGCCTTCTTGCACGGCTATACCATAGGACTGCTTCAGGGTCTTGGCAAACCAATCACTTATGCTAATCACGATGTATACCGTTTAGGGGGTAGCCCCGAAATTGTCACCGAGGTCCAGACGTTTTATGAGCAGCAGTATCTTGAAAAGGGCACGCCAATCACGTACCTTAGTTTCAAACTGTAATTAGTGGCTTACCTTTCACTCTTTGCGATCACCTTTTTTGCGGCGGTGTTAGCCACTTTGCCTCCAGGGCTGCTCAATATGAATGCCGTTAAGATACGGGTGACAAATGGAAAAAGGGCCGCACTGTTTTTTATACTTGGAGTAATAGTAGTGGTAGCTATTGAGGCCTGGGCAGCGGCTGTTTTCTCTAAGTTTGTCTACCAAAACCCCGAGGTTCAGCGCCGATTTCTTTGGGTGGGTATTTTTGTGTTTTCTGTGCTGGCCTTGTATTTTTTTAGGGCTGCATACCGAACGGTTCACACGCTTAGGACCCAACGAAACTTCTTCACCAGGGGGCTGGTATTGGCCCTGCTAAATGTGCTGAACATTCCGTTTTATGCCCTCTTGCACGCCTTGTTGCGCAACGCTTCGCTAGTTCGCTTGGCTCCTTCGGAGACCTTGGTGTTTGCCTCTGCGGCTTTAGGCGGAACCTTTATCGTGCTCTACGGGTATAGCTACGGCAGCTCAAAAATAGCCTTTGATGAGCGTCATTTTCAGCGGCGATCAAACCGCACCATAGCCTTTGTGATGCTGATCCTTGTGTTCATCTCATTCATCAGACTGATCTCGTCTTATGACTAATACAGACTTCTACGAGAGGGTATATGAGGTTGTTCGCCAGGTTCCATATGGAAGGGTGACCAGTTACGGGGCTATTGCCAACTATTTGGGCGCGCCGCGCAGCGCACGCATGGTCGGGTATGCCATGAATCTATCTCACAACAAAGACGTTCCGGCTCACCGGGTGGTAAACCGCAATGGCCTGCTTACCGGAAAGTTTCATTTCGCGGGTATAAATCTGATGCAACAGTTACTTGAGAGTGAAGGGATAAAGGTTGTTGACGACGCCGTACACAACTTCGATCGCCTCTTCTGGGACCCCGCTCAGGCACTTTTATAGGCGCTATTTCGTGCGTATCTTTGCAGTCTATGAAGACCATCACAAAGAACGATATTCTAAAGGCCCTAGAAACCATAAGTGCCCCCGGAGAAGGGCAAAATCTGGTAGAGAGTAAGGCCGTTACCAACATACAGATATTTGGTGACGAGGTTGAGGTTGATGTGACCATCAGTAATCCGAGTCTACAGGCTAAGAAAAAGACTGAAGTGGCTATTCTTCAGGCCATTCACAAAGAGGTCTACGAAAAGGCCAAGATCAAGGTCAATCTTAAGGTTGAGGCTCCGCAAGCGGCTGCTTCTGCCGACGCAAAGACGGCAAACCTGATCAAAGGAAAACCCATTGAAGGCATTCAAAACATCATAGCCGTTGCCTCTGGAAAAGGAGGAGTCGGTAAGTCTACCGTTACGGCAAATTTAGCCGTGTCTTTGGCAAAAATGGGCTTTGAAGTCGGCGTGCTAGACGCTGATATATACGGACCATCCCAGCCACTCATGTTCGATGTAGAGAATGAGAAACCCCTAGCTATAGATGTTGAAGGCAAGTCTAAGATGAAGCCGATCTCGAACTACGGGGTTAAGCTACTTTCAATCGGATTTTTTACCGAGAAAGACCAGGCGGTGATTTGGAGAGGCCCAATGGCGGCCAAGGCACTTAATCAAATGATATTCGATGCCCACTGGGGCACACTAGATTTTTTGTTGATCGACCTTCCTCCAGGTACAGGAGACATTCACCTGAGTATTATGCAGTCGCTTCCGATCACAGGGGCTGTCGTGGTGAGTACTCCTCAAGAGGTGGCGCTTGCCGATGCCCGCAAAGGGGTGGCCATGTTTAAGCAAGAGGCTATTCAAGTGCCGGTATTGGGAATCATAGAGAACATGTCATATTTCACTCCGGCAGAGCTACCTGAAAATAAATACTATATTTTTGGGGAGAAGGGTGCGCGCTTTTTAGCTGAAGATAGCGGAATCCCACTTTTGGGAGAGCTACCTCTAGTTCAAAGTGTGCGTGAGGCCGGAGACGTGGGTAGACCAGCGGCACTGCAAGAAAACTCTTTGGTAGCCCAGGCATTTACCGAGGTGACTCGAGCGATGGTTTCTGAGCTGGTTAAGCGAAACGAGACCCTTCTGCCTACAGAGGCTATACGAATAACGACTATGGCAGGATGTTCTGCCGTTAGACCCAAATAAATGACAGCAGAAGAGTTAAAATCAAAGGTAGAGGCGGCGCTTGACGAGATACGTCCGTTTTTGCAGAACGACGGGGGAGATATCTCTCTGATTTCAATAGACAATGGCAACTCGGTTAAGGTTCGACTTGAAGGAAACTGCATGGGGTGCAGCGTGAATCAGATGACCCTGAAAAGTGGAGTAGAGCTGACCATTAAAAAACATGCGCCTCAAATAGAAGAAGTGGTGAATGTCGCTTAAAAAGTGATTACAGCCATTTTCCAACCTAGTAAAGACGAATGATTACCACAGATATTCTCATCATTGGAGCTGGCCCAACCGGATTGTTTGCGGTCTTCGAGGCCGGCCTATTGCAGCTTAAGTGTCATTTGATTGATGCACTTGGGCAAGCCGGCGGGCAGTGCAGCGAGCTCTACCCCAAAAAGCCTATTTACGATATCCCAGGTTTCCCTGAGGTGCTAGCTGGAGATTTGGTTGACAACCTCATGCAGCAGATCGCCCCCTTTCAGCCGGGATTCACCCTCGGAGAACGCGCAGAAACCCTTGAACGCACCGAAGACGATTTCTTTATCGTCACCACCAATAAGGGCACCAAACACAAAGCAAAGGTCGTAGCCATCGCCGGCGGACTAGGTAGTTTTGAGCCTAAAAAGCCTGAGATCGAAGGTATTGAACACTACGAAGACAAAGGTGTCGCTTACCTCATAAAAGAACCCGAGCAATACCGAGGCAAACGCGTTGTGATTGCCGGAGGAGGCGACTCGGCCCTCGATTGGTCAATCTTCTTGGCCAACATTGCAAGCGAGGTTCATCTCATTCACCGTCGCAACGAATTTAGGGGTGCCCTTGATTCGGTAGAAAAGGTGATCGAATTAAAAAAGGCAGGCAAAATTAAGGTCTACACCCCTTCTGAAGTGACTGAAATTAAGGGTAAAGACGCTCTTGAGGCCATCATGCTCGATAACGTACAGACTGGCCTCAGCACAGAGATTGGGTGCGATGCCTTTATTCCGCTTTTTGGCCTCTCCCCAAAACTAGGACCACTTTCCGACTGGGGATTAGAAATAGAAAAAAACGCCATCAAAGTAGACAATACCTACGATTACCAAACCAACATTGAGGGTGTTTACGCTATAGGCGATGTAAACACCTATCCTGGAAAACTCAAGCTCATCTTGTGTGGATTCCACGAGGCCACCCTTATGTGTCAGAGCGCCTACCAGCGCATTCACCCCGATAAGAAATACGTGATGAAGTACACCACCGTTGGGGGGGTTACCGGATTTGACGGATCAAAGAAAGAGGCTCCTAAAGCCGTGGTGAAGACCCTCGATTAAGCATGAGCGACGTCACACTGCACATTACAGATCGACAAGGCCAACTGCATACGGTTGAGGCCCCAACCGATATGAATATTAATCTCATGGAAATCATCCGATCGTACGAAATTGAACCTGAGGGTACCGTAGGCATTTGCGGAGGCATGGCCATGTGCGCCTCTTGTCAGTGTTATATCGAATCGGATCATGAGCTGAGCGCTCCTTCTGACGAAGAAGAAGCCATGCTTTCTGAGGCCTTTCATTTGAAAGAAAACAGTCGTTTAGGCTGTCAGCTACACATCACTGAAGCCCTTGACGGCTTGAGGGTGACTATAGCCCCAGAGAGTTAAGTCCTAGATTTTTGCCTGACGGGTGTATAGATCGTGATACCTGCCTTGTTTTTCAAACAACTCTTCGTGAGATCCGCGCTCTACAATTTGACCTTTTTCTAGCACTACGATAACGTTGGCGTTGCGAATGGTGCTCAATCGGTGGGCAATGACCAGTGTAGCTCTTCCGCGAGTGAGCTCAGCTAGACTCTGCTGAATCAGTGATTCGCTCTCGGTGTCGAGACTAGAAGTGGCCTCATCTAAAATTAACAGCTCAGGGTCGGCCAATAGCGCACGAGCAATGGCCAAACGCTGCCGCTGACCACCCGATAGTTTTACGCCGCGCTCTCCTATGATGGTATCGATGCCCTTCTCGAATTGATCAGTGAATTCCTTAACATGCGCTGCGGTCAGGGCTTGCTCAAGCTCTTGCTCGCTGGCTTCGGGTTTTACAAATAGCAAGTTCTCTCTTAAGGAGCCATCAAACAAAAAGTCATCTTGCAGCACCACTCCCAATTTAGAGCGGTAATCTGAGAGCGAGAGCTCGCTTAGGGGTTGATCGTTTACCCAGATGGTTCCTTTTGTTGGGGTTAGGTAGCTTGCCGCTAGACTGGCTAGGGTTGATTTTCCGGCACCTGAGCTGCCTACAAGGGCAACCACTTCTCCACTCTTAACCTCTAGGTCAATGTCTTTAAGTACCAGGGTTTCCTTTTCGTAGGCGTAACTCACCTGGTCAAATCGCAAACTTTTAAGAGGTTCTGTGAAGGTCATTTTACCACTATCATCGTATTCAGACACCTCAGACAAGAGCTCTTCAGTGCGATCTAGGCCGGCTAATGCGTCGGTAATCTCGGTTCCTACGCTAGTGAGTTGAAAGATGGGGCTGATCAGTAGCCCGAGAAGAAAGGTGAATTGTAAAAAGGCCCCTAGGGTTAGTTGATCGTTGATGATGTAGTATCCGCCTATACCTGTAATTACGGTAGTGGCAATACCGGCTAATAAAATCGAACTGGAGCTCACCAACGCCATATAAATCATTGATTTTTTGACGTTGTCAAACAGCCGGTGAATGCCTTTGCTGAAACTGGCCTCTTCGCTTTTTTCGGCGTGAAAACCCTTCACTATGCGAATACCAGAAAGGGTCTCGGTCAGCCTACCTTTAACCTCGGCCTCTATTTTTCCGCGCTCCCTAAAGACGGGTCGAACCACCGAAAAGGCTTTAATAGCCACCAAGGCGAACAGTGCTAGAGGGGCCAGACTAAACAGGGTGAGGGTTGGGCTTATGCGAATGAGCAGCACAAAGGCCACCACCGCGGTGAATAACCCGCCTATCAATTGAACCAATCCGGTTCCCACTAAACTCTTAACGCCCTCGACGTCTTTCATCACCCGCGAGACGAGTGCCCCGCTTTGAGTGTTGTCGAAGAAGCGAACGGGTAAAGAGAGCACCTTGCGTTGCACCTCTGCCCTAAGTTCGGTGATGAGGTACTGGGCCTGAACGCTTACGAGTTTGGTCAGCATAAAACTGGTAACCGCCTGAATCACAAGGGCGATGAGCACCAGCACCACCAGATTTTTTATTCCCTGAAGGTCTTCGTTCGGAATGAGATCGTCAATGAAGGTGCGCATGGCCATGGGGGCAACGAATGAAGCACTTTTGCTGACTATGATGAGCAGTAATCCGGTGATTACTATTCGAATGCGCGGAAGAATGATCGTTTTGAATGCCTTTTTAAGGCTTGATTGTGGGCTTGACATTCTGCAAAGATACCTCAGTCACTGCCTTTTCGTTGCAGCTGGCCCAAGTATCTTCTACCGATTTTTGCTACCTTTTCTCAAATTCTCCCTTTATGTTAAAACGTTTTCTTTTTTACGCTGCATTTTCTGTTTTGCTTGTAAGCCTTGGCTGCACCGCTGATGCTGAGATTAGTCGCTTAGAGGCTATCTCAGAGCGCGTTGAAATTATTCGAGACGATTTTGGAGTGCCTCATGTCTACGCAAAAACAGACGCCGATGCGGTCTTTGGAATGCTCTATGCGCAGTGTGAAGACGATTTTAATCGGGTAGAGCAAAACTATATATGGGCCATTGGCCGACTAGCTGAGGTAGAGGGCCCCTCATCGCTCTACAGTGATGTGCGCGCGCGCATGTTTATGACCCAAGAAGAGGCGGTTAAGGCCTATGAACAGGCCCCCGAGTGGCTTCAGAAACTCTGTAATTCCTTTGCCGACGGGGTGAATTATTATTTACACACACATCCCGAGGTCAAGCCCCGTCTGTTGACTCTCTTTGAGCCGTGGATGCCCTTCTACTTCAGCGAGGGCAGTATAGGAGGAGATATCGAGCGGGTGTCTACCACAAAGATCAAGGCCCTATATGAAGGCGAGACACAAATAGCTTTAGCCGAAGATCAGCTGGCCGAGCAGCCTTACTCACCCTTCTCTTTATACGAAGAGCCTGCCGGGTCTAACGGTATCGCCTTAAACGGCGACATGACCGAGTCTGGAAATGCGATGCTCTTGATCAATCCGCATACCTCTTTTTTCTTCAGAGGTGAAATGCACGTGGTGAGCGAAGAAGGCTTAAATGCCTACGGAGCGGTCACTTGGGGTCAGTTTTTCATCTATCAGGGCTTTAATGAAAAAACCGGATGGATGCACACCTCTACCTACACCGATGTGATTGATGAATACGTTGAAACCGTTCGCCATACCCAAACAGGAAAAGAATACAAGTACGGTGAAAAGTGGCTAGCCATCGACTCGATTCAAGAGGTCTTTAGTGTGAAGACCGATGCGGGTCTACAGCAAAATTCACTGACGCTCTATCGGACCCATCACGGCCCCATAACACACAAGATTGACGATCAGTTAACGGCCACCGCTCTTATGTGGAGTCCTGCTAAAGCCCTAGAGCAATCGTTTATTCGAACCAAGCAGTTGAATTACGAAGGCTTTAACCAAATGATGCAGCTAAAAACGAACTCGTCGAACAACACGGTATACGCCGATGCCGATAAAAACATTGCCTATTGGCACGGAAACTTCATTCCCGTTCGCGACACGCGCTTTGATTTTGCTAAGCCGGTAGACGGGTCTGACCCAGACACCGATTGGAAAGGGCTTCACGAACTCGAAGAGCATATTACCCTTCTGAACCCATCAACTCAATGGTTACAGAACTGCAATTCGACCCCGTTTACGGCTGCCGGGCCCGACAGCCCGCGCCCCGAAGACTTTCCGTATTACATGAGTACGGCCCCAGAGAATTTTCGAGGGGTACACGCTATCTCACTCTTAGAGCAAACCCAAAAGCACACCCTAGAGTCGCTCATAGACTTAGCCTACGACAGCTATTTGCCGGCCTTTGAGGCCTTGATTCCTGGGCTCGTAAGATCGTTTGATGAAACCCCAAACCCTGATCTTACCGAAGAAATTGAACTGCTTCGCAACTGGGATTTTCGCACCTCAGCAGAGAGTAAGGCCATGACACTCGCTCACTTTTACGGTACAGCACTCTATCAAAAAGCTCCGAGTCTTAAAGGCTATAGCCCCATGGAGCTCATGCAGTATTGGGGGCAGTCGGCCGACCTTAATGCATTGAGGCGCGAGGTGTTTGCCGAGGCAGTAGGCGGTTTGAGGCGTGATTTTGGTTCGTCGCTTATCGAATGGGCCGAGGTGAATCGCTATCAGCGTTTAGATGCCTCTATTTTTCAGGCCTTTAACGATAGCCTTCCAAGTGTCGGCATTGGCCATGCCAGCGGTCGATGGGGAGCATTGGCCGCCTATGGCGCGCGTTACACCAATAATACTAAAAAGATCTATGGTACAAGGGGCAATAGCTTTGTGGCGGTGGTAGAATTTGGAGAAAAGCTACGCGCTAAAAGCCTACTAGCAGGGGGGCAGAGTTCAGATATGAACTCTAGACACTTCGACGATCAAGTTGAGATGTATGCCGCGGGCCTATTTAAGGAGGTACCATTTTACCGCGAAGATGTGCTTAAGCGGGCCATTGAAACCTATCGCCCGGGTAAGCGCCATTAGTTATTGAGCTTTGGCTTTTTGACAATGACAATTTTGGCAGTAGCCCCAGTAGAGAGCATCCAGTTGTTATTGTGAATCACCTCGCCGTTCTCGTCAACGGCGATCACTTGGGCCGTATTGAGCCCAACATAGCCTTGATTTAGGGCCTTGAACTCTATGGTGTTAAAACCTTCTTTAAGGGGTACATCGATTTGCTTGAAGCGTCCACTGAGTAGGGCGTTGTACTCTACGATTTGATCGTTGACCACAATCAGTATGCGGTCTCCGTCTATTTCTCCATGATCGCGCATGGCTATTCCAACGAATTCTCCTCGAGTGCTAACGTCTCCGAGGTAGACATCGCCTGTCACGCGATTGGCATTGGCATTCTCGGTTTGGGCGACTCTTGGGTCGATAACTAGGTCAAATCCGGCCGATTTCAGCTTGCTCTCTTGGAGCATGTCAGGCCCTTTAGGGTCTTTAATTAGCCCATCGCTGAGCATAGAAGGCATCTTAAGCAGAGTTCCAGAAGCCGCTTTTTGGACGCCTTTATTGGGTTCAGCTCCCTTGATTATAGGTCGCGCTGTAGGTATATCTCCTTGCGCGTGGGCCCAACTCACTGAAATAGTGAGAGTAGCGAATAATAAAATGAATTTTAAGTTGCCCACGACAAAGTAGAAAAAGATCTAAATTGCAAAGTTATGAATCCTAACTAAGACTTTATGGAGACTATTGGAGCCATCGATTTTGCGGTTATCGCCGGATATTTCATTCTCATCTTTTCAATTGCAGCTTATGTGACCAAGAAAGAAAAATCCTCAGATAGTGCACAAGGGTATTTTTTGGGCGGACGCGACCTGGGTTGGTTTGCCATTGGCGCCTCGCTGTTTGCGAGTAATATAGGGTCTGAGCACCTCATCGGTCTTTCGGGCTCTGGAGCCAGAGGCGCCTTTCCGGAAGCCCAGTTTGAAATATTGGCCTCCTTGATCTTACTGTTGCTGGGATGGATTTTTGTTCCGTTCTACTTGAAAAGTGGTGTATTTACCATGCCTGAATTTCTAGAGCGACGCTACAGCACGGGTGCACGCGTTTACCTATCGGTTGTTTCAATCATATCTTATGTGCTCACCAAAATTTCATTTACCATATTCGCAGGTGCCCTGGTTTTCGAAGTCTTGTTAGGCATTCCCTTCTGGACAGGAGCACTAATAACTGTTTTGGCAACGGGTCTATATACGGTACTCGGGGGCCTCAAAGCGGTGATATATACCGATATGGCACAGGCGGTGATCTTTATATTGGGCGGAGTCTTGGCCACCTATTTTGGCTTACAGGCTATCGGCGGATGGTCAAACGTGACCCTGGCCATTCAAGAGAATGCCCCTGATCCAGATACCTTTATGAGTCTATGGCGCAACAAAGAATACCCCTGGACGGGCGTATTACTCGGAGCTCCTATTCTCGGAATCTGGTACTGGTGTACCGATCAGTTCATCGTTCAGCGGGTGCTCTCGGCAAAAGATATTTCAACGGCTCGCAAGGGAACCATCTTCGGATCGTTCTTAAAGCTGCTACCGCTGTTCATCTTTATTTTTCCAGGGATCATCGCCTATGCGCTCTCGGTCACCACCTATCCTGATTTGTTTACGGTGACCAATCCGATTACAGGAGAGGTGCGCACCACCACTGACGCTGCGCTTCCGGCCCTCATTCTGCGCGTGCTTCCGGTGGGTGTTCGCGGATTAGTAGTTGCCGGTTTCTTAGCTGCACTCATGAGCTCGCTTTCTTCGGTTTTCAACAGTACTTCAACCCTGTTTACCTTCGATTTTTACAAACGCTGGCGCCCTGAGGCCTCAGAAAAGCAATTAGTGCTTGTAGGTCGCTTGGCTACCGTTGTCTTGGTCATCGTTGGTTTGGCCTGGATTCCGTTTATGCGCCAACTGACCGAGGGCGGAGGTATCTACCGCTACTTACAAAGCGTGCAGGCCTATGTATCGCCTCCGATCGCGGCAGCCTTCTTGCTGGGTATTTTCTATAAAAAAATAAATGCCAAAGGGGCTCTTGCTGCGCTCTGGACCGGATTCATACTAGGTATGGCGCGATTGGTACTCGAGTACCTCACCCAAGAGTCGGGACTAGTGCTCAGTCCTAATGGAATGATCAATACGCTGGTTACCATGAACTTTTTGCACTACGCGATCTTCTTATTTGTGGTCAGCGTTTCAGTTATGGTGGTGGTGAGTTTGGTCAATGCCAAATCGGCCCCGGCCGTAGAGGAGGCTCTAGTATACCAATACACTAAGACCGAGGCGAACCAAACGAAGAGCCCGGCGATAGAGCGTTATCTTTCTATTATCATTATTGCAGTTGTGCTGTTTTTGTGGTGGTATTTTAGGTAATTCGTCATGTAATTCACGCACATGAAAGGTCTCTTACTTACACTTCTTGGGCTGTTTTCAAGTCTGCAGTTGAATGCCCAAATCGTACGCATAGATCCGCCTAATTGGTGGGTAGGTATGCAGAATAACGAGTTACAGTTGCTAATTCATGGCGACCGTATCTCATCTTTCCAGGTGCGAATAGAGGGCACTGATGTTCGACTTAAAGGGGTGCACAAGGCAGATAGCCCAAATTATCTTTTCGTTGATCTAGAGATAGGCGCCACAGCCCCTTCTGTTTTTAAGCTTTATTTCGAAAGTGATACCGCTCGTTTTTCTACTTCTTACGAGCTTAAATCGCGTAGCTTTTTAGCTTCAGTCTACAGCGGATTTAACCGCTCAGATGCCATTTACCTGATCACCCCAGATCGATTTGTAAATGCAACCCCTGAAAACGATTCGTTTGATACACTGCGCGAGATTGAGGTTGATCGCTCTCACGATTACAAGAGGCACGGAGGAGATATTAACGGAATAATACGTGCCCTAGATTATATCGATTCTTTAGGTTTTACCGCTATTTGGCCAGGACCTATGCTCATTAATGACATGAACGAGCAGTCGTATCACGGCTATGCGATTACCGACCATTATCAGGTGGATCCGCGCTTTGGCACGCTCGATGAGTACAAGCTTCTTGCGAGTGAGATGCGCGATCGCGACATGAAACTTATTATGGATCAAATCAACAATCATTGTGGTTCGATGCATTGGTGGATGAACGATCTCCCTTTTTCAAATTGGATTAATGGCCAGTCAGCGTTTCTAGGCAACAAAAGCATCACTTATGCTAACCACCGAAGAACGGCTTTGCAAGACCTATATGCCTCTAAAAGAGATTACGATGAAATGACCAATGGGTGGTTCGTTGAAACTATGCCCGACCTGAATCACCGCAATGCGTTTTTGGCTAGGTATATCATTCAAAACAGTATTTGGTGGATTGAAACCTTAGGCCTGTCTGGAATTCGTCAAGATACCCAGCCGTATAACGATCCAGATTTCATGAGTACTTGGGCTGCTACGATCCTAAAAGAGTATCCCAATTTTAGTATCGTAGGCGAAGAATGGAGTTATAATCCGCTTCGAATTGCCTATTGGCAGCAAGGGGCAACAAACCGAGACGGATACAACTCTAATATGAACTCCGTCTTTGATTTTCCGCTTCAGGGAGCACTCTCTGCATCATTGACAGAGTCAGAAGGCTGGGATAGTGGATTGATCAAATGGTACGAGGCGCTATCTAATGACTTCATCTACCCAGACCCTATGTCTTTGGTGCTGATGGCTGACAATCACGATATGGATCGCCTTTTTACACAAGTCAATGAAGATACTCAACTACACGCTATTGCTTTGGCTCTTCTTGCCGTGAGTCCGCGAATTCCTCAAGTGTATTACGGGACAGAGATTTTAATGCAGAATACCGCAAAGCCTCATGATCACGGATTGATCCGCACTGACTTTCCAGGTGGCTGGCAAGAAGATGCAATAAATGCCTTTACCGGAAAAGGGCTGACAGAAGCTCAAATTCAAACCCAGGAACTCACGCGAAGGTTATTCACCTACCGCAGAAATAGTGAGGTGCTTATTTCAGGGAATACCCTTCACTTTGCTCCTAAAGATGCAACCTATGTTTTATCTCGATTTAAAGAAGATCAATCGGTTAGCTTGTTTATTAACAAAGGGGTGAATGAATCGCAACTAGTATTATCCGATTATCAAGAACTAGGCTTAATCCCTGGGCTCGAAGTTAGGGATGTTATTAATGGGCGAACTCTTGAGCTATCCGAAACTCTTTCTATACCTTCTAGGTCTTTTCTATTACTCGAACACAAACGCCATGAACATTAAACTGCCATCCACCCTTTTAACCGCCCTTATGATGAGCGCTTGCACCCAAACACCTAAGCCCCATGAATTGTTTGTTATAGGTCACAGAGGAGCAATGGGTTATGAAACTGAAAACACCTTGGCATCGGTAGAAAAAGCTGTCGAGTTGGGGGTTCCTATGATTGAGATCGATGTGTTTAAAATTGCTTCTGGAGAGCTTGTAGTTTTTCACGACGACTTGGTTGATAAACTGACAGACGGATCCGGCCCTATAGAAGAGCTCACCTTGGAGCAGGTCAAGTCGCTCAACCTGGAGGGCAATCATCAAATACCCACCCTCGAAGAGGTGCTCGATGCACTAAATAAACGAACAGACTTGAATATCGAGCTCAAGGGAGCGAACACGGCCGACGATTCAGTTCGTATCGTTAGGCAGTATATGGCCGAGAAGGGGTACGCTGCACAAGATTTCGTTTTTTCGAGTTTCAGGTGGCCAGAGCTGTACCGCGTGCGTGAGTTAGCGCCCGATTTTGACATTGCTGTGCTCACTGGTGACGATCCGCTTGAGGCCATAGACACCGCTAAAGAGCTTAAGGCTGTGGCCATTAACCCTTGGTACAAAAATGTAACGGCTGAGAACGTAACAGCTATTCACGAGGCTGGATTCAAGGTCTTCGCCTACACGGTAAACGAGCTTGAAGACATTGCGCTTATGCGCAGTTATAAAGTAGACGGAATCTTTTGTAACTACCCAGACCGCGCACTAACTCAATAGGCTAAACAGCAGGGCTGCAAATGCGCCTCCGCATAAGGGACCTACGACAGGAATCCATCCGTACGACCAATTCGGGTCGGCTTTTTCTTTAACCGGAAGTAATAGATGCGCGATTCGAGGGCCCATATCACGTGCCGGATTAATGGCATATCCGGTGGTTCCTCCAAGGGAAATACCTATGCCCCACACTACAATAGCCACCGGGAGGGCGCCAATAGAGCCCATACCAATTTTTTCTCCTGAGGCCATTACCTCTGGATCTGTGAAGTGAAGAATGGCAAAGAGCAGCACAAAGGCTCCGATGAATTCGCTGAAAAAGTTTCGGGGCACGTTGGCGTATTCAGGTGCCGTACAGAACACCCCTCGCCGCGTTTCTAGGCTCTCGGTCGCATTGAAGTGATCTTGGTACATAAACCATATCGCAAAGGAGGCCAAAATCGCTCCAAGAAACTGAACCCCAACATAGGCAAAGAAATCGGTCAGGCTTAGGCTTCCGTTAATCAAAAGCGCTAGGCTGACTGCCGGATTCAGGTGAGCTCCGCTTATGGGCCCAGCCACCACCACTCCAATATAGACTGCGAAGGCCCAGCCAGCGCATATGAGCACCCAAGCGCTAGCGCTACTGAACGATCCTTTAGTGTTTTTAAGAGAGACGTTGGCGTTGACGCCAAGGCCGAGCAGCATCATTAAAAAGGTGCCAAAAAATTCTGCAGTGAGTGTGTTCATGGTGTTAGCGGGTTAAGGCGTGTTGAACAGCCTTTTGCCATCCTTTTTTGGACGACTCAAGGTCTGCGTTCAAGGTTTTTGGGCTAAAAATACGGGCTTCTGTTTGTAACTCTTTAATCTGTTCTACTGAGTGAAAAAACCCGCTGGCTAGTCCAGCTAAGTAGGCGGCGCCAAGGGCCGTAGATTCTACCTCGCTCGGTCTGATTACAGGGGTTTGAAGTATGTCTGCTTGAAACTGCATGAGCAGGTTGTTGTTGGAGGCTCCTCCGTCTACTTTGAGAGCCTTGATAGGGTTGCCGGTGTCTTGTTGCATCGCGGTTAGAATATCCATCGTTTGAAAGGCAATGGCATCTAGCGCCGCACGTGCAATGTGTGCTTTGGTGGTACCTCTAGTTAGGCCAGTGATTTGCCCTCTAGCGTAAGGATCCCAATATGGGGCCCCTAGGCCGACAAAAGCAGGTACAAAATAAACCCCTTCGCTGTCTTTAACGCTAGCCGCAAGTGCCTCAACTTCAGAAGAGGCCTCAATAAACCCGAGGCTGTCTCTCAGCCATTGCACCACTGCTCCGGCCATAAACACACTGCCCTCTAGGGCATAGGTTACCTGGTCTCCGATCTTCCAGGCGATAGTGGTAAGCAGGTTAGCCTGCGAAAGCACGGGTTTTTCGCCAATATTCATGAGCATGAAACAGCCGGTTCCGTAAGTGTTTTTGACCATTCCTACTTCGGTGCAATGCTGGCCGAAAAGCGCTGATTGTTGGTCACCGGCAATACCGGCTATCGGAATGCCTTTTCCGAAAATCGATTCGGCTGTATGTCCGTAGACCTCACTTGAGGAGGCCACTTTGGGGAGCATGGCGGGCGGAATTCTGAAAAGCGCTAGCAGTTCTTGGTCCCACTCTAGGGTGTTGATGTTGAAAATAAGTGTGCGCGACGCATTGGTTACGTCGGTGACGTGAGTTTTTCCGTCGGTAAGCTTGTAAATGAGCCAGCTGTCTATGGTTCCTGCTTTTAATTTTCCGGCCTGGGCTTTTTCACGAGCTCCTTCTACATGGTCTAGAATCCATTCGATTTTGGTGGCAGAGAAGTAGGCGTCTATAACCAAACCGGTCTTTGAGCGTATAAGTTCTGTCTTGCCATCTGCCTTTAGAGCTTCGCAGCGCTCTGTGGTGCGTTTGTCTTGCCACACAATGGCGTGATGAATGGGCTCAGCTGTGTTGGCATCCCATACCACCACTGTTTCTCTTTGGTTGGTGATTCCTATGGCGTCTATCTCAGCATCTTCTTGACTCAGCTGCTCCATCACCTCTTTGGCGACCTTGAGTTGTGAGCTCCATATCTCATTGGCGTCGTGTTCGACCCATCCGTTTTTTGGAAAGATTTGCTTGAATTCGGTCTGTGCTATAGCCCTGACCGAGGCGTCTTGAGCGACCAGCAAGGCTCTTGAACTCGTAGTGCCTTGATCTAAGGCCAATATATACCGTTTCATCTTCATCATTTTAACACAAAAAAGATACATTATTTCGGCTTACGACTATGAAATAGCCGAGTGAATGCCAGCACTCTATGTATCTTTGAACGCATCATGGATCAGAACGAAGAATTCAT
>JAURFJ010000021.1 GCA_030834365.1 Flavobacteriaceae bacterium | reverse complement strand
ATGTCGTTTTTATTTCAACCAATTGGGCTAACCATGCACCGATGGCCATAGAGAGAATGTTAGCCGGAGCCCATGCCTTTGTTGGCGTGCCGATGGCCCTTACCATAGATGAGCTTTGGGACATGGTCAATACGGCTGAGCGCACCAAGCGCCATTGCATGATGATGGAAAACGTGAATTACTCGCGCGATGAGCTGCTCTTTTTAAATATGTGCCGAAAGGGACTCATCGGAGAGTTGTTGCATGCCGAGGCGGCCTACATTCATGAGCTGCGTTGGCAAATGGATGAAGTGGAGCGCGGGACCGGATCTTGGCGCACCTATCACTATGCACACAGAAATGGCAATCTGTATCCGACCCACGGGCTAGGCCCGGTGGCTCAATACATGAATATAGGGCGAACAGAAGACACCTTTAAGAAACTGACTTCTTTCTCGACTCCTGCAAGGGGAAGGCAGCGCTATGCCGAGATGAATTATCCTACTGACCACAAATGGAACGCCTTAGACTTCAAAGGAGGAGACCTAAACACTTCGCTTATTAAAACCCATTTGGGACGCACCATTATGCTGCAGTGGGACGAAACTTCGCCTCGCCCCTACACCCGACACAATTTGATCCAGGGCACACTGGGTACACTAGCCGGGTTTCCAACAAGGGCTGCCTTTGAGGGCGGGTTTGAGGGGCTTACCGAGGACCACCACCGCTGGATTCAGGGAGAACAGCTACAGGTGCTTTACGAAAAATACGACCATCCGTTGTATACGCGCCTAAACGCAACGGCCGCAGACAGCGGGCATGGCGGAATGGACGGCATCATGATGTACCGCATAGTGGAATGCCTTCAGCAGGGACTTCCGCTCGATCAAAACGTATACGAGGGGGCTTTGTGGAGCGCAGTGACCGAGCTGAGCGAGCGTTCGGTGGCCCAAGATGGAATGCCTCAAGACTTTCCTGACTTCACTAGAGGTGACTGGACTAGCACGCCTGCGCTCGCTATAGTAGATTAAGGGCAGCAGAGAGGGCATAGGCGGCCATAACGAGCAGTAGACCTATGCTGCCCTGTAGCAGCGTGGCAAAAGTGTGGTAGCGATAGGCTTCGGCCACCGTGAGGTTTCCGAACTGGGCTACAATCCAAAAGTAAGAGTCGTTAGCATGAGAAACGGTCATGGCTCCTACGCCAATACTCAAGATTACCCAAACCTTTCCCAATTCACTATCTAGCCCCATGGCGGCCAATAACGGATACACCATGGCACTCGCGGTAATGATGGCTACCGTTGAAGATCCTTGGGCGGTCTTTAGAAAGGCGGCAATCAAAAAGACGATCACTAACCCCCATTGATTTCCTTCAAACCAGCTGCTCATATAGGTTTGAAGCTCGAGTTTGCTGATGATTAAACCCAGCGTTCCGCCCATGGCCGTGATGATGAGTATCGGAGCCGCTGTTTGAATGCCCTTTTGGATGCTCTCCTGAAAACTGATCGCCCCCGGATGGTGCAATAGCGCAAAAGACACCATCATGCCGGCGCCAAGGGCTAGGGTAGGGTCTATCTGAATAGATTGTACAAACGCACTCAGTGCCAATAGGGCGATGGGTAAAACTATCGGAGCTAGCGATAACCCCAGCGAGGGCAGAACGATCGGTTGCTGTTCTGCTGGCTCTGTTGGGATTTCATCAGCTGGTTCTGCTTGCTGCAGGACACTCAGGTCTACACGTTTGCTCACCCATTGGGCATAGCTGGCACCCACAAGCACCAGTACAAAGGCAATGGGTGCTCCGAGCACCATAAGTAGGCCTAAATTTTCAAGCCCCAAGTTGGCTGCCGCTGCTAAGGGGCCTGGGGTAGGCGGAATCAGCGTATGCGCCGCAAACAAACCAGTAGACAGGGCGATGGTTAGTGCCAGCAGTGGAACCTTTGAGCGCAGTGATAGCTCTTTGTTGAGTGAAGAGAGTATGACAAAGGCAGAGTCGCAAAACACCGGAATAGAAACCACATAACCAATGGTGCCCAGTGCATAGGGCAGCGGCAGGCGCGATAGGTATTTGAGTAGCGATTGGGCAATGCGCTGAGTGGCCCCTGTGTGTTCGAGCACGGCGCCAATGATTGACCCAAATAAAATCAAAAGTCCAATACTGGCGGTTGTTTTTCCGAACCCTTCACCCAAAAGCCCTCCGAGCTGGGTAAGCGGAATACCGGTGAGCAAGGCGAGCATCACACTGGCTATTAACAACACAAAAAAGGCAGGCCACTTGAGCTTGGTGGTGCCGTAAATGATCCACAAAATTACCCCTGCAAGGGCCAAGAGTGCCTGAGTCATGAGGGCAGTTGATTTTGGTAAAAATAAAAGAAACGCTTCACGGCTTCTTGCAGTAAGTCGGCCGCTTTAGCTTTGCTTTCTGCCAACGAAATAGGCCCTGATTGAATGCTAAATATGCCGTGAACCCCCATTTCGTAGAGGTCTTCAAACGGACCTTCTAGTGATCCGGCAAAAACGATCAGCGGCTTGTTTAGTGCCTTGCACTTGAGACCAAGTGCACTGGGCAGTTTACCGTGAATGCTTTGCCCGTCGAGACGTCCTTCTGCGGTGATCACAAGGTCAGCCTCAGCAATTTTTTCATCGAGACCCGCCAGTTCTGAGAGTAATTCGAAGCCGGAGTTTAATTGGGCCCCGAGCAAAGCGTGAAGGGCGGCGGCGCAGCCGCCGGCCGCCCCTCCTTTAGGAAGATGTGCACAATCGACCTGGCTAAGCGCACTGGCCTTTTGGGCAAAATTACTTAGCGCTCTCTCGAGTAGTGCTACTGTGGCGGGGTCGGCTCCCTTCTGAGGGGCAAAGGTGTGCGTTGCTCCGTTTGGGCCTAAGAGTGGGAGGTCTACATCACTGGCTATGCGCAATTCAAAGCGTTCAATGGCCTCTACATCTATGTGTGCGAGTCGTTCTAGGGCGACTCCACCGGGCTCTAGCGGTTCTCCGTCTTCATCGCTAAAGAGTGCCCCGAGGGCGCTCAGTAGCCCGGTGGCGGCGTCGTTGGTGGCGCTTCCCCCTAAGCCCAGGTAGATTTCGGTACAGCCCGAATCAAGGGCGTGCTTGATTTGAAGTCCGCTTCCGTAGGTTGAGGTGATTTTTGGGTCGCGCAGCTCGGGTTCAATTTGGGCAAGGCCAGAGGCTTGCGATAGTTCGATCCAAGCCGCTGGGCGGTCTTTAAACTTGAAGTAAGGCGCGCGAATGGGGCGTCCTAAAGCGTCAACGGTTTGCACCTCTACTCGAGATCCATCGAAAAACCTTTCCAAAAGGTCAATGGCCCCTTCGCCTCCGTCTGAGAAGGGGAGCTCGATTACTTCATCTATACGGTCAAAGCCTTTGAGGCCGGCCGCGATGGCACCGGCCACTTCAACAGCCGACAGACTTTCTTTGAACGAGTCTGGAACAACCAGTATGCGCATTAATTCACTCCGGGTTGGGTGAGGGTGAAGCCCTCTTTGTCCTTTGCTTCTTGAACCATGTCTCGCACCTTTGCGAGCAGGCCTTTAGCGTCGTAAATAACCCCATTACTTATGGTGTAACTGACACCTCCGGCTCTGACGACCTCGTTTTTCTCGGTGAGTTTGATGGCTCCTGTTCCGTAGAGTACCTTGAGATTTTTCAGTGGATTTTCGCTGACCAGAATCATGTCGGCTTGTTTTCCCACTTCTATGGTGCCAATTTGGTCGGCTACCCCAAGAGCCTCGGCTCCGTTTAGGGTGGCAGATCTGATGACTTCGAGCGGATGAAACCCAGCCTCCTGCAACAGCTCTAGCTCGCGCACATAGGCGAATCCGTAGAGTTGAAAAATAAAGCCCGAATCAGATCCAGCGGTAACGCGCCCCCCGCGATTTTTATACTCATTCACGAAGGTCATCCACAGTTGATAGTTTTTTCTCCAGTTGATTTCTTGAGACGTACCCCACTCGTGCCAGTAGGATCCGTGAGAGATCTTTGAGGGCTGGTAGAAGCGCCACAGCGAAGGCAGGGTGTATTCGTCGTGCCATTCGGCTCTTCGGGCGCGGTGTAAGTCGCGGTTCGCCTCGTATATATTGAACGTCGGATCGAGCGTAAAATCAAGCTCGAGCAGCTCGTTCATCACCGCATTCCAGTGCTCCGAATAGGGGGCTGCGGCTTGTTCCCACAGTCTTCCGGCCTCTTCGAATCGGTGTTGTTCGTTTTGGTAATTGTAATCGGCCGGATAGTCTTGCACCGTGCGGCTGTCAAATAGCGCCTCGGGTAAGCCATACCAGTGCTCCATAGAGGTGAGCCCGGCGCGCGCAGAATGCAGCACGTTCCAGCGCGCCACGCTCATTTGGGCGTGATGACAAGCCGATCCTAGGCCCAGTCGTTTGTTTTCTTCAAGAGCGGCTTGCATGATTTCTGGTGCGGCACCAAAAAACTTGACTCCATCTGCTCCTTTTTTCGCGTTTTCACGCACCCACTCTCGGGCCTGCTCGGCTGTGGTTATTTCTTTGCTGCCGGCACCGAACCCGGTGTAGGCAAAAATGCGCGGAGCAATGATTTCGTTGCGCTCCGCTTTTTTCTTAAGGTCTAGGGCCCATTCTAATCCGCGGCCACTCGGTTCGCGCACCGTAGTTATGCCGTGCGCTAGCCAAAGGCTAAACACATAGTCCCAATCGGCCCCTTGGGCAACTCCCCCGATGTGTCCATGCATATCGACGAATCCGGGCAGAAGGTACATGCCCTCGGCATTGATTTCTTTGCCGCCCGGCTTCAGAGCAGGACGACGCTTTTCGTTAATCTCAACCCCTGGATACCCCACCACGCGCACTTCGGTGATCTTGTCTTGCTCGACCACCACGTCAACGGGCCCTAGTGGCGGAGCCCCGTTTCCATTAATGAGCATAGCTGATCGAATAATCAGTTGGTTGAACGGTCCTTCGGCAAGTTCTTGCGCGCTGCTAGTAAGTGTGGCCGCTAAAAGCAGCCCAAAAAGCCATTTTTTCATGCTTAAAAAATAAAGTCAGTATTTAAAAAGTTACTCTGGTCGGCCTCTAAAATGTCGCGAACAGTTTCTTTGTTCACATCATTTTCTTTAAAGGCTAAGAAGGTACGAATAGAGAACGAACGCAAAGCATCTTTAACGCTCAGCGTGGCTTGGCCTGAGTCTTTGCGCCCTGTGAACGGATACACATCGGGTCCACGCTGACAGGCCGAATTGAGATTTACGCGGCACACCAGGTTCACTAAGACATCGATTAGATGGGCGAGCTGATTCGGATCACGCCCGAACACGCTCACTTGCTGGCCGTAGTCTGAGGTGGCCATGTCGTCGAGAGGGGTGTCAAAATTTTCAAATGAGATTACCGGAATCACCGGTCCAAACTGCTCTTCTTGGTAAACACGCATATCGCGGCTCACCGGATATAGCACTGCTGGCCAGATGAAATTATCGAATCGTTGACCGCCTTTAGCATTCATGATTTGTGCGCCTTTTGCCAAAGCGTCGTCGATGAGTTCTTGAATGTAATCGACTTTGTTGGGCTCTGGAAGCGGAGTAAGCCAGGCCTTTTCGTCCCACGGATCGCCGAACCCCAAGGCGTCGACCGCCTCGCAAAAGGCGCTCAAGAAGCGCGACTTGATCTGCTCGTGAACATAGAGAATCTTTAGGGCGGTACAGCGCTGTCCGTTATAGCTCAGCGTCCCCGAAATACACTCGTTCACTGTGAGGTCGAGATCGGCATCGGGAAGAATGATACCCGGATTCTTGGCTTCTAATCCGTAAACGGTTCTCAGGCGATTCCCCTTCGGATGCAGCTCTTGAAGCGCATTGGCCGAGCTGCTGTGCCCGATGATTGATAACACGTCTATTTTGCCGGTTTTCATGATCGGAGCGGCAATAGAGCGCCCGCGTCCGAACAATATATTGACTACCCCCTTCGGAAAGCATTGCTGAAAGGCCTCCAGAAGCGGAGTGATGAGCAGCACTCCATGCTTGGCCGGTTTAAACAGGGTAGTGTTTCCCATAATGATGGCCGGAATCAGCAAGCTAAAGGTCTCGTTCAGCGGATAATTGTAGGGCCCCAAGCAGAGGACAACCCCTAGAGGGCCGCGCCGAATATGGGCGTAAACTCCGCTGTGCTTTTCAAACTGCCCCGCCTCACGATCGAGGTCTTTGTAGGCCTCAATGGTGTCGTAAATGTATTCTACGGTTCGGTCGAATTCTTTGTAGGCATCTGCCTTGTTCTTGATGATCTCCCACATGAGCAGCTGAACCACCTCTTCGCGTTTGGTTTTCATCTGCTCCACAAAATTTACCATGCACGTGATGCGCTCGCGCACCTTCATGGTAGGCCAGACTCCTTTGCCTTGGTCATAGGCCTTCAGTGCTGAATCGAGTGCAGCAAGGGCTTCTGTTTCGCCGAGATCAGGAATGGATCCTAGGCGCGTAGGCGCATATCTGTCTACTGTGCTATTAAGAGTTGAGAACACGTCTTGGGTTGCTCCGGCCCATTCGACAAGTGATCCGTCAATGAGGTAGCTGCGGTGTTCAATGGGTGAAAGTATTGGTCTCATTCAGTGGGGAGTGTTTTTAAAAATTTAGGAGCCCTTCTCACCTGAGTGGCCTGCTCGAAGTCATAGGCTATGCCGATTAGCTTTGGCTCTTCGTAGCGACTCGCGAAGAAGCTTACCCCTACAGGCAATTCACCCACGAATCCGGCGGGTACGGTGATATTCGGATAACCCGACTGTGCGGCAGGGCTAGAGCTGCCCATGCCAAAGTGGTCTCCGTTGACTACATCGATAGTCCACGAAGGCCCGCCAGTAATACCCATGAGCGCATCGAGCTTGTGTACGGCTAGCGCATTGTCTATGGCGGTTCGTGCATTCACGGTAACTTTTTCAAGTGCCTCTAGGTACTCTTGCTCGTCAAGCGATCCCATCTCAGCTGCTCGTTCTAAATGTTCTTGACCAAAGAAGGGCATCTCTTGTTCGGCGTTTTCTAGATTAAAAGCAATCAGATCCTCTATTGACTTAATTGGGCTATCAGGTCGCGAGGCAAAGTAGGTGTTTAGGCCGTCTTTGTATTCGTAGAGCATAAGAGTGTAAGATGCCCTTCCGATGTTGGCCCGTTCGGGTAATTCGATGTCTTTTACAACCTCAGCCCCCTGTTCTTCAAGTGTGGCTACGACTTTATCCAAAATGATGTCTACCTTTTCGTGGTTTCCAAAGGTGCCTTTTAAGATGCCTATGCGCTTGCCTTTGAGCGCGTTTTCGTCCAAAAACTGGGTATAGTCTGCATGTAATTTAGCTGCTGCAGTGGCCTTGTCTTTAGGGTCTATACCGGCCATAACTCCAAGTAGCAGGGCGGCGTCAGTGACGGTGCGAGCCATGGGTCCGGCGGTATCTTGTGTTTCAGAGATCGGAATGATGCCATCGCGGCTGATTAGACCGACAGTTGGCTTGATGCCCACCACGCCATTGGTTGAGGAGGGGCAGACTACCGATCCGTTGGTTTCAGTACCTATGGCTAGGGTGGCAAAATTGGCTGAAACCGCTGCTCCAGAGCCCGAGCTTGATCCGCAGGGGCTACGATCTAAAACGTAAGGGTTACGGGTTTGACCCCCTCGGCCAGACCATCCGCTCGATGAACGGGTAGATCTGAAATTGGCCCACTCTGAGAGATTGGTCTTGCCTAAAATAATGGCTCCGGCATCTCTTAGACGGCTCACTATAAACGCGTCGTTTGGGGCAGGAGCAAAGGAGAGTGCAAGAGATCCGGCCGTAGTGAGCATCTGATCGCCCGTATCTATGTTGTCTTTGATCAGCACGGGTATTCCGTGCAATGGACCTCTTAACTGTCCGGCTTTACGCTCCTCATCAAGTACCCGTGCGATAGCCAAGGCGTCTGGATTCAGTTCAATAATGCTTTTGACATCGGTGTCGTACTGGGCAATGCGATCAAGATACGCCTGAACGAGCGTGGAGGCCGATAGCTCACCTTCACGCATAAGCTGCTGAATATCGCCTACACTGGCCTCTTCGATAGAAAAAGTCGACTCTTCACTAGTTTGCGTACACGACAGAAAAAGGAAACAATAGGACGCCAGAACTAGGCGCTTAACAGATGAGATAGGCATGGGCTCAGTAAATGTTTATACTCGAGAAGGTAGTGAAAAAATTGAATCTCCTTAAGTAATGGTTAACTTCAGCAAAATTTCAAACTATGAAATCGGTTGTATGTACTATTCTTTTTGCCTTGGCCTTTTTTCACCAAGGGTTTTCTCAAGATTACATAAGCGCTGCGGCCCAGTTTAAAGAAGAGGTTGCCGCCTTTGCTCAGATTGAGGTAAATGATGAGCCGGTTGTTCTATTTACAGGTAGTTCAAGTGTTCGACTATACAAAAACGTTTCACAGCTATCAGAAAAGGTGCGCATTATTAATACAGGTTTTGGCGGATCTACCGCTTATGGGCTCTTGACTTACCTCGATCAAGCAGTGCTGCGCTTTAAGCCCAAACAGGTCTTTATTTATGAAGGCGATAACGACATTGCGGCCAGACGCACCAATGCCACCATTATTGCGCATCTCAACAGTATTTTTCAGCGTATATGGGATGATTTTCCCGAAACCCAGATTGTCTTCATAGCGGCTAAGCCAAGCCCTTTGAGATGGGACAAGCATCAGCAGTACGAAGCGCTTAACTCGGCAATTGAGCGCTGGGCTAAACGTGAAAAACGATTAAAGTTTGCCGATGTTTACAGCCCTATGATCGACGGACTAATGGTGCGAGAAGACCTCTTTGTTGAAGACAGGCTTCATATGAATGATAAGGGATACGCCCTATGGGATGAGGTGATTAAACCTATGATTCTGAACTAGGAAGCTCTTCTTTTACCTCTTCACTAAAAAAGGCTCTGAGATCTTCCAGGGTGATCTCACTCGTGCGCACGTCTTTAATCAGTTCGCCTTTATTGAGTATGAGTATGCGCTGAGAAACCTCACTTACATGTAACAAGTCGTGGGAAGAAACCAGTAGTGAAACGCCGTGCTCACTATTAAAAGATTTGATCAGTTTTTGAAGCTGCATTTGCGCTCTTGGATCGAGATTGGCAAAGGGCTCGTCTAAGATTACCAATGCGGGAGTTCCTATAAATGCTGCTGCTATACCTATCTTCTTTTGGTTTCCTTTCGAATAGTCTCTGATGTATTTCTTGTTACCTAGAATTTCATCGTTAAAGAAGGCCTTAAAGACCTCAATAAAACCACTTAATTCAGCTTTTTCTACTCCGCGTAGCCCCGCTATGAATTCGAAGTATTCTTCAGCCGTTAGGTATCCGATAAGAAAGTTTTCATCGATAAAGGCTGCGGTCGTTGACTTCCATGCCTCAGACTCATCAACACGTACACCTTGATTCTCTATGTGGCCCGTGCTGGGCTTGATTAGGTCAAGAAGCAGGCTGAAAAAGGTGGTCTTTCCAGCGCCGTTGTTACCGACCAGTCCGATTATTTCTCCGGCTTGAAGTTCAAGAGACTCTATCGAAAGAACGGTAGTTCCGCTATAGGTTTTAGACAGTTGACTAACGTGTATCATGAGCGATAGGCTTTAAGCGTTTGGTATTTCTCCTTTTTATAAATGGCAATTACCTTACCAAAAATCCAATGTCTTAGCGAAAATCCGACTAAAGAGATCGCGACAATACTCAATTTGGCTGCTGTGGTACCGAGATAGGTATCGACCAGGGCAAATAGACCTACAGGAAGGGCAATTTTTGGTAAAGTGAGTAATAAACTTTTATAATTGAAGGCGTTTTTGTCTCCAAAGGCCTTCTTGCTAGAGGTCAAATCGACTTTACTGCGCACATAGGCTCCACCCCACAAAACAATCGCGGCATTTACACTCATGTTGTATAGAGCACCGATGAGCACGTAGCTAAAGACGTCCCAGCCGAATACGATGTACCAGGTTGAAAGCAGGGTGGTAACTGCTGTAAAAACTTGTATGAGGGTGTACTTTGACCTCAGGTACTCCATATAGGTGATGTTCTGGGTCATCAACAAGGAGTAGTACGAGCTGTCCCAGCTGGGAACATACTGACCAAAGCTAAAGAGGAATCCGCCCGTCACAAAAATACCAGCAAAAACGCGCCAGTAGACGCCATCGTAGGCCTCTATGGCCCCCGTAAAGAAGAGTAGCCCGTAGAAGATGAAGAAAAATCCGGCGAAAACAGCCATACGCGCTCTTTTGTTGCGAATGATTAGCGCCACATCGTTCTTTAAAATGAGCCCTCCTTTTCCGAAACGCTCGAAGTACTTGCCCTGAATGGCGATAGTTTTCTCGGCCTTCTTTGCTAGACCGGTGTCTAAATACATTTGGCCCATGAAGTGGGAGAAGCTGGTGAAGTAGCTCAAAACCGCAACGCCGAACACAAGTAGTGCAAGAGTTGGCTGATTGTAGAGCGCCAAAAACAGGGGCTGGGTGTATATACTAAGGTCAAAATAGTCGAAATACTGAAGCGCAGCAGCCCCCAGAACAAGGGTTGCAACCGCAACTAAAAATACGGTCTTTTGATTGACTAGTATATTGAGGTAATTATTGGCTAACAGAAGCAGGTAGATTGCAACTGCCCAAACGGCTGTCTGAAGTGAATCTGAACCCTCAACTATCAGCACCACAGAGAGTGGGATCAGCAATAAGAGGTGACTCCAGTTAAAAAACGAATACAGGGTCTTTAGCAGAGAGAAGTGCACTATGGTTTTTTTGGAGATGGGCTGGTAGAGCATAGGCTGCACATTGGCCACCGGCATGGGTTGAAGCATGTACCTAAAGACGATATCAAACCCTAAGTAGTAGAGCACGTAACGATTAATGACCTCGAACGGATCGCCGAGTTCTAATTTTTTAATGATATAGTAGGCTCCAATGCCTAAGCTTAAAAAGATGAGTGCAAAATAGAGAATAGCGAAAACTATCAAGATGCGCATCCACAGGTTCTGCTTCCAGGTGGGAGACCTAAAGGCGCTTTTGAGCTCAAGTCGAAATAAGGTGGTCAGCATGAAAAATGACTATGAAAGGGCCAAAGATAATAGTTACATTGCCTAAAAAAGCACTCAATGCCATGAAGAATCAATTGCGAATCAGCTTGCTGCAGTGTGACCTGCAGTGGAAAGATCCCAAGGCCAACTTTCTGAAAATAGAGCAGATGGCCCGTACTATTGATCAATCAGACCTGGTGGTGCTTCCCGAGATGTTTGCTACGGGTTTTATTATGGACCCCGAACAGAGCGCTCTTGCTCAAAAAGAGGCATTAGACTTTATGCACGAATTAGCTAAGAAAACAGGGGCTGTGGTATGCGGTAGCCTTGCGGTAGAAGATTCGGGTGATTACTGCAACCGATTTTACGCGATTAATGCTTCAGAAATAATAGCCGTATACGACAAAAAACACCTGTTTGCACTCGCTGGAGAGCACCACCGCTACAAGGCAGGAGTTCACTCACTGACCTTTGAGGTGAACGGTTTTCGAATCAGACCCATCATTTGTTACGACCTGAGATTTCCGGTTTGGTGTCGACTAGAACTCCCATACGATCTGCTCTTGTGCGTGGCTAACTGGCCTGCCCCGCGTATCAATGCATGGGATACCCTGCTGGTAGCCAGGGCTATAGAAAATCAGTGTTTTTCACTTGGGGTAAATAGGGTCGGACTCGACCCCAACAGCAATAGTTACCCAGGGCATTCTGCAGTCTACGACGGGTTTGGAAAGCAGCTTTGCTTTAGTCAAGAAGAAGAGGCCTTGTCAGTGGTATTGGGGCTGTCTAAGGTGCAGAAACTGCGTGAATCGCTACCTTATCTCTCTGATCGAGATGACTTTACGCTAAAATTTTAACGATTTTTTGTTTGGATATCGTTTTTAGCAGTAATTTTGCACCCCGAAATCAGTTATATCCATCAAAAAATGACCATCAAAATTCACGAAAACCGTTCTTCACTTTTAGCTCGTGACACACGCGCCAAACTTTCGAATAACCCCACTTCTCTATTGCTATTGATCGCCGCTAAGGTGATGCGTAGAAAGGCTTAGGACGACTTTTTCTTTGCCTCTTTCTCTTTCAAGAGGTCAGAAATCTTTAGGCTCAGTATGACTGCATTTACGGCTGAGGTGATGATATTGGAATAAATAATCGCCTTGTCGTTCAAGTTGAATCCGTGCAATGTCCAAAGTACCATTCCGCTAAGCATAAACAAATACATTGTGAGGCTTAGACTCTTGGTGTCTTTGGTGCGTATCACCTTGAAGGCCTGAGGAAGAAAAGCTGTTGTGGTGAGAATGGCAGCAAACGTACCAAAATTAAAGTGCTCCATAACGCAATGAGTTAGGTGTAGGGCTGGCTATGCTCCCTCGCATGCGGCAAATATAGCTGAAAAATCGTACTGAAAATGCAGGGCTTGCGTACCTTTAGAAAAGGTTTTAAGCATCAGCATGGTACTAAAAAAAACTTCGAAAACGATCAATACCCTTCTGCTTAGGGTGCGTATTAAGGAGGCTGTTTTTTTGATACTCGGCGTGATCTCTGCCAGTATAGGCCTTAAGGGTTTGCTGCTTCCGAATCAGTTTCTAGATGGAGGCGCCATGGGCGTCTCGCTGCTCACCCAATTTCTTACCGGTATAAATCTATCGCTACTCATTTTACTGGTTAATGCTCCTTTTATTATCATTGGTGCCCGCCAGATATCAATAGCTTTTGCTGTAAAAAGTAGCCTAGCAATCTTGGCCCTGGCTGCGCTGGTCCATTTCATAGAACTCCCAGTCATCACCGAAGACAAGTTGCTTATAGCTGTATTCGGTGGATTTTTTCTAGGAACAGGTATTGGTCTCGCTATTCGTGGCGGAGCGGTTATCGATGGAACCGAAGTTCTTGCGCTCTCTATCAGTCGACGAACCAGTTTTACGGTAGGCGATCTCATTGCCATCTTCAATGTCGTACTCTTCTCAGTGAGCGCCCTAGTGCTCGGACTCGAGATTGCGATGTATTCAATTTTGACCTACATAGTCGCCTCTAGAACGGTTGATTTTATCATTAACGGAATTGAAGAATATATTGGAGTAATGATTGTTTCGCCTGATTCAGCAGAAATTAAAAATCAGATCATGCACGAAATGGGACGAGGGGTTACTTCGTTTCGCTCAGATGGCGGATACGGTAAAAAAGGTCAAAGTTTGCCCGATCGTGATGTCCTATTCTGTGTGGTTACACGTTTAGAAGTAAGCAAATTGGTGCTCGAAGTAGAAAAGATCGATCCCACCGCATTCGTCATTCAATACCCTATACGTGACACGAAAGGCGGAATGATCAAAAAACGTCCGCTTCACTAAGTTGCTTGGGTTACGCCCGGGCCTTGTTTATGCGCTTATAATACGCCGCCAAGATTTCTTCTAACTCTTCTTTTGAATAGCGCTTACCCTGGTAAAAAAGCGAATGTACAGCAAGGGTTTGCTGCTCAATCATTTGGGCCACTTTCATTCTTTTTTTGGTTAGAATCACCGCGCTCAATTTTTTAACGGACAGGCAATTAACACTTTTTTTTGCAAATAAAAAAATGTAACCAGCTCACTGATAGCGAAGTGCAGATTTTGTCGGGGGCGTAACCTATTTTAAAACTCTCTTCCGGCATTTGCTAGAAGGGTCAGTGCAGCCCAGTAGGTCGATAGAATGAATACCCCCGAAAAGTCAAAAGGTTCTTTAAAAGCGGTTATACCCAAAAGCGCATCAGAGAGAATGAATAGTGTTCCGCCTAGCGCTATTTGTGTACGAATGCTGCTGCGTCTTCTAAGCCCTATACTGATGGCCTGTGCGCCCATTAAACCGATTACTGTGGCGTAAATGGGTATGGCTATTTTTAAGGTGTTATCTAGCCCGCTCCAGAGGTAGAAGCTCATTCCCAGAATCAGCGCCAGCGCAAAAATCAACGCAACCGGAGCAAGACGAAATCCAAACCGACTGCTAAGTGCTCTAATAAATAGTAGATGGGCGATTAAGAAAAATGCTACGCCCAGCAAAAAGAGGTGATCCCAAATGAGGGCAATGTCGCCGAGCAGGCAAAAGATGAGAGCTGTCACCATTTGTGCACTCAGTCTTGACATGCTTCGATTGCCAGAGGCGAAAAAAATAATAGCAATGGTGGTCAGGGACTTGGCAATACCGTAAAACAAAGTCATGTCAAGCTCTTGCAGCACTATAGCCGAGATACCGATGACCAAGATGAGCGTTAGATAGAGGGATTTTGGCGCCATCATAAGTTGAATATACGCTTAATTATCAGCAACTTAACTTCTTTGGTAAAAAAGTGGCCTATTTTTTGCCCTTTGAGCTAGGTTTTAAAAAATGAATTTCTAATTTAGAACCAGTTTAAATAATTTAAAAAATGAGCAGAAAATCACAAGAAAAATTCAGAGAATTTCACCGTTACCTCGGATTCTTTTTAGCCGGAATTATGGCCGTGTACGCCTTTAGCGGAATCGTTTTGACCTTTCGCAACACCGATACCTTCAAAAAGAAAGAAGTCGTAGAGCAGTTGGTCGAAGCAGGGCTGGCTGAAGAAGAGTTGGCAGGTGCCCTCAATATGAGGCTTACGGTGAACAAAACGGAAGAAGGAGTGATTTTTTTCAACGACGATGGTACCTATGAGATCGCTAGCGGTAAAGTGAGCTACGTGAAGACTTCTTACCCGCTCTTGCTTGCCAAAATGAACAAGTTGCATCTGATGAACACTACTAATCCGTTGTTTTGGCTGGCCATTTTCTTCGGACTTTCACTGATGTTCTTCGCGATATCGGCTTTCTTTATGTTCAATATTGGAGCTCCGATTTACAAAAAAGGATTGTACTTTGCTGTAGCCGGAGCCGCCCTTACCATCGTCTTACTCTTGGTTTAGATCAAAGGCTGACTCGGGATTAAGTAGTTTACAACCTATGAAAGTCAACCTTATGAGAAGTTTTCTTTTCGCTTTTTTCTCCTTTGCTTCTGTTGGCTTAAGCGCACAACAGGCCGTCAACCCGCTAATTAAATCCTTCGGAACTGTGTCTACGGTGCCCAATGCCTCCGTAACTCCCGACCCTAATTTAGACTACAAAATCATCGTTGACGTGATGACGGGCGGAGAGGATAAATCTGAAGTGTTTTTTTCGCTCAACAATGTCGCGCGATTACTGAATCTTCATATAATGGCCGGAGTGCCTAAAGAGCGATTGCATGTTGTAGTGGCTATTCACAATGCCGCTGTTTGGTCTGTAATTACAGATGCAGTCTACAAAGAGCGATTTGGGGTTGACAATCCGCATACCCCACTCTTTAAAGAGATGTCGGGAAACGGAGTTAGAATAGTGGTCTGCGGTCAATCGCTTATCAAGCAAAAAATCACCCACGATCAATTAATTGATGGGATCGAAGTAGCCACCTCTGCCCTCACGACCCTTACCGAATATCAGCTACGCGGCTATGCATTGCTAAAGTTTTGAGCTTAGCCCAGCGTATGTTCAAGGTAAGGCTCAGGTTAATTTTTCCGTTTTGAAAGCCTTTAAGGTTTAAAAACATTTGGAATTAGGCTTATCGTTAATTATTTGGTTAATCAGTATTAATTGTTTATCAAAATTACCACTTCATTAAACAGAACAGGGTGGATTTGTAAAATCCTGAAAAAAAATTCTGCCCTGCCCTTTGGAACTTATTGTTTTTTATTAATATTACGTTAAATTCATATGTATTCTGCTTAGATAGGTTCTTCCTTTTAGTGGAATTTGTATGGTTTTGAAACAATCAACTAAACTATTAACTCAAAAATTATGAATCTTAAACACGATTTGAATTTGAAAACACGAAAGCATTTGCGCTCGGCATTTCAGTCGGTATGCTTTACGCTTTTGTTGGGTCTAGGAACGCAGATGTCTTTCGCATTTGCTGCGGCCCCATCAATGGAGGCCATGAGCTTCATGGATCAGACGACTGTCACTGGTACAGTTACTGATTCGAACGGAGTGCCACTTCCTGGTGCCAATGTCGTTGAAAAAGGAACCACTAATGGGGTTCAAACTGATTTCGATGGAAACTATGCACTCAATGTTCAGCCAGGCGCCGTTCTTGTGATTAGCTACATCGGGTTCACTTCTACAGAAGTTACTGTTGGCAGCAACTCTGTAATTGATGTAGTTCTTCAAGAAGACGCTCAGGCGCTTGATGAGGTAATTGTAACAGGTTACGGTACGCAGTCAAAAAGAGAAATCACAGGTGCGGTTACCACTGT
>JAURFJ010000020.1 GCA_030834365.1 Flavobacteriaceae bacterium | reverse complement strand
GTCGTGCGGCGAAAGACCACGTGAAGGCCTACGCTTTTTCCGAGCCTGACCTGAATAAAGCCAAGGCCTTCTTGAAGCTCATGGAGCATCACAAAGTACAAGTGCACAAAGAGGCCAACCGCTATGTGATTAAAACCGAACAACCTCAGTACCGCATTGTTCAAACGGCCTTTGAGACCTATGAAAAATACAGAGACAGTGTGTATTACGATGCTTCAGCATGGTCACTGGCTAATTTTTATCAGCTCAACTATACTGCGCTAACTAAATTACCTGCTAGGCTTAGTGAAGTCTCAGCTGAGGACCTTACCGCCAATTCAATGGTCAGTGAAAAAGCCTATGCCTACGTAGTTGACGCTTTAGATTATAACGTACCCGCACTCACCTATGCCTTACAAAAAGAAGGCCTGGTGCCGATGGTAGCGACGAAACCCTTTGAGGTGATGACCGATCGGGGCCAAAAAAAATACAACTACGGTTCGCTGATCTTACCCGTATCGCTTCAAAAGCATACTCCTGAAGCAATTGCAACACTGCTCACTCAACTTTCAAAGCAGTTGAATATCGAAATCGCAGCGGCAACTACCGGATGGAGCACTTCAGGGGTCGATCTAGGAAGTCGTTTTATGATGCCCTTAAAGACTCCTAAGGTGGCGATTCTTATTGGTACCGGGACGCGATCTAATGAGGCCGGCGAAATTTGGCACCTACTCGATACCCGTGTCGGCATGCCCATCACCAAGCTTCCTATGCGCAATATTTCACGCACCTCACTCGACGGATACAATGTTCTAGTTCTAGTATCTGGAAGTTATCCTGAAAGCCTCAGCACAAGGCTCAAAGAATGGGTAAGTAAAGGCAACACGCTCATCACCATTGGATCAGCCGCCAGTTGGGCCATTGATAAAAAACTGGTCGATGAAAAGCTCATTGAAGCACCCGAAGACAGCCAACCCACGGTAGCCCTGCCCTATGTAGAAGCAGGCGAGCACATCGGCAGAGAGTCGCTTGGTGGGGTTTTTGTGAAGGCCACTCTTGACCTCAGCCATCCGCTGGCTTTTGGTTATTCCCAATCGACATTACCCTTCTACAAAAACAATACAGTTTGGCTTGCCCCTAGCAAAAATCCATATGCGACGGTGGCCAAGTATACCGCTGACGCTCATGTAGACGGATACATCTCTCAAAGAAACAAGCGCGAATTCTTAGGAAAATCAGCTTCGGTCATTGTCTCGGGTATGGGGTCAGGTCGAGTCATACTGTTTGCTGACAACCCGAATTTTCGAGGAACAACCTATGGGATGAATCGGATGTTTTTAAATGCCTTATTCTTAGGGCAGCACATTGAAGTTCCTAAAGGTTAAACCAAATGCAGAAATTCTTCGCCTTAATGCTAGGCGCAATACTAGTTACTAGTTGTGTAACAACCCCGAGCGTGGTGCTTCAAACCGAAGCACTCACACTCGCTTTGGATCACCAGGGAAAGATCACTGAACTCACAAATAGGGCCACAGGTGAACAGTTTCTGGCAAATGAAGTGGCTTCACCACTAATTCAAATCAAGACGCAATCTGGTATTCAGCAGCCCATCGGCTTAAGGGAAGAGCTCGGATTACTTCACTTTGAATTTGAGGATGAACTCAAAGTGACGTTGCGAGCCGAAACCAAAACTAGTCACCTTCGATTTGAGGTAACCGCTGTTAATCGTATAGAGGCTATAGAATGGCTTGCCTGGGGACCCATTGCGACTAGCATCAACCTACACATCGGTGAGACCGTGGGTGTGGTGCGCGGAGAAACCTATGCATTAGGAATACAGTCGTTGAATCCAAAAACCTTAGGAGGCTATCCGTGGTATGACAACGACACCACCCCTCAATTGGATATTTTTGAGCAAGACGATTACAGCGATCTCAGCGAAGAAGGAAAGCGAGAAACACTATACCGCGTCGAGGCCGCCAAACCTGAACCTTTCGGAAGCACGCTTCAGGCCTATGCAAGAAATCGATTTGAAAAGCGCGTAGTGACCAACCTGAATCACGCTTATTACCATGCGCCTATCTTTAACGACCAAGGGATCCTAGGCTCGGCCATCGCCCTATTCGGTACTTCGGTTGAGCACACTCTTGAAACCATTAGGCAGATTGAACAAGCCGAAAGTCTACCTCACCCACTGATTGATGGGCAATGGGCTAAAACGGCGAAGGGAGCCTCAGCAGCTTATCTTATTTATGACTTCTCTGAAAAAACCATTGATTATGCTATTGCGCTTACCAAACAGGCAGGGCTGAACTACCTCTACCACTCTGACCCATTCAAAAATTGGGGACATTTTGACTTAAAAGAAGAAGCCTTTCCAAATGGTTGGGACGGAATGAAAGCCAGTGCAGACAAAGCCGGGGCCGCTGGCATTTATGTTGGAGTGCACACACTGTCTAATTTCATTACTCCTAACGATCAGTATGTCAGCCCAACACCCGATAACCGATTGGGTATAGTCGGCTCTTCAAGTCTCTCTGCCCCAATAAGCGTCTCAGACACTGAAATTGAGATTGAAAACCCCGATTTTTTTGCACAGTACGCCAACAATAACCTCAAAACCGTTCGTATAGGTAAAGAGCTTATTCGCTACGAATCGGTGCGCACCGAACCTCCATATAAATTGATTGACTGCGAGCGAGGGGCTTGGCAAACAGTGGCCTCTGCGCACTCGAAGGGTGAAGAGGTACACAAATTAGCCGACCATGCCTATAAGGTATTTCTAACCAATCCTGAACTCTCTATAGAGATGGCTGAGCGCTTGGCTGAGCGCTTCAATTACGCCAATTTGCGACAAATTTCGTTTGACGGTCTCGAAGGTAACCGCTCTACCGGAATGGGAAATTACGGAGAGATTCTGTTCACCAACAGTTGGTTCAATAAACTCAACGATAGCCTCAAATCGCACCTGATCGTCGATGCGAGCAGAACCACTCACTTTTTTTGGCACACCTACACGCGCATGAACTGGGGAGAGCCCTGGTATGCCGGATTTCGTGAGAGCCAAACCGAGTACCGCATGAAAAACCAGGCCTATTTTGATCGCAACCTCATGCCTAACATGCTCGGGTGGTTCAGTTTAAGAGCAAACACTACTTTAGAAGATATCGATTGGATGCTCGCCCGCTCTGCCGCCTATGATGCTGGCTATGCCCTTGTAGTTCGAGACGAGGCACTTCAACAAAACGGTCAGTTAGATGCCATCCTCAAACGCATAGGTGATTGGGAACAGTTGAGAATGTCAGAGGCGTTTAGTACCGAACAAAAAGAGCGGATGAAAGGAACCGAAACCGAGTTTGAACTGGTTTACCAAGATGTGACGGTCATCGGACTGCGACAAGTGCACACCTATCGATTTACCCATGAACCCAAAGTAAGACAACCCGGCGAGCCCCTTTATTCGCGTTTCACCTTCGAAAATCCAGTCGAAGAAACTGAACTGCATTTCATTCTCACTGCTCAGAACACAGAAGTATCTGACATTTCAATCGAACTAGACAACAGCAAGACCATTCGACTAGATTTAAAACTATTAAAAGGCGAATCGCTTCGATTCACCGCTGCTGGATTCGCTGAGGTGGTAGACCAACATTTACAATTTAAGCAACGCATTGACCTAAAAGCACTCGCTTTAAATGGCGGAGCACATCAACTAGCAATCGACGCGAATTTTAGCCGGGCTGAAGAAAACGCGTTGCTAAAAGTTGAGCTGCGACTAGCAGACGCCATAGAAGATATTACCCAAGTCGACAATTATTAAGCGGCATAAACAACGATATGAGTAAAACAGCATTAATTACAGGAGCAAGCAGCGGCATTGGAAGAGCTACGGCACGAGCCCTAGATAAAGAAGGTTTTCAACTGGTGCTCTGTGGGCGAAGAGAAGAGCGCCTTAAAGAACTCCAACAAGAATTAACTCATCCCAGCACTGTGCTTGTTTTTGACGTTAGCGATTATGGCGCCGTCAAGCAGCAGTTGGCGTCGCTATCAGATACCTTTCGCTCTATAGATGTCTTGATTAATAATGCCGGAAACGCCCACGGATTAGATCCGGCTCAATCCGCTAGCATAGACGACTGGGATGCGATGATCGATAGCAACGTTAAAGGACTTTTTTATGTCACTAAAGAAGTGCTGCCTCTCATGCCTAAAAAAAATGGAGGCCTTATTATCAACATGGGATCTATTGCTGCCAAAAACGGGTACGCCAATGGGTCAGTCTATTGCGCAAGCAAGGCTGCAGTGGACAAATTCACTGAAGGCCTTCGACTTGACTTATTAGCCGACCAAATACGTGTAGCTGCGATACATCCTGGGCTCGTGCATACCGAATTCTCTGCCGTGCGATTCAAAGGAGATACTGAGAAAGCCGCGAAGGTATACGAGGGGGCAAATCCACTTTATGCCGAAGACATTGCCGAAATTATAGCCTTTATGGTCACGCGACCTTTGCATGTAAATCTCGCCGATGTGGTCGTTATGCCGGCCAATCAAGGAAATGCATTCACTTTAGTGCGGCAACAATAATCTAGTCGTCTTTCTTATTCTTTCGTTTATACGCTTCGTTGTAGTCTTTACGGGTTTGCCTAAAATGATTGAATACCGTGTTAACAAAGGTGAGCACAAGACCTACTCCGAAACCTATATAAATGATGGTAAACATCTTGCCTAGATCGGTTTGAGGAGAAAAGTCACCATAACCCACTGTGGTCAGCGTGATCGCCGAGAAATAAAGTGCATCGATAAAGCGCCACCCTTCTGCGTACATGTAGAAAAACGCTCCTCCGAAAAGGATGATTACTGAGGCCCCTAAAAGGCTACGGTAATCTTTATCCTTCAGAAATTGCTTAACAGTGTGAAGAAAGAAGCGCATGGTGTTTATTTTTATCTTCCCAAGATAAAAATTATGAAAATCACCTTTTTAGGCCATGCTTGCCTTCAAATTGAGCTTCAAAATCACACCTTAATTGTTGATCCGTTCATCACAGGAAATCCAAAAAATAACAAGATTCAACTGAGTGATATAAAAGCCAATTACATTCTGGTTACCCACGCTCATCAAGACCACACGCTCGATGTACTTACTCTAGCCAAGCAAACCGGTGCCACACTCATCTCGAACTATGAGATTGTTACTCACTATGAGGCTCAGGGCGTTAAAGGGCACCCCATGAATCACGGCGGAAGCTATGGCTTTAACTTTGGTGAGTTAAAGTTTGTCAATGCGATTCACAGCTCGAGTTTTGCAGACGGAAGCTACGGAGGTCAGCCTGGCGGATTTATTCTTTCAGCTGAAGGGAAGTCGGTGTACATCGCAGGAGACACCGCGCTGACCTATGACATGAAGTTGTTTGGTTCAGCATTTGATCTGAACCTAGCGATTTTACCCGTAGGTGACAACTTTACCATGGGGTATGCAGACGCGCTTAGAGCTTCTAAACTTTTAAACTGCAGCCGTGTTTTGGGGTATCACTTTGACACCTTTGGATACATCGAAATCAATCATGATAAAGCAGTGAATTACTTCTTAGATCACGGATCAAGCTTAGAACTTCTTGAGATCGGAGAGTCTCTTACGCTTTAACGTAATGGCCCCGTAGTTCAAGGGAAGAATAAGACCCTCCTAAGGTCAAGATGCGTGTTCGAGTCACGCCGGGGCTACAAACTCATTCGATTCATTAACGTAACATTTGACGTAAAAATGCGTCTAACCTATATGAAAATTAAGTCTGCGGTCCTTTTACTTGCCATTAATCTGGGCTGGGCTCAGCAGCCCCCCTCGACCCCATTAGTTTTTGGTCAAGACACTTTAGACCTAGGCCAAAAACCGATCATGCTCAGTGAGGTGGTGGTTGGTAATAGTACACTCTCGGCAGAAGAACTGGTAATGGCCGCAAAGGAGGTGATGTCAGCCACTCAGCAGCTCAGTATGGCTGACCTTGAGCTTCTATATTTTATGCGTCATTCAGAACTGAACGATATTGACGTAGACTTCAAGCTCAAAAAAACTACAGTAGATTCAGTAGATGACGACTTTATCGCCCGCGCCGCTCAGGGCATTCCTAAACAATCTTCTTCACATACCGAAGCACTGTATCGGCTTGCCTTCAACGATACTGCCAAAGTAAACGTGAGCACCCAATTGGTGCGCGGATTTCAGCTTGAAGACGAATCGACTAAGGTAGAGACGAAAGACATCGAAGAATTCTTTTTAAAAGAAATAGAGCGCAGCCTAGAGGCCGGTCATTACTTTAAAATCAAATCAGGAATATTTGGAGCAAAAGTTAGAGAAGACGATATCGATTTAGACGATTTTCGTGAAATCAAAGACTCCTTGAGGTCAGACTCTATTACCGAAGCCTCTCTCCAAAAGCGCCACCAATGGCAATCTGCTGCAGGTTATCAAAGGGCTACAGAAATGGCCCGCTATCACCCCCATAGTAAAGATCCGGTCATAGCGGTTTTTGAGAAGCCCAAGCGGTTTGACTTTCAACTCATCGATTACACGTTGTTTCGAGATCAGTGGATTCACGTGGTAGCTTTTAAAGAAAAATCAAAGGCTGAATTCTATGGGGAGCTTTGGATCAGTGAAGAAGACAAGGGACTTCTACAATTTAAGTTTGTAAACAACAAGCCTCTGCAATCTATAAATCTGCTCGGTTTCACCTACCGAGAGCCGCGAGTTCAGGGTCAGTACTTTTACAAAAAGATCGACGATAAGGGCTACCGCTTTTATTTTGGTCGTCTCGAGCAAGACACCGAGGTGGGGGTTGACCGTCCGCTATCGTTTATTGAAAAGCACAAAGCCTTTATTGGGGGACGAAAGGTGAATCGAATAGATCTTGACATTCATTTCGCGCTAAACCAAACTGAAGAATATACCTACATCTTAAAAGGTATAGAACCGGTAGACCCCTCAGTACAGGGCGAAAAAACGCTAACGGTTCTTGAGCAGCCCGAATCGTATCCTACTGATTTTTGGAAAGACACTGAATTTACCATCGCCCCTAGCGAGGCCATGCGCAGCTTTCAGCTTTCGAAAACCAGCAAACAAGGGGAGCGTTAGACGTTTAAGGAGTTTGTTATCCTTAAGAAACCACCCACCAAATACTAACTGGTTTTTTCTTTCTAACCAATCAGTTTTTGAATTATTTTCAGCCATTATTTAATTCTGAATCATATAAAAAAGCTCTCTACCCAAGATCGTGTAGCTGCTTTAGAAAGCCTACACTTTCCACTTTGGATCGTAAAAGATGCCTCGTGGTTCGCCGCCATTCACTTCGTGAGCTATAAGGCCTATCTGCAAACCATATCGTTGGTATTTGCCATTCCTACGATTCTTATCACGTTCTATTTGATCGCCTATTCGAGCGGGCGGATGAAAAAAATAGAAAACCTATTACTCGGATTATGGCTCACAGCAAATACCATCTGGATGTTAAGTGAGCTTTTTGAACTTCCTTTAGTGAACGTGTCTGCGCTATTTTTTATAGCCGGATTAGTTTGTGTGATCCCTTATCTTACACTAGTTAGAAAACAGACTAGATATTGAATACTTATATTGGACAAATTGCCTTGCTGGTTAGGGATTACGATGAAGCTATAGCATACTATTCAACGGCTCTTGGGTTTTGTCTTATTGAAGACACCGTACTGTCTGATACTAAGCGATGGGTGGTAATGAGTAGCAGTAATGGCGCTGAAAAGGGGTGTCGTGTACTCCTCGCTAAAGCGAGCGGTTCCGTTCAAGAGGAATTCATAGGAAACCAATCAGGCGGAAGGGTTTTTCTCTTTCTTTATACCGATTCTTTCGAGGATTTTCACCGCAATCTGCTCAATCATGAGGTGGAGGTCGTAAATGGACCTAGAGATGAAGCATACGGAAGGGTACTTGTCTTTCGTGATATGTATGGTAATCTTTGGGATCTTATTTCAACTATGCCCTAAAAATCTTACGGGATTACGCGCTAACGCGCGTGATCCCAGTGGGGGGATCCAACACTAACCCTAAACTCCTTGTGCGCTTCAGCGCACTCTTATACTTACAGAGGCAAACAACTTAAGCAAGCTCAGTTGTTTGCCTCTGTAAGTATAAAACACTACGTGCAAGGGGTTTAGGGTTAGTGCGGAGAGAGGGGGATTCGAACCCCCGATACAGTTTCCCGTATACACACTTTCCAGGCGTGCTCTTTCAACCACTCAGACACCTCTCCAGTTTTTAGGTGGCGCAAATTACGAAATGCTTCCGTCTAATCGCATCACGTAATCGTCCATATAAAATCCGCCGCCGATATCCACCCTTTGCGAGAGAATGTTTTCAAATCCCAGGGCCTCATAAAAAGAGATCGCCGAATCATTGTTCTTGTTCACGGTTAGCTCTAATCCGTCTAGATGCATTTCTGCGGCCTTTGCGCTTAAGAACTTCATGGCAGATTTTCCAATTCCCATGCCTCTAAAACGCTGATGTACATAAAATTTGCTGACAAAAAGGTAGTTGTTTTCTTGTCGTTTAACGGCCGCGTATCCGGCATGCTCTCCCTTGACATCGATCCAGAACAACTGCATATCCTCTTTGATTTGGGCCAAGAGTGCCTCGGTAGTTTGAAACTTTTGAAGCATGTATTCTACCTTGGCGGGCCCAATGATAGACGGATAATGCTCGCGCCAAATCTCAGCCGCAAACAGTTCGAGCTGAGCAACCTCAGCTCTCGATTCAATTAAGCGCAGTTCAACAGAAACCTTCATGATGCGCTACAGGTCATCGTCGCGTTCAATCATTAGAATGGCCGACTGAGGAACGATAAAATATTTCTCACCCTTGTACTGAACCTCGAAGGCGGAGTGCTGCAAGAATACTGCGAGATCTCCTTCGCGCACCTGAAGCGGCACATAGTTGACCTTTTCGTTGTCTAGCTTCCAGGGTTCTCCTTCATCTGGTGCGTTCGGTATGGGATACCCCGGACCAGACTTCACAATATAACCGTATTGAATCTTCTCTTTTTCTTTGACTCCAGGAGGCAGATACAATCCACTTTCTGTGCGTTCAGATTCTTTTCTGGGTTTTACTAAAACTCGATCGCCTATAACTTGTATGCGGTCTAATGCGTTATAATCCTTCATTTCGAAAAACTTTCATCATTGCATTCAAAGATACTCTTGACCGTGATTTTTTCCATAAAGCACTTTTACAACTTTGCTTTTTAGTACTTTAAGACTCTAAACTCTTGCTTATGAATCGTTTACTCCTTCTTCTAAGTCTTGCGCTAGCAGTCTCATGTAGCCAACCTCAGGCCTTCGATTTAGTTATCTCGAACGCCAGCATCATCGATGGAAGTGGCGAGCAGCGGTACAACGGAATGGTCGGAGTGAATGCCGATACCATTGCCTATGTCGGAGCACCAATCGCTTACACCGCTACCGATGAAATGAACGCAGAAGGCAAGGTGTTAAGCCCTGGGTTTATCAATATGCTGAGCTGGGCCTACGATGTACTGCTCGAAGACGGACGCTCATTAAGCGATCTTAAACAAGGTGTAACCCTCGAGGTTTTTGGTGAAGGCCGTTCTCCTGGTCCTACCGGAACACCCGGTGAAGACGACTATCAAAGTTTCGGAGACGCCATGATGGCCCTTGAACAAAACGGCGTTTCTACCAATGTGGCTTCGTACCTCGGTGCGACTACAGTCCGTGTTCAAACCGTAGGCTACGAGAACAGAAAGGCAACCGCAGAAGAATACGCGGCGATGAAAGAAATTGTCGAAACCGCTATGCAAGAAGGAGCGATTGGTATTGGTTCTTCGCTCATTTATGCTCCTGCAGACTACGCTGACACCGAAGAATTAGTTTTTTTGAACAAGGTTGCGGCGCCCTATAACGGCCGGTACATTTCTCACATGCGCAGTGAAGGGCGCGCCATCCTAGAAGCCCTTGACGAACTTATCACGGTCGCCAGAGAGGCAGGGGTGCCCGCCGAAATCTATCACCTCAAGGCTTCAAGACAATCGAATTGGCACCTGCTAGATTCTGTGATTGCACGCGTTGACCGCGCTCAAGAAGAGGGGCTGCAAATTACTGCAGACATGTATACTTACAATGCGAGCTCTACCGGGCTCACCGGAGTCATTCCGACATGGGTGCAAGAAGGGGGTCACCGCGCCTGGATGAATCGCATGCAAGACCCCAAAGTACGTCCAAGATTACTCGAAGATATCCGCAGAGAACTCAAAGAGCAACCTGCCGATGGCATCTTGATGGTCGGATTCAACAAGCCCGAGATGGACGCGAAATACCGCGGAAAAACCATCGCAGAGGTCAGTGCAGAGCGTGGGACCCCTCCAGAAGAAACGATTGTAGATCTCGCCGTTGAAGACGACAGCAGAATCCAATGCATTTACTTCAGCATGTCTGAAGACAATATTCGCAAAAAGATTCAGCTTCCTTGGGTATCGTTCTCTTCCGACGCAGGATCGTATTCAGACATCACCAAGAATTTCAGAACGCATCCGAGAGCTTTCGGTAGTTTCATTCGTGTGTTAGGAAAATTTTCTAGAGATGAAGGACTGATCTCACTCGAAGAGGCGATTCGAAAATTATCGCACCTGCCGGCCACCAACTTAGGCATTGAAAAGAGAGGTCTTTTACAGCCAGGATACTTTGCAGACTTGGTGCTTTTCGATCCTGAGACCGTAACCGATCACGCTACTTTTGATGAACCCCTTCAATACGCCACAGGCGTAAGCGATGTGTGGGTGAACGGAATGCAGGTATTAAAAGATGCCGAACACACAGGAGCCTTCCCAGGAAGATTCGTGAAAGGCTCTGGTGCGACGCAATAAAGGTCTACAACTGACCCAAATAATCTTTAAGCGCATTCATCTTTGAGGTAAGGCGGTTGATGGCGGCAGCATAGCGCTCGTCCCAAGCGTTTAGGTTTTCACTGCGCTTTAACGCGACCTCGTATTCAATACCCGGAAGCATCCACGAAGCGTATCCGCTAAAAGGATCCGTAGAAGCGTAGAGCGATCGGTACCAAGACCCGTAATCCATCCCTTTGTCTTCAATGAAACTCTTTTCTAAGCCGATCAATTGAGCGTTGACCGCTTTCAGGGCCTTTTTTGAAATCCCCTGAACGTTTACCTGCTCAAGCGCAGCGGCTAATTCTTGTGCCGCATTTTCTAGTGTGGCTAATGATTGCTGCGAAGCAGCGAACCCCTCAAACGAGGGGTCATATGCCTTAACCTTCTTCTCTGCAGAAGCAAAATGCAGCTTCAAATCGGTGGCGTAGCGGGCAACATCGTAATCGACAATGGAGTGGTTTGACAAGCGCAATGCCATGAGTCCGGCGAGATGCTCAATGGTAGGACCCATTTGAAACTCAGGATCTACAAAGGTTGAGTAGTAATGAAAGCTGTCGTAGTTTGAGTGGTAGGGAGTCGGGCCTCCGGCACCTCCGCTGAGAGACGGAACCCCTACGTGCATGTAAAAGGCAATATGATCGGATCCGCCTCCCAGGTTACCGATCGATGGCTCGGCTGCTCCGCGCTTCCAAAATTCATAAAGCGATTGATCGGTATACGGATAATCCACCGCCTTTGAAGCCTCGGTGATGAGTTTTTTCAAGGTGGGCGAAGCCGATGCGCCGAAATTCTTCCCAGAAACTCCTCCGTCGAAGTTCATATAGGCAATGGCCTTGGCCCCTAGTTCATCGCTGAGTTGTTCTACCCATTCAGACGAACCAATCACGCCGTGTTCTTCAGCATCCCAATGCGCGATCATGATCGATCGCTTCGGGCGGTGCCCTTGCGCCGCTAATTTTCCGAGGCTTTCACTCAGACTTAATAGCATGGCGGTGCCGCTATTTGGATCGGTGGCACCGAATCCCCATGCATCAAAATGACAGCCTAAGATGATCCATTCATCGGGTAACTCGGCTCCTTTAAGGGTCCCCACCACATTCGCTACACGGGTGTAATTGATCGTCTGATCGACCTTAACCCGTACCTTCAAATGTGATCCACCCTCAAGGCGGTAGGTAAACGGAAGCCCTCCTTGCCAGGCCAGAGGCACCGCAGCCCCGGTCATCTGACTCATTATTTTCTGGGCCTCACCATAGGCGATGGGCAAAACGGGTATAGTGTGCAAACCCACCTCAGAGGGATTAAGCCTTTTGACCTTCTTCTTTCCGTCAAGCGGAAGGGCCGGCTCAAAAGGGGTAAGCGGATCACCTGTGAAATCCACAGTGAGCAGAGAACCGCGTTGAATGGTTGAGGCGTTGAAATAAGGCCCTTCAGGATAGACCAATCCTCGCGCATAGCCATTGTCCTTGGGGTCTGAATAGATGAGTAACCCGGCAGCTCCATTGGCCTCGGCGAACTTGGCTTTATAGCCTCTAAAATTTCCGCCGTATCGGGCTAAAGCTACTTTTCCTTCAACTGAAACACCTAATTCTTTGAGCATTTCGAAGTCTTCTCGAGTACCGTAGTTGACGTAAACCACCTCAGCAGTGACGTCTCCGTTTCCTGAGAAAGAGTTCCACCCCTTCCACAACAATTCGTCTGAAGAGAACGGATCTTCTTCAAGAATATCTTCTTGTTGGGTTATCGTCTGACGCACCGGGGTGACAATCTCAATGAACGATTCTCCCGGAGTTGAAGGTAAATAAACATCGTACGGATAAGATGCTACCTCTAGCCCCGCAGACTCCATCACCGAAGCCATATAGCGCTGAACAGCCTCATTGGTAGCGCTACCCGCGACGTGCGGGCGTTCGGTTAATTTTTGCAAGTGGGTTTTAAAACGCGTAGCGTCTATCGAAGCCTCAAAAACCTCTTCGACCTGTTTCTGGGTAGTCTCTTGGGCGTGCAGTATTACCGAAAATGCAAAGGCCGCTGCTATAAGAAATGGTTGCTTCATCTTAGTTTAGGTTCCAATTTTTTAAACGGTTGTTTTTAGGCGCGGTCTCCTTGAGACGCTGGGTAATTTTGGGTAAATACATGGTGTTGTATCGCAAGCGAGAGATGTAGTTAGGGTTTTCCTGATCTCCATTCCAGCAGTGCTCTGCGCCGTCTCCGTAATCTACTTCTCCTGCGTAATAGGGGTTGGTGGTGCTTTCAAGAAATTCTTCAGTCAATTTGACCGCGTTGTTCAGGTAATAATTATCCATATCTCCGCAATACAAGAAGATTTTACCCTGCAAATCTGGGCCAAGCTTGTCCCAATCGCGCTCCATGATGTAGCGCAAGTCGTAGTTTTCTTTCCAGTACTCAGCTACCTCTTTGTCAATATCTCCGCTGAGCTTGTCCCAGATCGGTTTGGGGTATCCGTTCTCCCCGGCTGGAGAATAAACAGCCTGCCAAATGTCCCATTGATCGCCTGAACGCCCATTGGTCGCTAACGCCAATTCGCGATAATTCATATCGCGAAGGCTTGATTTGAGCATTCCCTTACCGTCTCTCATCCCCGGTCTCAAGGTCTTTCTAAAAGGACCGTCGGTGTAATACGCATTTTCGTCTTCGTACAGATTTACTGCGGTATAGGCTCTAAAATCGATCGGGTCTGGGCAAGCCGCAAAGGCGCCGTTGTACTCTTCGGGATAGAAGACCTGTACCGCCAAGGCTTCCCATCCGCCGGTGGATCCTCCGTACACAAAGCGTGCCCAACCTTCTCCTACGCCGTTGTATAGCTTTTCGATATGCGGAATAAGCTCGTAGGTAATGGCGTCCCCGTAAGGACCAAGATTGGCCGAATTAACAGCATACGAATCGTCGTAATATGGATTCTGATGCTGGATTTCAATTGCAATAAAGCGCGGAAAGTCTTCAGCCGTCCACTGCTGATATAGATCATAGGCCTCCTTTTGCTGAATATACTCGTAACCGGTTATGCCAAATCGACTAGTGAAGACACCGTCGTCAGGGTCTGCAGTTGGCGGCTCGGTTCTAAATCCTCCGAAGGTATCCGGAAAATGACCGTGAAAAATCATAAGTGGATACTGCGTATCGCTATTAGGATCAAAATCGTGAGGCACTAAAACATTCGCCTGCAGGTGCATCGGGCGCCCCCAAAACTCAGTAAGTAACTCACTCTGTATCTTGATATGCTTGATGTATTCAGAATCTTCCACGGGCTCAATGGGCGGTATCTCTTCGGTAATATTCAATGCCGCCGAAGAACCGCTTCCTAGCGTGGCCTGAACAGGAATGCTGTAGATGTTTTTAGGGCTTATATTCCAATGCTGTCCTTCACCCTGGTCCATGGGTAGCTTGACCGTGTGTCCGGTAGAAAGATTGAAGGTTTCGTATTTGTGCAACAGGGCTTGTACGGTATAGGTTCCGGATGGAATATCAGCAACACTTCCTACCGGATAGGCGAACGTGCTTGGATCAATAGAAATAGTTTCTCCTGGCATCCAGTTTTCTACATCGACTCCAAAAACGATTCCGGTTTGGTCTGAATCATTGATTTGAAAACGCGGTTCACGTTCGCTGTCGGTGGCGACTAGAACAAGCAATCGACCATCAAATCCGTCGGTTCCTAAAGATTCATCATAGGTAATCGTGATCATTGGCGAAGGGTTGGCGCAGCTCGCTAAGGCTAATAATCCGCTCATGAGTACCGTAAAAGTTTGGGCTATTTGTTTCATAATTGGTTATAAATCAGTTGATTTAGTTAATATAGCAACTAATTGAAAACGAGCACTATTCAAACACCCCCAATTTATGGACAAGCGCAGCTTCTTACAGTTAGTCGGACTCGGCAGCCTCGGACTCGGAACAGAACTTCAATGGCTTCCGTCGTGGCTTGAAGACCCCACCTCTGATGCAGATTTTTGGAATAAGGTACGCGCTGACTACACCTTAACTGATGCATACATCAACCTTGAGAGTGGCTACTACAATATCATCCCGCGACCTACGCTCGAAGCTTTAAAACAACATATTGAAACGATCAACCTGCGCGGATCTCATTACATGCGCAACGATCAGTTTCCCGACAAAAAGCGCTTGTTACATGCTTTGGCGCAGATCGCGGGCTGTTCAGCGGATAGCCTCATTCTGACGCGCAATACCACCGAATCATTAAATACAGCAATTAAGGGAATCCCCTGGAAGGCCAAAGATCACATCATCTTTGCCAATCAAGAATACGGAGCAATGCAACAAATGATTCGTCAGGTGGCAGAGCGCTTTGATCTTGCAATCACGAATCTTGACATTCCCATGCATCCCCAGAGTGATGAGGTCATCGTTGCCCAGTATGAAAACTTGATTCAACCACAGACAAGGCTCATTTTGGTGTCACACATGGTGAACATCACAGGGCACATCTTACCTATCAAAAAGATTTGTGACATGGCCCATAGTCACGGCATAGAAGTACTGGTAGACGGAGCGCACTGCATAGGTCATTTTGACTTCAAAATTGAGGACCTGAATTGTGATTACTATGGATCAAGTCTGCATAAATGGCTGGCCACACCACTGGGCTGTGGGTTGTTATACATCGACCCGAAACACCAAAAAACGCTTTGGCCACTTTTCACTGAAGATTATCTGATGACCGAGGGCATTCAGCGCTTTGGGCACCAGGGCACGCACCCGGTTTATCACGATTTAGCCATTGAAAATGCGATCACCTATTACCAGGCACTTGGTCCGCAACGAAAAGAAGAGCGTCTGAGGGCACTGGCCTCGCGTTGGATGGAGGCCCTTAGAGACCATCCGAACATCCGCATCAACACGCCTGCTCAGAAAGAACGGTATGCGGGTATAGGCAATGTCGGATTAACGCATATGCGCGCCTCTGAACTCGCGCGCAGGCTTATGGATGATTATCAAATTTTTACCGTAGCCATAGAAGGTGCAGGGGTAGACGGATGCCGCATCACCCCAAACGTATTCACCTCAACAGAAGAAATCGATCGGTTCATTCAGGTGATGCTACAGCTCGCAGACACTTAAGGCTTTCAGACCTTTTCCAACGCTTGAGTGAGATCTGCTATTAAATCCTCGGCATGTTCGATCCCTACACTAAGGCGTACCAATCCAAGAGCGACGCCGGTGCTGATTTTCTCTTCATCGGGAACGTTTGCGTGTGTCATAGAAAATGGGTGCTGCGCAAGACTCTCATTACTGCCCAAGCTCACGGCTAATTTGATCAATTTAAGGGCATTCAAAAATTTAAACGCTCCCGCCTCATCTCCTTTAACCACAAAACTAATCATGGCTCCTGGTGCCTTACATTGATTCGCATAAATCGCATTTTGACGCGCACCCATCGAAGCCAGTCCCGGAAAATAAACGCGTGTCACCTTCTCGTGCTGCTCCAAATAGGCAGCAATTTGAGAGGCGTTTTTGGTTTGGTAATCCATGCGCACGTGCAGGGTTTCAAGGCTGCGCGTAAGAAGCCAAG
>JAURFJ010000001.1 GCA_030834365.1 Flavobacteriaceae bacterium | reverse complement strand
CAAAGCCATTTAAGCCTAAGTAATCTTTAAGCACAATTCCAAAGTTAGGATCGTCCTCTACTAGTAAAATTCGATTAGCATCACCCATGATAACTAGTGTAAATTGAGTTTAATTGAAAATTCAGTTCCTACGCCCTTTTCGCTGTCTACATGAATTTCACCAGAATGTGCCTCAATAATTTGCTTCACATAGGCAAGACCCAAGCCATGTCCTTTAACGTTGTGAAGATTTCCAGTGTTCTCACGGTAAAATTTTTCGAAAATGTGCTTCAAAGAAGATCGACTCATTCCCTTTCCATTATCTTTTACCGTAACTACCACAGTTCTGTTGATGTTTTGCGTTTTAACCTCTATGCGTAATGCACGTTCTGCATCAGCGTATTTAAGGGCATTATCTAGTATATTCACAAAGACATTGATTAAATGCATTGCATTTCCCCAAATTTTTCCATGAACTGCTTCTTTATTAACAATTATTGTGCCATTTTGATCGGCAACAAATAATTTGACGCGCTCTACTGCTTCATCGATCACATCATGCAGATCAACTTGTTCTCTTTCAATAGTTAACTGCCCCTTTTCTAACTGGGATATTTGAAGAACATTTTCTACTTGTGCATTCATCCGCTTATTCTCATCCTTTATCATTTTTACGTAACGGTCGAAAGTTTCTGAATGCGCCTTGCCTGAATTAAAAGTCACCTTAAGCGCTTCTACGGCGAGATTAATCGTAGCAATCGGGGTCTTAAATTCATGCGTCATATTGTTGATGAAGTCTGTTTTTATTTCAGCTATTTTTTTCTGTGTAAAGAGCTGGTGCAGGGCTACACTGAACGCCACCAAGATGATAAGGGTGAAAAAAATAGAAATCACAACTAGCCCAATAACATCTCTCCAAATTAGCGCGTCTCTGTTGGGGATTATTACGTTTAGGGTATAGGCGCTTGAACCTTCGCTATCCTTAAACAAGGGAACAGAAAAGCTTGGCCTTACGGCAAAGTCGTATGCTGCAGACTTTACTGAAGTGGGATAAGCCAAACGCTCTACGCCGAACTCAAAGTCACCTTTGATTCCACGTTTTTGCATTTCTCTATCCAAAACAAAACGTATCTCAGACTCCGACACTCGTTGATGTATAGGTGTGAGTTTGGCGGCCTCCATGAATACATCTTCGTATTGTGCCTTTTCAATACTGCTCAGCCCACCGATCTTATCAATTACATCAATGGGCTCTAATGTAACCGCCGACCCGTCTAGAGACGAGGATGGCCTAAACGTTTTCTGACTTCTTCTCGAAGTAAAATTGATAATTCGGGTAGTGTCGCTATTGTTTAATTGTCTAAATCCGGGAAGTGCACTAGTAGCGACATCGTAACCCTGCTCTAAAATACCGTGTGAATAAAAAATAATTTCATCGTTGGTTAAGCTGCGGTCAACAAAAAAAAAGTTGCGAATTTGAGTAGACTTAGGCGCCCCAACACTGTCAATAAGTACGGCTAGCTTAGAGTAGTAATCATTGCGCTCTCGCTCTTCAATGATGTCTGTAGCATGCTCAATCACATCAATCATAGCCGTTGAAAATTCCTCAGAACGACTTTCCAGTGAAAGTTTAATCCAATAACCCTGCACGAGTATAGAACCCAATAGAGCAATCGTCATCAATCCAATTGTCGCAAAAAGCCCATTTCTATTCATACCCTAAAACGTTAGTTGTCTCCTATAAAATTAGGGCGTTGCATCTATAAATCCGAATGACCGATCAAATCAACAATCAAGGCCTCCACTTGATCTTCAAGCGATTGATCACCGGAGTTATGGATGACATGAGTTACCCGGTCTAAAAGAGATTCAAAGTCTGGTTGAGCCTTCATTCTCGAAATCACGGTCATGCGATCGACGTTATCGCGCTGAATTACTCGACTAATTCGAAGCTCGTCAGAGCAAGACACCAATACAATGGCATCGAAATTTTTGTAGTATTCTGTAGACAATATGAGGGCGGATTCTTGAAAAACCAGTGCCGTAGTTTGCTCCGTGACCCACTGTTCAAATGCCATTCGAACCACCGGATGTACAAGCTGCTCAAGCTGCAGCCTCAATGCTGCTTGCCCAAATATTCTCGAAGCAATATAGGCCTGGTTAATTCGTATGTTATGATCTTGATCTAATTGATAAGCCTCATCTCCAATGAGCTGCTCAATAGCGCGTTTTAATTGCACGTCAGAAACCATCAAATCCTTAGCCCAACTATCCGAGTTGAAAACAGGAAAACCCTTGGATGCTATAAGATCACATACATAAGATTTACCCGATCCAATACCTCCCGTTACAGCGATCTTTTTCATAAGGGCTCGATAATATAGTTTACAGAATCTGTCAATACTAACACTTGAAAAATACCATCGGGAACACGGGTCAATTTAAGCTTTAACGGATCGCTGGGATGTCTCATTGAAGAAGCATCAAAATCAACAGACACCTCAAAATCGTCTGCTTTTAGTGTCTTTAAGCGTTCAGTAGAAGCCTTACATACCAAGGTTACCTTATCTGGAAATAGTAGCAATCGAAATGACCGTTTATCAGTACGAACGGTTATTGGTAGCTCGAAAGTATTCTCTGAAAATCGGGTCACATTCAGGCTGTAATGCACTGAATTTGAGGAATAGTTATACAAACTATTATCGGGCTGCTCAAGCGGCAAATCAATGGCCACCGACTCGTGTATGTCTTCTAAACGCACAACCTTGGTGTATACGTTGTCTAAGTGCTCAATTACCGACTTTACCCCTCTAACTTCTATGGTACTCGGCTCAATAGACGCAGAGTCAATAGCAATGTGGTTAGGCCTAAATGAAGTGATCACCTGAGACACAACAGGTACACGTTTTGATGAAAGCAATGCAACGTCTACCTGTTTAGGTAAAATCGATGCTCGAACTAACGTAAGAGACTCTGAAAAGGCAGATTGCAAAGCGCTTTCTATATATTCGGGGGCTAAAAAATAAATGCCGTTTTCAACAGCGATTTGATCCAATGGTATGTCATAAGGTTTGTTAGAAGTAAACGTAAAAAGCAATCTAAAGCCTGTGGCTGTTACGCGAACAGGTATATCAAATGGCGCATTGCTTAAGAGAGTTAGAGAATCAGGAGTCTGCGAAAAACGAGCCTTAACAACGGTAGAAACAGTCGACGGTTTGCTCAAGTGGTTAAAAAACCAAATTACAGTGGCCAAAAGGAGAAAGTATACGAATTGCTTTAATTGGAGTTCGCGCATACTACTGACCTTTCTTTATGGGATTAAAAAAGAGATGAGGAAATAGAGTTTCAATGTTTTTATTTCTGTTCCATGCGAGCAGAACGGAGGACCTCATATACCCCAAACCGTAACCGCTCATCTGAATAAAAAAGGCTAAAATCGCAAGAGAGGTTAACTTGATCGATCGGGTCTTATAGATCAATTGAAGCTTAAAGAGGCCTAAATAAACAACTAAAGGTGCACATAGAAGTGTTGTGAACTGAAGGCTAGTTTGACCTAGAAGCATGCTTACACATAGGACAACTACAGTACTCAAGTAGATTAAAAAGATTGAGGGGCCTTTAAAAATGAGTCGTTTAAATTCTGGATGTAGCACTTCAAGAATAGGCCTCACACTGCCGAACTTAAACACTTGTTTAAAAAAAGATGAAAACTGTATTCTGCGTTGATGGTAGACGATGGCGTTTGAAAAAAGGCGTGATTTATAGCCCAATTTCCAGGCTCTCATGACTAAATCTGGATCTTCACCCGGATGAATTGTGCCAAAACCTCCAGTGGCCTTAAACATCTCGCTAGAAAGACCCATATTAAAGCTCCTGGGCTCGAAATAGTTGGGCTTCCCGCCTCGTATTCCAGCTGTGCTTAAGGTAGCGGTCATCACAAGGTTAACTGCTTGCTGTACAGGCGTAAACGAAGCTAAGGCCCCGTCAGGCCCGCCAAAAAAATCGGCGTACTGAGTACAGAGCTCTCTATCCACCTCGCTCAGGTAATTCGGGGGTAGAATGCAATCTGAATCCAGAATGATGAAATAATCGCCTTTAGCACGCATCATTCCGTAGTTTCTACTTAAACCGGGCCCAGAATTTGACTTTTCTAGGTAGGTGATCTTTGAAAAGATTGGACTCTGTTCACAAACCTGTTTCGAACTAAGCTGAGAGCCGTCTTCAACCACAACGACTTCAAAATCTTTTTCACTCTGCTGTATAGCAATCGAATCTAGCAATAGCTTCAACTCTTCTGGCCGATTGTACACCGGAACAACAATGGAGTAAAGATGAACAAGTTTACCCATTGGTACAGGTTTTTTATCCTCAGAGATTAGTGATCCGAAAACAAGTCTACAATTTCTTGACTTACGCCGGTTGATGAGAATCCTCCGTCGTGAAAGAGATTTTGCATGGTTACTTTTCGCGTCAAATCGCAGAAGAGTGTAACCGCATAATCGGCACATTCATCTGCAGAAGCATTTCCAAGTGGAGACATCTTCTCTGCATAATTCAAGAAGGCATCAAAACCTTTAACCCCTTTTCCGGCGGTGGTTACCGTTGGAGATTGTGAAATGGTATTTACACGAACCTTCTTTTCCTTGCCAAAGAAATAGCCAAAACTTCGAGCCACAGATTCAAGGTAAGCCTTATTATCGGCCATATCGTTGTAATCCGGGAAAGTTCGCTGAGCAGCCATATACGTTAGCGCTAATACACTGCCCCACTCATTCATGGCATCGAGTTTATACAGCTGTTGCAGTAGTTTGTGAAAAGAGAGTGCTGAAACGTCCCAACCCTTTGTCGTAAGGTCGTAGTTCTCGTCTGTATAGTGCCTTCCTTTTCTAACATTTACAGACATTCCAATAGAGTGCAATACAAAGTCAAGTTTTCCGCCTAAGTGTTGAACAGACTCTGCTATGAGGCTTGCTAAGTCTTCTGTGGAGGTCGCGTCAGCAGCAATCACCAATGCCCCTGTTTTTTCGGCTAACGCATTTAATTCTCCCATTCTCAAGGCTATCGGTGCATTAGTCAGCACAAAAGACCCTCCTTCTTCATGAACCCGTTCCGCTGTTTTCCAAGCTATAGAATTAGCGTCTAATGCGCCAGTGATAATACCTCTTTTTCCTTTTAATAAGTTATAATTCATCTATGTGTTTTTAATACATTCAAATATAGCAAGAATAGCTCCTTTACTAACGCTTTGCCAATAGTGTTCTTGCATGACTAATTGCCGTCTGAGAAGGGTTTTTGCCTTCAATCATAGAAGCAATCTCACGTTCGCGCTCAGCTGAACTGAGCTTCATGACTTTAGTAAATGAACGACCGGAGGCCTCGGTTTTGACTATTTTCAAATGATGCGAGCCCTTGGCTGCAACCTGCGGCAAATGGGTAATAACCAAAAGCTGATGCCGTTTTCCCATAAGCTCAAATAACTGGGCCACACGTTCGGCCACCTCACCAGATACCCCGGTATCAATCTCATCAAAAACCTGAGTAGGTATAGCCTTTGATTTCCCTTTAATGTACTGTATAGCTAATGCCAATCGCGAAAGCTCCCCCCCTGAAATAACCTGTTTTAAATCGAGTAATTCAGCTCCTTTGTTAGCTTGAAACTTAAATAAAACCTCATCGGTACCGGTGGTCAAAAAAGCATCTCTTTGCACCACATCAATCTTTAATTGTGCGGCTGGCATTTCTAAAGAAGACAACACCTCTTCAATAGTAGCACTTAGTTCTTGAGCGGCTTTTTTTCGATTACTAGATAGCTCTTTAGCCAATGGTAGCAGCTGATTTTTCAATTCAACAAGCTGTTTCTCTAGCCCGTTTATGCGATCTTGAAAATGCTGATCAGTGCCTAAATTCTTCGACAACGCATCGCGCTTTTCGATAAGCCCTTCACAATTGCTTACTCCGTGCTTTTTTTGAAGTCGGTGCAACTCCGAAAGTCGCAGACTAATCTCCTCGTACTCATTCGCGTCTATTGCCACTGCATCTAAAGCGCTCTGCAACTCGTCCGAAATGTCTTGAGATTCGACAATAATGGCCTGTATACGTTCAAACAGATTTAAAAAGATGGGTGAAATTCGTTGTAATTCGGAAAGTAAGCGCTGAATCGATCGAAGTTGGTCAATTAAACCGTAAGGCTCCAGTTCAAACTTTTGGTTCAGCTCGCCAATTAGAGCGACGATTTTTTCAGACTGACTGTACATATTGAACTGCTGCTCGAGTGATTCTTGATCTATTTGATCGAGGTTCAACTCATCGAGCTCTTTCTTCAAGTGCAATTGATACGCCCACTCTCTTTCAAACTCGTCCGATTTACTGCTGAGCTTTTCCCATTCATCAGATACGCGCTTATAAGCTGAATGCAGCTCTTTGTACGCCGTTAATAAGTCTTTATTAGCTGCGAATTCGTCTACTAGTTGAAACTGTTCTGCAGGCTTTAAAAACCCGTACGATTCGTGTTGCGAGTGAAACGATAGCAGCTCATCCGTTAAACTGTTCAGTACAGACTGTTTAATCGGGGTATCGTTGATGAACAGTCTTGATTTGGCCTGTTTTGAAAGTTCTCTGCGTATGAAGCAATCTTGATCGTAGTCTAAATCGTTGGCTTCAAACCAGTTCCTATAGGTAGAATCAATTTTCACATTGAGTTCTATAATGCACTTTTTTTCGGGGTCAAAAAAACTAACACCCTCTGCCCTAGCACCTAAAACGAGTTGAAGCGCTTGCATAACCACTGACTTACCCGACCCGGTTTCCCCTGTGATCACATTCAATCCTGGACTAAAATCGATAAACACCTCATCGATAAGCGCATAATTTTTTATGTGAAGTGAACTAAGCATGAATGAACATTCTTTCAGTAAAGATACCTAGAGTACAGTGCAAAATAAGTTCAGCAAGACCAAAGCAATAGTGAATCTAGTCAAAAATAGCCCTATTTGATTCTTGAATCCGCTGCATGAGCAAAGAATTGTCTAGGCCAATGTCAGTCTCCTTTAGTTGCCGAGTGATATGCAGCAGGCATTCAGTGTATTGATCTGTATCTCGCTGACCTGAGGCTAAACAACCCGTATGAAGGTCAAATAAAAACTCCCTAGCAGGATAATAAGGCTTTTGTAAAAGTTCGTAAATCAAGCGGTACTTTGAACTTCCACTGCGCCTCATTTCCCATCCTGAATTAGAAGTAGATTGCATGCGAACAACTATATCTTCGGCTTGACGGTAAAACGGAGTTCCGCCCATTAACTTTTCGGTGTCTTCATTAAATCCTAATGCCAAGTAGGCGAAAAAGGCTGCGTGTGCCACTAGGTTAGAAGACAAATTATTTTTGTTAAAAATCAAGGGCTCAAATGGAACGTATGAAAACACCAGCGGCTGCTCTACCCACCTAAACAAAAGCACTTTATCTCCACTACCATAAATTTTAAATAGCTCTACCAGAAGCATAGTCTTGAACGCTTGATCGCTGTGATTTACGACCGATAAGGTCATATTCAGTGACACCTTAGGTTTTCTCGAAATTCCTACTGTTGAATCCCACTGCGTTTGATTGATCAATCGCGATAAGTCGCGCTCAAGCGTCCGGTAATTAGCTTCAAATGATCTGTTCTGTGTGCGGTTAATCACCCTTACCACAGATTCTATACCTTGAGCGTTAGACCATAATCCAAAACTCATTAAAACTGATGAAATGATTAACGTTCTCAGAGCCATTTGTCACTAAAATGAGTCCACAGTGCACTAGCCATAGACCTTTTCGATTGCAACGGGATCTCTATTTGGCTTTGGTCCGCAAAAAATACGGTAGCCTTGTTCGTGTCAGTTCCAAACCCTGCTCCTGCATCGCTAAGCGTGTTATACACTATGGCATCTAGTGATTTTGATTGCAACTTAGCTAAGGGCTTTGACAGGTCTGAATCGGTTTCAAGCGCAAACCCGATGACCCTTTGTTGCTTTTTTCGCGAGGAGAGCTCTCGAAGGATGTCTTTTGTTCGTTGCAGCGTTAAAACGAGCGTGTTTTCTTCTTTCTTTAATTTTTGGGGGTGTACCTCTGAAAAGGTATAGTCGGCTACAGCGGCTGACGAAATAAAAAAATCTACCCCATCAAAGTGATTCATGACCTGCGTATACATTTGCTCAGCTGATTCAACCGCTATCCTGCGCACAGAATGGGGTAATGTGATAGGTTCAACAGGTCCACTAACCACTATCACTTCTGCCCCGAGTTCGTACGCCCTTAGGGCTAGCTCATATCCCATAAGCCCAGTTGAATAGTTCGAAAGAAATCGCACGGGATCAAAAGCTTCTCTAGTTGGGCCTGCGCTAATCAGCACCTTTTTCCCATAGAGTAAGGCCTCGGCTCTTAGTTGAGTGTGAACCCGATCAACAATTGTTTGAGGCTCAGCCATGCGTCCTTCTCCTTCTAGGCCTGAAGCTAAAAATCCGGATTCAGCCTGAATAACATGAACTCCTCTCTTTGTTAATTCAGCTAAATTCTGCTTAGTAGATTGATGCGCATACATATCCAAGTCCATGGCCGGAGCCACAAATACCGGACAGTTCGAAGACATATAGGTAGCCAATAGTAGGTTGTCACAGGCTCCAGAAACCATCTTTGCTAAGGTATTCGAAGTCAGCGGGGCTAAAATCAAGAGGTCAGCCCATTTGGCGTGCTCAACGTGATTGTTCCAGCGAAGCTCACCGTCTTTTTCGTCAATAAAATCGAAGTAAACTGGATTCTGACTAAGCGTACTAAGGGTAAGGGGAGTTACAAATTCCTTTGACGAAAGTGTCATGATCACCTTCACATTAGCTCCCTGCTGTATGAGCAGCCGAACTAGAAAGGTTGTTTTATATGCGGCGATTCCGCCAGTAACACCAAGCAGAACATTTTTTCCCGCAAGCATAAATAGTTATTTACTCTTCAGAAAGCGTGTTTCTATAGTAAATGCGATCATTAAGCCACTCTTCTATCGCTATCGCGTGCGGCTTAGGCATCTTTTCGTAGAATTTAGAAACCTCTATTTGCTCTTTATTCTCAAACACCTCTTCAAGGCTGTCTGTATAGGTTGCAAACTCTTCGAGCTTGTCTACTAACTCTTTCTTGATCTCCGCATTAATTTGCACAGAACGCTTGGCAATAATAGACAAGGCCTCGTAAATATTAGACGTTTTTTGGTCTAAAACATTCTTATCGAATGTTTTCGTGGTAATAGCAGCTTTAGTATCTTTCAAAATAGCCATGATTTAATTCAGCGAATTTACGAATTCTATTCCGTTTTGGATCTTAGCAAAGTAATATTCAGCTTCTTTGTCGAATTTTGAGGTCGGATAGTATTTTCTAAAGTCTTTATAATACGACAACGCTTCTTCGTAACGAGCTGCCATTCGATTTGTGGTAGAGTTTTCGGCGAGAATAGTAGCTGATTTTATTCGGATAAAGAGGGCCTCTTCTCTAAACATTGAACCCGGAAATTCAAGTATAAAATTATCTAGCGACTTAATTGCCGAGAACAGAACTGGAAGGTTAAACTCACCCAACATATCGTATTGCTTAGCAATTTCAAACGCCTTTTGTTCTTTTTTAATCTTGAGCTCTTGAACGCGTTCATTAGCCCGATTAAAATATTCTGAATTTGGGTAACTATTAATGAAGTTTTGCAGTTTTTCAAGCGCCTTATCGGTATCGGTTTGGTCGAGACTGTATCGCGGGCTCATGAAATAGTAACTTTCAGCCTCCAAGAAACTAGCTTCTTCCCTTTTGTCGCTAGAGGGATACGCTTTTATGAATCGTTCAAATTGATAGCTTGATAAGTAATACGCTTTGGTCTTGAACTGAGCGTCAGCAAAAAAATAACTCAAACGTTCGCCTTGAGGTCTTCCTGCATATTTAGGAGCGATGATCTCATACAGCCGCTTTGCTCTAATGTAATCGCCCTCTTCGTAATAGCGATTGGCGAGCTCATACATTTCGCTCAGGTTATTTTCTTTCAATACCTTCTGATACTCACTACACGATGTGAGCGCGAAAATGGCAACAGTAAAAAGCGTTAAGAACCTCAATTTCATGCCGTCAAAATTAAACTTTTAAACGGTAATTGCTTTAAGAATGTCCAATTCCTGTGCAAGTCTAAACTGAAGATCATTTGAGGCTTCAACCAAAGGCAAGCGAACCGTACTCTTAATGTCAGACATTAAAGAAAGTAAGGCTTTAACACCTGCGGGATTTCCTTCTTCAAAAAGCAATTGAACAAGCGCAGTCATAGAGGCATTAAGAGATAAGGCCAAATCCTGTTCTTTTCTTAGTGCAGCCGTTACTGCGGCTAAAGTATGCGCAGGCAATGCCTGTCCAACAACTGAAATAACCCCTGAAGCACCCATCAAAATAGATTCAACTGCGGTTAAGTCATCTCCAGAAACTACCTCAAAACCCTTTGGGGCGTGTTCGATGAGCCGACCTATTTGTTGCCTATCACCACAAGCCTCTTTTATTCCGATAAAAACCTTACTTGAAGCAGCTAGTTCTAGCGTGGTTTCTGGCAGCAAGTTTACCCCAGTTCGAGACGGAACATTATACAGAACAATTGGAAGCTCTGATACCTGAGAAAGAGCTTTGTAGTGGGCCAGCAGTCCTCTTTGATTTGGCTTGTTGTAGTAAGGGGTTACCGACAATAAGGCGTCAAAATCACTTGCATTTACCTCTTTGACCGCGTCACACAGTGCTCTGGTGTCGTTCGATCCTAATCCGAGAATCAAAGGAACACGCTTTGCATTGGCTGCTATAACCGAAGCTTTAACACGTTCTTTCTCTTCTTGAGACAAAACTGACGTTTCTGCGGTAGTTCCAAGAACAACTAAATAATTTACCCCGGAGACAATCAATGAGTCGACTAATTCCTCTAAAGCGAAAAGATCGAGATTTCCATCTTGATCAAAGGGAGTAATAAGGGCAACACCGAGACCACTTAATTGCATGAGCGTTATCGTTTAACTTTTGCAAATTTAGATGCAAATAGTTCAGAGACCTGAGCAAATACCGACTACAACACCTCTTAACAGCCCTATATAACAGCTTTTATATAAAACGTCACAAACCTAACAGTTCAAGCAATTGTTTTTCTGAGATAATGGATATACTTAGCTCTTCTGCTTTTTTTCGTTTACTTGGGCCCATTTGATCGCCAGCTACGATCAAGTCTGTTTTTGATGAGATACTGCCCATAATTTGCCCCCCGTTGCGCTCTATAAGCTGCTTAATCTCGTCCCTTGAATAGCGTTCAAACACCCCTGAAACAACAATTTTTTGATGGGCCAATTTTGATCCTGTCATTTCAGCCATCTCATTTAGTTCTAGGTTCAAACCAGCTACTTTTAACTGCTTTAGAATAGGTTCGTTTTTTGGGTCTCTCATATAGCTAAATACACTTTGCGCAATGCGTTCGCCAACATCCTCAACAGCGACTAACGATTCGAGCGTAGCTTGCTTCAACTGCTCGAGTGAGAAAAATGCTTTAGCCAGTTTTTTAGCAACGGTTTCGCCTACATGGCGAATACCCAATCCAAACAGTACTTTATCGAATGGCTGAACCTTGCTTTTCTCGATACCTTCTAAAAGATTAGCAATTGAGAGCTCGCCTAAACGCGGAATACCTTGAAGACGCTCTGGGGTCAGTTGGTAGAGATCTCCACTATTTTCAATAAGCCGATGGTTTACAAGTAGAGCAACGGTTTCTTCTCCTATCCCCTCAATATCCATAGCCTTTCGCGAACAGAAGTGCTGAATACGCCCGATTATTTGCGGAGGACATTGATCTTCATTCAAACAATAATGCAGCGCCTCACCTTCTTTTCTTACCAGTGTAGCCTTACATTCAGGACAGTGCTCAGGGAAACGGACAGCAAGTGCACCTGGTATTCGCTTGGTTAGCTCTACGGATATAACTTTTGGAATAATATCCCCTCCTTTCTCTAGATAGACTGTATCCCCAATATGCAAATCGAGCTTCTCTATTTGATCCGCATTGTGCAATGAGGCGCGCTTAACCACTGTTCCCGCCAGGTAAACCGGGTTTAAATTAGCAACAGGGGTAACCGCTCCTGTGCGGCCTACTTGATAGCTTACCGATTCTAGACGTGTCATTACTTGTTCGGCTTTAAATTTATAAGCCATAGCCCATCTAGGAGCCTTTGCTGTATAGCCTAAACGCTCTTGAAGGCTTATATCGTCTACCTTAATTACCACACCATCTATTTCGTATGGCAACGAAGATCTCAAGTGTTCCCATTGCTCAATAAACACTATAATCTCTCCAAGAGATCTACATCTCTTTGCGGTTTCAGGCACCAAGAACCCCATCCTTTTAGCCTCTTGCAACATCTCATACTGAGAGGTATATACCGATTGGTTAGCGGCCACAGCATACAACAGACATTGCAAGCCTCTAGATTCAACAATAGCCGAATCTTGCAGCTTCAAGGTTCCCGAGGCGGTATTTCTAGGGTTCATAAATGGAACCTCACCCTTTAAAATTCGTTCTTCATTCAAGCGAACAAACGCCTCCTTAGGCAATACTATTTCACCTCTTATGTCAAAATCTGCCGGATAGTCGCCTTGCAACACCAACGGAACCGTATTTATTTTTTTTACATTCTGAGTCACATCATCTCCTTGAACCCCGTCACCTCGAGTCAATGCCCGAACCAATTGCCCATTTGTGTAGGTTAATGAAATTGAAGCCCCATCATATTTCAACTCACACGTAAAGGCAACTTCAGACATTCCCATATCGACCCCTTCATCTGAGAGACGTCTGTGAACTCGCTCAATCCATAGGGTAAGATCTTCTATAGAATAACTGTTTTCTAGACTGTACATAGGAAACCGATGAGTAACGGTCTCAAAAGACTTTGTAAGCCCACCACCCACTCGTTGAGTGGGAGAATTTGAATCAAACCATTGCGGATTCTGAGCCTCGAGATGGTGAAGGATCTTCAACTTTTGATCAAACTCATAATCACTAATTATTGGATTATCAAGTATATAGTAATTATAATTATGCTGATGTAATTCGTGCCTTAGGGCTTGTATTTTTTCTAACTCTGTCATTTCTAGTTGATTTAACCGTATGCCCCTACCATTCTGGGTTTTCCAAATAGGTCTTTTCGCACTTCAACCTGATTAAAGTCATTGAAGAGTGCAGCCACTTCGCTAGAGAAGCGTTCATTAACCTCGAGGTAAATACCACCTGAAGGCTTTAGAAACAGCCTAGCCATTTTGGCCAATTCTTTATAGTGTACTAACGGATCTTCATTTGGCACGAACAAGGCTTCATGCGGCTCATGATCGAGAACATTTCTTTTCATTTCTTTTTTTTCTAACTCTCTTATATATGGTGGATTAGATACAATCAAATCAAATTTTACTTTAGGTATATAATGGCTCATATCTATCCGCTCAAAGGCCACCTCAACACGGTGATTTTTAGCATTGCGTTTTGCACATTCTAAAGCCTTTCTCGAAGAATCAATCGCAAAAATAGACGAAATAGTAAGGTGCTTTGAGAGCGTGATAGCTATGCACCCACTTCCTGTGCCCACATCGAGCACCGTCAACGGCTTTTTTGTTGTTTGATAGCGTTCGATGACCCACTGAATGAGCTCTTCTGTTTCAGGTCTTGGAATGAGCGTTGACGAATTGACTTCAAAGCGCAGTGAAAAAAAATCAGCATAACCCAGTGCGTATTGATAGGGCTTGTGACCACTCAGCTCCCATACATAAGATTTAAATAACGAAGCCTGCTGGTCAGAAAGATTGAATACGGGTTCACTGATTAGTTTTCGGTATAATTCTGTCGATTGATCGTCAGCCCATATGCGCATTAAACTGCGCTGCTCGTTCTCAGAATAGATGGCTAGCAGTTGTTCACGCATCAATTGAATCATCGCCAGGTAGTTCATAGATCTTTAATCAAATGTATGGGACATGAGGAGTGCCCTGTTGAACCAAGTGGACCATTCAGTGTTTTAAATCCCAACTTTTTATACAAAGCACGTGCAGCCGTCATAGACTCTAATGTCTCTATATAGGCCCTGTTATATGCTAACTTCTTTGCCTCAGACATAATGTATGTAATCAGGTGCTCTCCCCAGCCTCTACCCCTTAGAGCAGCATCGAAATACATTTTTTGTATTTCACAAACTGAAGGGTCAGCTCCGGGTAAATCACCGAACCCGCCACCCCCATAAATGACTTTGGAATCGGCAATGACATAGTACTTTCGGCGCGGATGCGTATAGTAATTAGAAAGGCTAAATAAATAGGGGTCCGCATATGCTGTTCCTGTCTTGGGGGCCTTCATTTCTTCCAAAACACGTTGGATTAATTCTCCTAATTGCTGATCGTCATTTGAGTGAAGCGGCCTGAGAATCAGCCGCTCATCTAAAAAGGAATGCGCCACGTTCTATTCGTTATTTTTGCCTTGTGAAGATACATGAATTCTATATGAAGCGGGCGCTTGATCTGGCGCTTAGAGGAGCTTTTCATTCAATGCCTAACCCATCGGTAGGCTGTGTCATTGTTCATCAAAACAAGATCATTGGTGAAGGGTTTACCAGTACCTATGGTGGCTCACATGCCGAAATAAATGCTCTTAATGCGGTTCGCGATATAGATCAAGTATTGATTTCCGATTCGACGGTATACGTCACCATGGAACCCTGTGCGCACTATGGCAAAACTCCACCTTGCGCTCTGCGCCTGATTCAAGAAAAGGTAAAAGAAGTGCATATTGGGGTACTCGATCCGAATCCTAAGGTGTCAGGAAAAGGAGTTGCACTGCTCCAACAAGCCCAAATAAAAGTTCAGGTAGGTTTGCTGGCGGAGGCTTGCCAATACCACCACCGTCATTTTTTACAAAGCATACTCAAAAATAGGAGCTACGTGACCTTAAAATGGGCCGAGAGTTCAGACGGCTACATAGCGCCATCAAATACACTAGAAACAAATAAAATAACCTGGATTTCTGCTTCCTGGTCTCAGCAATTCGCTCACAAATTAAGGGCTCAACATTTGGGTATTTTAGTTGGCAGTCAGACCTTTAAGGCCGATAGACCTAAACTCACCACCAGACATTGGGCAGGCAGATCCCCCGAGCGTTTTGTGATTAGCACTAATAGAAACCTTTTTCAATCTGTTTCACAGCCGAAAAGCGGAGGTTTCTCTATACTGCATATCGGAGGCCAATTGCCAACCGAACGAGTAGAATGTGAGTCGCACGACACTAAGGTCCTTTACTCCAAAGACCTGAGGGAGGCCTTAGAAGAGTTGTACAAAGCTGGATTTCAATCTATTCTAGTTGAGGGAGGCACAAAAACCTTGCAGTCTTTTATAGAGGCAAATTTATGGGATGAGGCTTACGTTTTTAAGGCGGCGAAAGAGCTTCAGTCTGGAATTAAAGCGCCTTCGGCTCTTCAACTCAAAGAAATCGGTTCAAGCAAAGGAGATCGAATTTTACATGCACTAAATACTGTAGCCCAAGCCTAAATTGATTAGGTGGTTTTTTATATAAGCTCGCGCAAATAACTAGGAACGGGTATAGGTTTAAATGTACCCGATTGGATGCATACTAAACGTACCACTGCCTCCACCAATAATACTCCCCTATCGTTGTAAATTTCGCTTTGAAATTCAATAGAAGACCCCCCCATTTCGCTGACCCTAGATTCAATGCGAAGTAGGTCGTCATAACGAGCCGGAGAGCAGTAATTTAACGAGGCGTGAACCACGGGCAACAACACACCATTTTTTTCCAATTCAGCATAGGAAAAACCCAGATCTCTTAACCATTCAACCCGAGATAACTCCAAGTAATTCAGATAATTAGAATGGTAAACCACTCCCATCTGATCTGTTTCGGAATAACGCACTCTCAGTTGTATCTCACCCTTGTTTTTCATGTTATAAAATGTTTACGCTAAGGAAAAGTCTCTCTGCTCTAGAGTTATGATAAAAAAAGAAATATTACAACCCTATTTTTATTTTTTTTAACCAAAAGAAGTGAACATATTTGCTTTCACACTCAGAAACCTTATTTGAGTTTTTTTACATTCAATTGTAGCTAATTAAGAATACTTAAAAAACAATTCTTTTGAAGATGTCTGCGGAATACGTTTGGAATCAATGTTTGTCTTTTATCGAAGACAACATCCAACCTCAGGCCTACAAAACATGGTTTGAACCCATTATTCCAGTAAAGCTACACGATCAAGCCCTGAGCATTCAAGTACCCAGTAAATTCTTTTACGAATGGCTCGAAGAACACTACGTTAAGTTACTCCGTGTAGCTTTGAGAAAAGAGCTCGGAGAAAATGCCAAGTTGGTCTATGTGATCAAGATGGAAAATGCCGATAAGTCGACCTCCTTTACCGAGCAGATTCCAAGTAAGCAAAAAAGCCTATTTGCTCCTCAAGAAATAGATGTTCCATTAGTGGGCAAAGATCCAGGTCTTAAAAATCCGTTTGTAATCCCTGGTATTCGCAATATTAAAATTGATGCGCAATTAAACGCCTCTTATAGTTTTGAGAATTTTTTAGAAGGAGAATCCAATCGGCTCGCTCGCTCTGCTGGGCAGGCAGTAGCAAATAAACCGGGTGGCACCTCATTTAATCCGCTGCTTATTTTTGGCAATGTGGGCCTCGGAAAAACGCATTTACTGCACGCCATAGGCGTGGATATTAAAGAAAAAAACGCCGACAAAACGATTCTCTACATATCTGCTGAAAAATTTACCCAGCAATACATTGAATCGGTAAAGAATAATACTCGCAACGACTTTATTCACTTCTACCAACTCATTGATGTGCTACTTATAGACGATGTACAGTTCTTAGCAGGCAAGAGTGGTACACAAGATGTGTTTTTCCACATCTTCAATCATTTGCACCAAAACGGAAAGCAAGTGGTGCTTTCGTCTGACAAGGCCCCTGTAGACATGCAAGACATCGAGCAGCGTCTACTCTCGAGGTTTAAATGGGGTTTATCAGCAGAGCTCAGTCCGCCCGACTATCAGACCCGCGTGGCCATTCTCAAGAATAAGCTATATCTCGATGGCATGGAAATGCCTGAAGAAATTATCGATTACATCGCTCAAAACATCAAGAGTAACATTAGGGAGCTCGAAGGGGCTATCATATCGCTCATCGCACAGGCCTCATTCAACAAGAAAGAGATTAACCTCGAGCTTGCCCAGCACGTGGTGGATAAGTTTGTCAAGAACACCAAGAAAGAGGTATCTATTGAATACATCCAAAAGATGGTGGCAGACTACTTTGAAATGGATTTGGTCACCTTACAATCGAAGACCCGAAAACGCCATATTGTTCAAGCCCGTCAATTGGCAATGTACTTTGCCAAAAGGTTCACTAAGGCCTCACTGGCTAGCATAGGTTCACAAATTGGTAAAAGAGACCATGCCACTGTACTACATGCCTGTAGAACAGTTGAAAATTTAGCTGACACAGACAAGCAATTCAAAAAGTACATAGAAGATCTTTCAAAGAAGTTCTCCTAAAGCATATACGCTATAACTCTCCTTCATGGAAAAAGGTACGCTTTACCTCATTCCGGTTCCTCTTGGTGAATCAGCTGTTAGTTCTTGCATTCCTGAAGGGGTAATAGATCAGGTGAAATCACTTTCTCATTTTATTGTAGAAAACGAGAAAACGGCAAGACGCCACTTGAAAAGTCTTTATCCAGAGGTAGACCAGTCTTCACTCTACATAGAGATCCTTAACCTCAAAACCAAGAACGATGAAATCGATTTTCTTCTTGAACCTTGCATGAACGGCCTTTCGGTCGGATTGCTCTCAGAAGCGGGCTGCCCCGCCGTTGCAGATCCGGGAGCCCTCCTGATAAGGCGGTGTCACCATCTAAAAATACCAATTAAACCTTTTGTAGGTCCTTCTTCTATACTATTAACGCTTATGGCAAGCGGCTTAAATGGACAGCAATTTTCGTTTAATGGATACCTTCCGCACGATGCCCACGAGCGAAAAAAACAGCTAAAATCACTTGAGCGCGAATCGTTACAGAAAAAGCAGACTCAACTCTTTATGGAGACCCCCTACAGAAACGATAAACTACTGCGCGAACTGCTAGACACCCTGAGCCTTGACACCCTGTTAACTGTAGGCGTTGAGATGAGCCTAAATGGTGAAGAAATTCACACGAAAACGGTGGCCGAGTGGTTAAGCACACCTTTACCTAATTTGCACAAAAGACCGAGCATTTTTGCGCTTCTCAAAGAATCTTGATCACCGCTTAATTTGACGACTATTTAGCCATGAAGCATAAGCCTTGGCCTTTTCGTTGTGTTCAGAAAGATTTTTAGAAAAATGATGGTATCCAATTTTGGTGCTGTCGGCAACAAAATAGAGAAAGTCGTGCTTCTCTGCACTTAGAACAGCATCGATATAATCAATTTCAGGCATAAAAATAGGCCCTGCAGGTAGTCCGTAATTTTGATACGTATTGTAAGGTGAATCTAAACGTAAATCTTTGTACAAAACGCGTCGTATAACAGTGTCAAAATTGGCGAAGCGCTCCTTTAGGGCGTAGATGACTGTCGGATCTGCTTGAAGCTTCATTTTGCGCTTCAATCGATTCAGGTATACTCCGGCAATGCGCCGTGACTCTTCTCTTTTCACCGATTCTCTATAAACAATAGAAGCCAATGTATACACTTCGGCCGGAGAGAGTTTACTATCATGTGCCCGCTGTAAGCGTTCATCGTCCCAAAAACTGGAGTGCTCCTTTAACATTCGCGATCGAAATTGACTTGCTGAGGTGTTCCAGTAAAACTCGTAGGTGTTTGGAATAATTAATGTAAGAGCGGTATGCTTATTTAGCTTGGTTTGAAACAAAAAATCACGTTCGTAAAAGGCTTCTATAAGCGCTATGCTGTCTGCTTCAATAAAGTGACTGACGTATCCCAGCACCTCTTCTAGTCGCTCTTTGGCAGGAATAACTACCTGCACCGGGCGGTTCTCTGATCGCAGCACATTGATGATGTCATTGTTATTCATGCCCCTCTCCAAAACAAATCGGCCCGGACGTACGCGGTTGTAATATCCTTTTCGTTTAGCAAGCGTCACAAAGTCATTGGGATTCTTTAGTAGCGGCAACAACTCTTCCAGTACTTGAGCAATTGTTGCGTCGCTTTCTACGTAAACAACTCGTTCGTTCTGCTCAAAATTGGTGTTGCCAGCTAGTATTACTCTATAACTGAGGTAGCCCAAAACAGCTAAGAAAAACAGGCCTAAAACTGCCGCTAAGGAAACTATGCGCTTAAGCATATCATAACATCATTTGGTAAAAATACTCGTCTTCATAATTCGTATTGCGAAAGACCCAGTCTGACCTAACCCCTGACAGTTTGAAGCCTACAGACTCAAATAATCGTCTACTTTCTGTATTATCGGCAGTGATAGAAGCCGCTAATTGATGACAATCTAATCCATTTTTGGCATATGCAGCTAAAAGGGTTAACGCTCTTTTGGCGTATCCTTTTTGACGGTAATCGGGCAAGACAACAATGCCTACCATTGCCCTGTGGTGTTTTGGGCTAAATTCAAACAAATCGATAAGCCCTATAGGCTCTGTAGGCAGTTGTATGACCAACCGAAGTTGTTTTTCGCTGTAGATGTCGCGTTGTGCATTTTCTATGTAACGGGCTAAAAGCGCTGAAGAAAAAGGGGTCAGCGTATCTGACACCTGCCAAAGTGCAGTCTCATTCTCAACGGCATAAAGCCAATGAAGATCGGAGGGCTCTAGAGCGCGTAGCGATAATTCCTTGTCTTGGAGCGAAAATGTCATGGCCATAAAAGGGTACCTTCAAAAACAGCTTGGGCCGGTCCGATTAACGTGACCTGGCTATAAATCCCATCGTTTTCTTGAAATTGAACTTCTAGCTCCCCTCCAATGGCTGACACCTTAATCGAATTACCTTCAACCTTGGCCATCCTATGGGCGCTGATCGCCGCTGCAGCGACTCCTGTGCCACAGGCATGAGTCTCATCTTCTACCCCCCGCTCATAGGTTCGAATGGCGAGCTGGTCTTTGGAGCGCACATCTACGAAATTCACATTACATCCATCTGGGTGGTACCTATTTCGGAGTACTTGACCGCGGCTAAAAACGGCCACTTCATTTAGCGGTTCCGAAACCCATTCAATGTGGTGCGGTGATCCGGTGTCGCAAAAACATGTATTATCCCCATTGACCTCGACATAGGAAACCGATTGCAGGCCCAGTGCTACAGTGCGACCTTCGAGTATTTCGGCTTGAAAAACATCCGTTTTCAGCGAAAATCTCATCGTCTTGGACACTCCTTTGACTTCATGGGCGTAAAGCGCAATGCACCTACCGCCATTACCGCACATCATGCCCGAAGAACCATCGGCATTGTAGTACTGCATTTCAAAGTCGATTTCTTCGTTTTTTACGGCGGTGAAAACCATTAAGCCGTCTGCCCCTACTCCGTAGCGTCGCTTGCACCACTCAGCCACCCGTTTTGAGCTTAAAGACTGACCCTTAAGGTCTGCTGCGTCTAAAATGATAAAATCATTTCCCGCCCCGTGATACTTATAAAAACTCAATGTACTTTTCATCGACCTGCAATATAATCGATTTTGATCCGCCAACATAAGCGTTAAATGAGCGTTAAAGCGGTTTTGTAACTTTAAAAAGAATCTGAAATTTGAAAAAATTATATGCGTTATGAGAAAATCACTTAGTTATCTATTTGTTGGAGTAAGTGCCGCGCTTATCGCCCTATTAGCGCAGCACTTTTTATTCAGTAACCCTCAAACGGTTTTTGTGGCACGCGATGAAGCGCCCACTTTTCGAACAGCCGTAGCCTTTGATTCGGCGAATTCAAATTTTGTAGAAGCCGCTGAAAAGACCGTAAATGCTGTAGTTCACGTAAAGAACGTTTCACTGGAGCGCTCCCCTCAATCACTTTTTGACTTTTTCTACGGGTACGAATCCTTTCAGCAGCCCCAAATTGGAACAGGATCAGGTGTGATCATTTCACCTGATGGCTACATTGTCACCAATCACCACGTTATTGATGAGGCCCAATCACTAGAAGTAACGTTAAATAATAATCAAACCTTTAAGGCTCAGGTTATTGGATCTGATGCCTCTTCAGACATTGCTTTGTTGAAGATTGAATCGAACAAAGAGTTGCCGTATTTGGCCTTTGGAGACTCTGATCGCTCGGCTATCGGAGAATGGGTATTAGCCGTTGGCAACCCTTTCAATTTAACCTCAACGGTCACAGCAGGAATCATTAGCGCAAAGGCGCGATCAATTTCTCCAATGAACAACATGTCATTCATACAGACTGATGCAGCCGTTAACCCTGGTAATAGCGGCGGGGCACTAGTCAATACCCGAGGTGACCTCATAGGTATCAACACAGCCATTAAGTCGCGAACAGGATCTTATGTTGGGTATTCATTCGCGGTGCCCAGTAACATAGCAAAAAAAGTGGTAGAAGATTTGCTTGAATTTGGAGCTGTTCAAAAGGGTATTTTAGGAATTACTACGCTTAGATCTAGTTCGAAGGAGGCCATAGATCAAGGTTTAGATCAAATTGAAGGAGTTTACGTAGCTGGCGTAGCAAAAAATTCAGGCGCCGATCAAGCTGGACTCAAAGAAGGAGATATCATTCGATCGGTAGATGGAGTTTCAATCAAAAATTTCACCGGCCTCACCGGCCACCTTTCATCGAGAAGGCCAGGAGACACGGTCTTTGTAGTCATTGAACGCGACGGGGAATTGATCGATAAAGAGGTAGTACTTAGTAAGAACGAAATCATCGACCTTCCGTACCTAGGAATGCGGGTAGAAAACCTCTCTACAGAAGAGAAAAAAGCGCTCTCGATTGATGGAGGAGTAAGAATTATTGCCGTCGCCGAATACTACCGTTCATATGAACTTGAAAACAAAATCATCATCGCCATCGATGGAAAACCGGTTAAATCTATTGAAGATGCATCGCAATTAGCTGAGTCAGGAAGGGCTTCAAGAAGAGCGATAACCATTCTAAATAAGAATGGTGAAAAAGAAACCCTGATATTTAATTAGATTTGACGTCTAAATTCGCTGAGGTTGCATATTGATATTGTTTCGGTAGTCCCCGAATTGCTTGAAAGCCCTTTTAGGCACTCTATTTTAATGCGTGCTATTGATAAGGGGCTAGTGACTATTAGTATTCACGATCTAAGGGAATACGGCATAGGCAATTACCGGCAGGTAGACGACTATCAGTTTGGCGGAGGGGCTGGCATGGTCATGATGGCGGAACCACTGAATAAGCTTCTAGAGAAGCTCACTTCAGATCAGCCTGCAGATGCCATTGTTTACCTCACCCCTGATGGCGAAAGTTGGAAGCAGTCTACAGCTAATTCAATGTCACTCAGTAAGCGGCTAATACTTATCTGCGGACACTATAAAGGCATCGATCAACGCATCAGAGACTTGTGGGTCACTCACGAGGTGTCTATCGGAGATTATGTACTTTCAGGCGGAGAACTCGCAGCAGCTGTGCTCGCAGATAGCATTATACGGCTACTTCCAGGGGTACTGAACGATGCCGGATCTGCGCTTAGCGATTCCTTTCAAGACAATCTTTTAGCACCTCCTGTGTACACAAGGCCTGCTGAATTCAAAGGAATGAAGGTGCCTGAGGTGCTGCTTAGTGGTAATTTTAGTGCTATAGAAGAGTGGCGCGAAAGTGAAGCTCTAAAACGCACCGAATCGCGAAGACCTGACCTGCTAAAAGACTGAAATTGCCGTTAAATACACTAGTATAAACCAAAATAAAGTATTACTTTTGCCGTCAGTTTTTAAAGAAGTTCCGTCATGGAGAATTTAGTACAATACGTAGAGAACAAGTTTGTAGAAAAGAAAGATTTCCCTGATTTCAGTGCTGGAGATACCATCACTGTTTATTACGAGATCAAAGAAGGAGAAAAGACCAGAACTCAGTTCTTCAAAGGCGTAGTCATTCAAAGACGTGGAAGTGGTATAACTGAGACCTTTACCATTCGAAAAATGTCTGGAACAGTGGGGGTTGAAAGGGTATTTCCAATCAATATGCCAGCACTTCAGAAAATAGAAATCAATAAACGAGGGAAAGTACGTCGCTCACGTATTTTCTACTTTAGAAATTTAACAGGTAAAAAGGCCAGAATTAAAGAAGAAAGAAACTAAAAAGGCTCTTTGCTTGCAAACATCGTAATGCCGTGTCAAGTTTCGCTTCACGGCATTTTTTGTGACCTATATTTACGCCGTTTTCAGACCCAAACAGTAAAAAACAAAATCTACTTCGTGCATATGAATACGATCTATTATACAATGACCGATGAGGCCCCAGCACTGGCCACCAATTCTTTTCTTCCGCTAATCAAAAAAATTACAGAGGGTGTTGGTGTAAAGTTCAGGCTTAAAGACATCTCGCTCTCCAGCAGAATTCTCGCTGCCTTTTCAGATCGGTTGCCCCAGGAATATAAAACCGAAGATGCATTAGCTCAGTTGGGTGAACTTGCCAAGCTAGAGGGAACCACTATCATAAAACTCCCAAACATCAGTGCCTCAATGGCACAGCTAAAGGCGGCTATTAAAGAATTACAAGAAAAGGGAATTGCTGTTCCCGATTATCCGGATAACCCTGCTAACGACGGTGAAAAGGAGATCAAGTTACGCTACGATAAAATTAAAGGAAGTGCTGTCAATCCCGTACTTAGAGAGGGGAACTCCGATCGTAGAGCACCTAAAGCGGTTAAAAATTTCGCGCGCAATAATCCGCACAGCATGGGCCCGTGGAGTCCATCTAGTGCTACTCGCGTGAAGACAATGGATTCGGGAGACTTTAATCATACTGAACAGTCGTTGACCGTTGATCGCAACCGTAATGTGTCAATTGTATTACAGACCAAAGATCAAAGAAGGGTTGTACTGAAATCGTCTTTGATGCTCGCCGAAAAGGAAATTATTGATGTGAGTGTGATGCAAAAACAAGCACTTCAAACTTTTTTTAACACCGCCTATTCGGAAGCTAAAAGCGATAACCTATTGCTTTCACTACACCTCAAGGCCACAATGATGAAGGTTTCAGACCCCATCATTTTTGGTCATGCGCTGTCTGCCTATTTCAAAGACCTTTTTACAGCTCATTCTACTGTTATACAGGAAGTTAATATTAATCTAAACGAAGGGCTGCAAAGTGTTTTGAACAGTTTAGAAGCCAGTGGATCAAATGGTGCATTAAAACTGCGCTCGGCCATTCTGGATCGACTAACCGAATCCGCAGAATGGGCAATGGTAAATTCAGATAAAGGAATTACCAATCTACACGTTCCAAGCGACGTGATTATAGATGCATCCATGCCAGCTATGATCCGAAATTCTGGAAAAATGCACGATTCTACTGGCGTGCTTAGGGATACCCTGGCTATCATACCTGACAGCTCTTATGCATCAGTTTATCAGACCACTATTGATTTCTGTAAGCAATTCGGAGCATTTGATCCTGCTACAATGGGAACGGTTCCTAACGTAGGGCTTATGGCTCAAAAGGCAGAAGAATACGGATCTCACGACAAAACCTTTGAAATCGACTTCGCGGGTTCGGTAGCTGTTATCGATGAAGAAACACATGAAGTGCTCATAGAAAAATCGGTTGAGGCTGGAGACATTTGGCGTATGTGTCAAGTAAAAGATCCTGCCATTAAAAATTGGGTATCACTAGCGGTAGAGCGCGCTAGATTATCACAGACACCCGCTATTTTTTGGTTAGATGAGCATAGGGCTCATGATGCTGAGCTGATCAAAAAAGTATCGGCTTACCTAGCTGAGGAAGACACCGACCAACTCGACATCCGCATACTGCCTGTAGCCGAGGCCACCTACGAAACATTAAAACGACTAAAGGCTGGAAAAGACACTATATCAGTGACCGGAAACGTGCTAAGGGACTATTTGACCGATCTTTTTCCCATTCTCGAGGTAGGCACTTCTGCTAAAATGCTCTCAATCGTTCCCTTAATGAATGGAGGAGGCTTGTTTGAAACGGGGGCCGGAGGTTCTGCTCCAAAGCACGTGCAGCAATTTCTAGAAGAAGGACATTTGCGCTGGGATTCTTTAGGAGAGTTTTTGGCCCTTGAAGTGGCCTTAGAGTTCATTGCTCAAAAAACTGCGAATAACGATCTGATGATCTATGCCAACGCATTGGGCCAGGCCGTAGAACGTCTCTTAAACGAAAATCTTGGCCCTCAGCGATCTGTAGGCTCATTAGACACAAGAGGTAGTCATTTCTACTTGGTTAAGTTTTGGATCGACGCCCTAGCCGGTGCTGAACTCAGCCCGTCCGACAAGGAACGCTTTTCTAAATTGAGTGCGGCATTAAGCGACCAAAGTGCTCGGATACTCGACGAAATTAATCAAACGCAAGGAAAACCTCACAACATTGGTGGATACTACGCCCCAAATGCGGCATTAGCCAATCAAGCCATGAGACCTAGCGCTACATTGAATCAACTAATCGCTTCATTTTAGCACAAGTGAGGTATGGGAGAAAAACTGCGGAAAGGAATTAAAAATTGGCTAATCGCCTTGATATTCATGGCTTCAGGGCCACTTGTTTTAAGTAGTGCATTTAAAAACGAAGGCCATCCCTTATTCTGGCCTGTAGCCCTTTTTGGTGGTTTTCTGTCGCTCTTGGCGCTTTTCTACGGATTTAAAGCTATTCGCTTGATGATGCAGTTTCTTTTTGACGCTTCCTCAGGTCCAACCAAATAGCTTCCATTTTTTTGAGGTCAATTGGTCTGAATGCCTCTTCGTAACGCAATAATCCACGAAGGTAGGCGCGTTGCAGTATATCTTCTGTCCAATAGTCCAATCGATTCTCATAGGGATTATAAGTTGACTTGAGATCCATATCGTACAACTTAGCCGCAGTCTGATACCAGAATGCAGTAAAACCGTTACGGTAATCTCTAACCAGGTCAAACGCGCTAATTCCAGTTTGACGATCGATTAAAGAGATAAGCACACGCCCATCTGACCGTGAGAGTTTTTTAAGCTCTTCGGTTAACTCATCTTGTAAAAAGTCCTTGACCTGCTTAGTGTAAAGCCGTTGCTTACGCTTAGATGAGATCTTTTCAAGTCGCATTTTTAGGCTATCTAATCGATGTGAAGTCATAAGGGCATAGCGGTAAACCTTAAATACACGGTATTGATGTCTAAAGTAAGCTACGCGCTCGGCTTCATCCTCAAAGCGTAACGGACCAAGCACATAGACCTCATCCAACTCAATTGTTTCACTAAAAACACTATCGTTCTCCAACTTATAACGCATCGTTTCTTGTGCGCTAAGAGTGAAGAAAGTAGCTAAACTTAAAGGAAAAATGAAGGTAAACGCGTATTTCATACCGTAAGATATTCGCTAAATTAGAGCAAAATTATAGGACCATGAAGACCGTAGAAATTCTTGACAAAAAAGCACTCACATTTTTTGAAAAATACCTGAACAATGCCTCACCAACTGGGTATGAAGCTCAGGGTCAAAAAATATGGATGAATTATTTAAAACCTTATGTAGACACTTTTATAACCGATACTTATGGAACAGCTGTTGGGGTAATTAATCCAGAGGCTGACTATAAAGTGGTTATTGAGGCCCACTCAGACGAAATCTCGTGGTACGTCAATTACATTACCGATAACGGACTCATTTATGTCATTCGAAACGGTGGAAGCGACCATCAAATAGCCCCTTCGAAATGGGTGAACATTCACACCAAAAATGGAATCGTGGAGGGCGTTTTTGGATGGCCTGCAATCCACACCCGAAAACCGGGCAAAGAAGAAACTCCAAAATTGGAGAATATCTTTATCGACATTGGTGCAAAAGACAAAAAAGAGGTAGAAAAATTAGGGGTTCACGTAGGATGCGTGATCACCTACCCCGACCACTTCAAAGTGCTCAATAAAAATCATTTTGTTTGCAGGGCCCTAGACAATCGAGCGGGTGGATTTATGATTGCTCAAGTGGGCAGACTTCTAAAAGAAAATAAAGTCAATCTTCCGTTCGGACTATACATCACCAACTCTGTTCAAGAAGAAATCGGGCTGCGTGGAGCCGAAATGATTACCCAGCGTCTAAAACCCAATGTTGCTATAGTTACTGATGTAACTCACGATACTACTACACCTATGATCAGCAAAATTGAGCAAGGTGAAACCAAAATGGGAGACGGACCGGTAATTTCTTATGCACCTGCGATTCAACATAAGCTAAGAGACCTGATTATTGAAACGGCAGAAAGCAACAAGATACCATTCCAGCGACATGCCTCGTCTCGTTACACCGGAACAGATACAGATGCCTTTGCTTATAGCAATGGAGGGGTGGCCTCAGCGCTAATCTCGCTGCCTTTGCGCTACATGCACACAACGGTTGAAACGGTTCACAAAGAAGATGTGGCCAACGTTATTCGACTGATTTACCAATCACTACTTGCAATTAAATCTGGAGATCAATTCTCCTACTTTGAAGATTAGGAGCTAAGCTCCTATAGTAGCGATCATATCCTGAAGGCTTTCGAAATCAAATTCATGTATTTCGGAAGTCTTCATATTTTTTAAGGTCAGCGCTTGTGAAGAATTATCGTTCCCATTTTGATACAATACGAACCTGGCTTTTCTCTTTTCGGCATACTTGTATTGCTTGGCTGTCTTCGCCATTTCAGGATACAGTTCAGAGGCTAAACCCTTCGATCTCAGTTGGCCAATGAGCTGCAATAATCGGATTGGATCAGATTGTTCCAGGAATAAGACGACTACATCGATTTGGTCTTCTAAATGACTGCCAAACAACTGTAATTCTTCCATAACTAGGTACAGTCTGTCTAGTCCAAAAGAAATTCCGACTCCACTCATTTCTGTGCCTCCGAATGCCTCAGTTAAATTATCGTATCGGCCGCCTCCGCCAATGGCTCCCAATTGAACTTTTTCTGGAGCATTGACCTCGTACAAGGTTCCGGTATAGTAGTGAAGGCCTCGCGCTAAGGTGAGGTCAAAGGTCAAGAGAATGGCCTCTAGATTGAACAAGCGAGACTGGTTCAATAAAAACTCTAGTTCCTCCAAACCTTTAAGACCGCTAGTAGAGGTGGCTAAGAGATGACGTAATTTATCCAGTTTGTGCTCTTGACTGATCGACTCGTCTAGGAAAAACTGCATCGTATTCCATACACTGTCTTCGAATCCTTGTGATCTAAGTTCTTCTGCGACAGCATCAGCACCCAGTTTATCCAACTTATCTAGAGTGATCATGAATTCCGCTAATCGATCCTCAATAGCCAAAACCTCAGCTATACCCGAAAGTAGCTTTCTATTGTTCAACTTTATCTTAACCTTATTCTCGCCAATCAATCCCAATTCAGTAAAAACGGCATTATACAACTGCAAAAATTCAAGCTCTTGCCACAGCGATTGCGCACCCACTACATCGGCATCGCATTGCGTAAATTCTCTGTATCTACCCTTTTGTGGTCGATCTGCACGCCAAACAGGCTGAATTTGATAGCGTTTAAAAGGAAAAGCCAGCTCATTTTGATGCTGTACAACAAACCGCGCAAAAGGCACAGTCAAATCATAGCGTAGCGCTTTATCACTAATATCGGGGGTAAGGTCTTGGCTATTTCTAGAGGTCAGTGCCGCTTCCTTAGCCTTTGATAGATAGTCACCTGACTTTAGAATCTTGAAGATTAATCGATCTCCTTCTTCTCCGTATTTACCGATTAAGGTGGCGTAGTTTTCAAAACTCGGGGTTTCAATCCTGGAGAATCCAAACTGCTTGAAGTGTTTTTCAATAACGCCTATCATGAACTGTCTTTTACTCAGTTCATCTCCGTAAAAATCTCTAGTACCCTTAGCTAAACTTGCATTTGTAGCCATATATATATATATCAATTTTAATTACTCAGAAGATAGATCCAACAGGTCTTCAAACCAATCGTACAAGGCGCCTTTAGTGATAACGCCTCCTTTTTCTATCAATTCAAATTTATCTTCATTTTTGGTTTTCGAATACGCCTTAGATGCTCTTTTGTAGTTGATATAATCTGAGTTGTAATGCTTTTTAAACCACTCAAATCCTGACTGTTCTCTTAAGTCAATCTCTGCATTACTTACCTCGATAGCAATTAGCTTGATTTCTTGGTCCAAACACTTGAACAAAAACAGGTGGTTTGCAGAAATATTCTCAATATATCTTGCCTTTTCAAGGACTGCATCCCAAACCAGATCGCTAAACTCATCTAACAACTCATCCACATCTGACGATTTGTTCACTTTTTTACTATCCCAGAGTGTTTTATCTACACCATTGGAAGCCAAAAAAGCACTAAACTCTTCGTGCATGCTCTCAAACTGTTCTTTGGTTAATCTACGAAATTTCATAACTAAAAAGGGGCCAAAAAGGCCCCTTTGAATAGGTGTTAACGAGGTGCAGTAATTAATTGGATTCAGGAACTACCTCAAAGGCAAGGTCAGCAATCACATCTCTGTGCAAACGAACCTTGGCCGTGTATGCCCCCAAGCGCTTAACTGAACCCCCTTGAACAATAATGTATTTCTTGTCAATGGCTTCATTCTGCTTCTCTAGAGCGGCAGCTAAATCAATATTTGAAATCGATCCAAACAGTTTGTCTCCTGAACCTACTTTAGCCTGAAGCTTCAACTGAAGAGCAGAAAGTCTATCCGCAACGGATTGAGCTTCTTTAACGAGCTGAGCCTCTTTGTGAGCGCGCTGTCTTAAATTCTCAGCATGAACCTTCTTCGCAGAAGGAGTGGCTAATACGGCCAATCCTTGAGGAATAAGAAAGTTTCTTCCGTATCCATTCTTTACAGCTATGATATCGTCTTTAAACCCTAGGTTCTGAACGTCTTCTTTTAAAATAATTTCCATGTCTTTCTCGTAATTATTTTAACATATCTGCTACATAAGGCATTAGGGCAAGGTGCCTTGAACGCTTTATGGCTTGTGAAACCTTTCTCTGATATTTTAGCGAGGTCCCGGTTAGTCTTCTAGGAAGAATCTTACCTTGTTCATTTACCAATTTCAGTAAAAAATCAGGGTCTTTATAATCGATATACTTAATACCTGACTTCTTGAAGCGACAGTATTTTTTATCTTTTTGTGTATCAATATTTAAAGGAGTCAAATAGCGAATCTCACCATCTTTTTTTCCTTTCGCTTGTTGTTCAATAGTTGACATAATTAAGCCGTTTTAAGTTTTTGTCTTCTTTTTTCCGCCCAAGCAACTGCGTGCTTGTCTAATTTAACGGTTAGGTAGCGCATTACTCGCTCGTCTCGTCTAAACTCGAGTTCGAATTCAGTAATAATTTCAGCGGGTGCATTAAACTCAAATAAGTGGTAAAAACCACTCTTTTTGTTTTGAATCGGATAGGCTAATTTCTTTAACCCCCAATTTTCTTTAGCTACCATCGAAGCTCCACGGCTCGTTAAGAAATCTTGAAATTTCTTCGCTGTTTCCTCTACCTGAACGTCAGATAGAACGGGATTCAAAATGAAAACAGTTTCGTATTGGTTCATATTTTAGTTTTAAAAGAGTGCAAAAATAGGCAAAGCATTTGTGCTTTACAAGCTCCTGCGCCTAAATCTAGATGTGATCAACATGATAAGCGATTCGTATAGATTGAAAGGCTCCGATACTTTCAAAAGAGTGCTGAATTTTTTGTATTTGTGCCTTCAGGGTCTGTAGCGGAAATTGTTTTGGATATTTGATCAGAATTTGCTGGTAGTGCTGATCGCGAATCTTCGAAACTATTGGGCTATCATTGCCCAAAACGTGTATTTCCTCAATCTGTTTGAGGGCTTTCGCAAACCAAGAGGCTCCATCCCAGACCACCGATTCGCTCTTAGCTCTGAATTGTATGCGAATCATGCGCGAAAATGGCGGATAAAAAAACTGCTTTCGCTCCTCTAATTCACTCCTATAGAAGTTCTTATCGTCTCCTTGGACCAATAAATTCAATACCCGATTACCCGGATCAAAGGTTTGTAAGGCCATTGTGGCCGATTTGTCAGCATGCCTCCCTCCTCTTCCGGCTACCTGAAGAAGCATTTGAAAGGCCTGCTCTTGCGCTCTGTAATCGGCCCTGTAAAGCAGCTGATCAACTTGCACCACTCCTATGAGGCCAATATTAGAGAAGTCTATGCCTTTACTAATCATCTGTGTACCCACCAAGACCTGATGCCGCTGAGCCTCAAAATCTTTTAAGGCCTTTAGTCTCTTAGACAATGAAGCCCCTGAATCACTATCGACCCGAATCACAGAATGTTGTGGATAGCGCTCTGAGAGGTACCACTCTAACTGTTCAGTACCGAGACCTTGCTCGTGTAATTCATGGCTTCCACAGGCAGAACATTTTACTGTAAAGGGCTCCTGAAATCCGCAATAATGGCAGCGCAACACCGACTCCCCTTTGTGATAAGTCAACCCTACGTCACACGATTGGCATCGCTTAACATGACCACAACTTTGGCAAGAAATCAGCGTGGAATATCCCCTTCGGTTTTGAAAAAACAAGGCTTGTTCCCCTCGCTGTAGTGTTTCATCCAGAAGATCGAGTAGTGTTTGTGAGAAAAAACCATGCATGCGCTTGCGCTTGTATTCCTCCCTCAGGTCAATCAGTTCAATTTGAGTAGAAACCGCTTCGGCATAGCGCTGCTGTAAATTAACTAATGCATATTTTGAAGATCCAGCCGCTGTAGGGGTAGCATTGTAGTAAGTCTCTAAACTTGGAGTTGCCGACCCTAATACGATAGAAGCCTTACAAAGTTGTGCCAAATAAATCGCTGTATCTCTGGCGTGATACCGAGGTGCAGGGTCAGCCTGTTTAAACGAGGTGTCGTGTTCCTCATCAACGATTATGAGGCTCAAGTTGCTAAAGGGCAGAAATAAAGCTGATCGAGAGCCCACCACAATTTGTACACTAGGGTCTAGCGCGAGAACCTTGTGCCAAGCCTCGACCCGTTTCGCTTTGTTCAAGGCCGAATTATAGGCCAAGACTTTTTCTGGAAACCGGGCACTGACGCGAAGTGTGAGGGCCTCGGTTAAGGCAATTTCTGGGAGTAAATAGAGCACTTGACCAGATTGAATGAGCGCCTTTTCGATCAACTGCATGTAAACCTCCGTTTTTCCCGATCCGGTGACCCCTTTCAAGACAACGGGCTTCTTGGCTTCAAAACCTTCCTCTATAGATTTAAACGCGCGCTGCTGTGCATCTGTTAATTCAAACGGCTTAAACAAAGAAGAGCTATGCTTTAGCCGCTCAATTGGGCGTTCTGAAAGCAGAAGCATCCCCTTCTTAACCAGTGCGTTGCGAACAGCTACAGTCGACCTGGTAACTTGTTGAAGCTCTCTCCAGGGTATAGGCTTATCGGGCCCGATTAGCTCCAACAGGCCTTTGACTAACTCAACCTGCTTAACCGCCTTAGAATCTTCAACGAAACGCCAAGCTGTTTCGCCATCTACCAACTCTACCCAGCTTTCATTTTTAGGCAGGGCTTTCTCGAGCATTACTTCACTTGATGAATGCTCAGAATCAAAGGCACTTAGTTCATCCTCAATAAGTAAGCCTGAAACCATTGCGGTACGCATAACTTCCCCTAATGAGGTCATGTAATGCGCGGCAAGCCATTCCCAAAGGTTAAGTTGTATCTCGGTCAGTACGGGTTCATCATCAAACACACCCTCAATAGCTTTGGTTTCATAGGGAGGTTTATCGACAGAGGCGCTCCAGACTATACCCGTGTAGCGTTTGCGTTTGCCAAAGGGCACGACCACTCGCTGACCCCTTTTTAAACTTGTCGCCTCGTCGAAATGATAAGTGAAGGGTCTAGAAAGCCTTAACGGAAGTAGAACGTGTACAAATATGCTCATGCGCGCTTAGACGAAGTGGCTTCGCCACTTTTCAAATGAGCTAATAACACATTTAACTCATAGCCCAATAATAGAATGTTAGAGTTCAGCCACAAGTAAAACATGAGAATCAGTAAACCTCCAAGAGCACCGTAGAGCTCATTATAACTAGCAAACTTGTCGACATAGATTCCGAAAGCGTAAGAGGTGAGCACAATGAGCAGGGTGGTCACTAAGGGACCCCAAGAAAAAAAGGAGGTTCTCGACTTCTTTGCGGTTCCAAAGAAATAGAGTGAGGCCGTAGCGACAAAAACCATGAGCACCACCAAAAAACGCTGCAGCAATCGAACGCTAAAAAAATCGCTCGATACTGACAGTTGATTGAGATACCACTCAGAATAAACAAAACCCAACGTGCCCAAACTGATACCCAGAGCTAAAGACAATCCCACTATTACAGAATACAAGTACTGCTTAAAAAAATTTCGCGTAAACGCCACGTGATACGAATGGGCAAATTCACTGAAAATGCTATTGACTCCATTAGCTACCAAAAAGATAGAGATTACGAATGTTGACGAAATTAAGGTTCCTGTTCTTTTGTCTTTGAGTTCAGTAAAAATCTGTGAAAAATAATCCGCGGTTGCCTCAGGCAAGAATGCCCCTAAAAAGCGAAGTAACGTCAAGTCATATGAAACATTGGTCTGCACCAAATCAAAGAGATGTGGCATCAAGGTGAGTAAGAAAATTAACAGCGGAAAAAGGGCCGTAAAAAGACTAAATGCAATGGCACTTGCCCTTGAACTCAATGCGCCTTTAATAAGGCCTGACCAGTATAAAACAACGAGATCGTATAAATTAAATCCCTGATAACCAGGTAAATTAATACGCTGTAACCAAGTAGACAACAACCGATTTAGTCGAATGAATAGACGCAATAGATAGTGTTTCATAAGCCCGCTAGCATTGATTCAATTGTTTACACTCCATTTTTTAAACATTCACCATTGGCCTTACCTTTAGCTATTGAACGAAATTAGTAAAAATGAAGGTGACCCTGATCGTGGTGGGTAAGTCAGATCTCGGAGCAATTAGCACACTTATTGCTGAATACGAAAATAGATTGAAGCATTACTGCAGATTTGAACTACTGGTAGCTAAAACGGTTACAAAAGCCAAAGGCCTTACAGTCAAAGAAATCTTAGAGAACGAGTCAAGGGAGATTCAAAAGCACTTAAATCCAAAGGCCGTCTTGGTTTTGCTTGACGATAAGGGAGCACAAAAAAGCTCGCTTGAGTTTTCTGCATTTTTGGGCGACATGAGAGAACGAGCCGTACCTGAACTGTGTTTTCTGATTGGCGGAGCCTACGGATTTTCAGAACATATCCGTTCAATCTGCTTGCATAAGCTCTCTCTATCTAAGATGACCTTTACCCATCAAATGGTACGACCCATTTTTATGGAGCAACTCTATCGTGCATTCACTATTTTAAACAGTGAACCTTACCACCACGAATAATCCCTTTAATACAACACCCTGAATTTTATGGTATTTGGAACAGCCTTGAGGGCTGAAACTACCTCCGGATTATAGGCGGTGTCTACATCAGAAATGACATACCCAACCTCTGGATCCGTGGACAAGAACTGCCCAACCAAGTTAAGTTGATAGCTAGCTAACACTTTGTTAATTTCCGCCATTACTCCAGGAACATTCTTGTGAATATGCAGAAAACGGTGGCGGTCTTTTTGTTGGGGCAGTCGAATATTCGGGAAGTTCACCGAATCTTCTGTACTACCAGAATTAATATATCCCAGGATTTTTTTCGGAACAAAATCGGCTATATCCCGCTGTGCCTCAATTGTTGACCCTCCTACGTGAGGGGTTAAGATCACATTGTCTAAGCCTTGTAAGGGGGTTTTGAATACTCCGTTGGCCTTAGGTTCTACGGGAAACACATCAACCGCCGCTCCTGCAATATGGCCCGAACGAAGCTGCTGAGCCAACGCGTCAATATCGACAACAAATCCGCGTGACAAGTTAATGAGATAGGCTCCTTTATTCATCAGTGAAAGTTCACGCTCACCGATAAGATGCTTGTTCTGAGGATTATCGTCAACATGCAGGGAAACAACATCACTCTGTTTTAGCAGGGTGTCAAGATCTTCAACCTTTTGGGCGTTTCCTAATGCCAGAGAATCTTGAAGGTCGTAATAACACACCCTCATTCCCATTGCCTCGGCCAAAATAGATAGTTGTTTGCCGATGTTGCCGTATCCAATAATACCTAGTGTCTTTCCTCTTACCTCTTTAGAACCAGAAGCCGTTTTGTTCCAGTTTCCGCTGTGCATTTCTGAAGAGCGCTCAAAAACGCTTCTCATGAGCATAATAATTTGACCTAAGGCAAGCTCAACCACTGAGCGGGTATTGCTAAATGGTGCATTAAAAACCACCACTCCATTTCGCTTACAGGCGTCTAGATCAATCTGTGTGGTACCAATACAAAAGGCCGCAACTACTAAAAGCTTATCGGCAGCATCAACCACCGATTGAGTCACCTTAGTCTTGGATCGAATACCCAGAACATGAACACCTTTGATGCGTTCTATTAGCTCTTCTTCGTTTAGACTACTGCTCACCATCTCAACTGAATACCCGTCGGTTTCAAGGCGAGTCAATGCGTCGTGGTGAATATTCTCCAAAAGGAGAATCTTAATACGGTTCTTCGGATAGGATACGTTTCTGGGCAAATCGTTTATAAATAAAAATTCATCTAAATTCTCGGCTATGTGATCGGCATTTCTCATGGCCTTTTCGCGCTTTACATTCTCTGTGTAAGCAAAAAAGCGATCGGCAATTCCCGCTTCTCTCATCACGTAATCTGAATAACCATCTCCAATTACTTGAACCTCACCTGAAAGGTTCATGTTTTTAAGGCAGCTGATCTTTCCGTTGTGTGATGACAGTACGTTCTCGGTATCAAAACCGATGATGTAACCCTGATCGTCGTAGACAAAAGTATTCGCATAAACTCTGTCTGGCGCTATGTGAAAGCGATTCACAATGGGCTCTATAAATTCTTTAAACCCGCAAGAAACCACATAAATCTGATCTTTATGTGTTTCAAAAAAGCGCTGGTTGCGCATAAACGAATCGCTGATTTTTTCTTTAAGCTCTTCGATAAGTTGATTCAGCTGAGATTTATGGGCGCGAAGTAATTTTATGCGACGTTCTAAAGACTCGGTAAAAGAAATCTCCCCATCTATGCCTAAATTGGTGATCTCTTGAATTTGCGCCACAATATGCTCTTTATCCGGATTATCAGCTAGCGCAATTTCAGCCAGAATATCGAGGGCTTCTACGCGAGTTATGGTGCTGTCGAAGTCAAAAACGTAAGAGGTGAACACGTGTAACAATTGATGATTGATTCGCAAATGTAGCCTATTTTGGCATTTTTGAGCAGCTGACATTCGAAGAGATAACCACCATTTATGAACCGCTTTCTATGAAAAAATTACTATTTGCTTCGCACAACCCTTCTAAGGTTTCAGAACTTATTCGACTCACCTCGTCTTACTTAGAGATAGACACATTAGCCGATCTTAATTACACAAAAGAGATCCCAGAAACCGGAGAAACTTTAGAAGAAAATGCCCTACAGAAGGCTCAAACGATTTATAATGAGTTTTCTATACCCTGTTTTTCAGACGATAGCGGCTTGTTTATACACGCGTTGGGCGGAGAGCCCGGAGTACACTCTGCCCATTATAGCGGCAGCCGAAATCACAGCTTAAACAACCAGTTGGTTCTCGATAAGCTCAAAGGAGTTAGCCAACGCGAAGCCTATTTTAAAACGGTCTTTTGCTTAGTATTTAACAGCGAAGAGCATATATTTTTTGAGGGTATCGTTAAGGGTCAGATAGCCAGTGAACCTCAAGGAAGCGGAGGGTTCGGATACGACCCGATTTTTATTCCAGAAGGACATACAGGGACTTTCGGAACCTTAGATGCTGCAGTAAAAGCGCAACTCAGTCATCGCGCAAGGGCTACTCAACAATTGATAAAGTTCTTGGCGGAGACGTATAAATAATTTCTAAGCACAGAATACCCTACCTTTGTCGCGAAATTCAACCTATGCAATCATTTACGTCGCTTGGACTAGCACCTCATCTGCTCCAAGCAATCGACCAGATGGGGTTCACCTCTCCCACTGATATTCAACAAAAAGCCATTCCTATACTGCTCGAAAGTGAAACCGACATGGTCGCTCTCGCTCAGACCGGAACCGGAAAGACGGCCGCTTTTGGCTTTCCACTGCTCCAAAAAATCGATACCAGCCAGAAGAAGGTCCAAGGACTGATCATTGCTCCTACACGCGAACTGTGTCTGCAGATCACCTCCGAATTAAAAAAATACGCTCAACACATGAACCACGTTTCGGTAGTAGCCGTTTACGGAGGGGCCAGTGTGCGCGAACAAGCTGATCAAATCAAAAGAGGAGCTCACATAGTCGTAGCCACCCCCGGAAGACTCATCGATCTCATAGAGAGAAGAATGCTTTCGATTGACGCCATTAATTACTGCATTTTAGACGAAGCCGATGAAATGCTCAATATGGGTTTTTATCAAGACATCAAGCAGATTCTGAGCCACACTCCAAGTCATAAACGCACGTGGTTATTCTCGGCCACTATGCCCAAAGAGGTGGCAGAAATTGCTCGAGAGTTCATGAAAAAGCCGGTTGAAATCACGGTTGGATCTAAGAACGAAGGAACAAACACCGTCTCTCACTTCTACTTCCAAGTAACTTCTCGCACACGCTACCAAGTGCTCAAGCGACTGGTCGACAGTGACCCTCAATTATTTTCCGTCGTTTTTTGCCGAACCAAAATCGAAACGCAAAAAATTGCCGAACGTTTAATCGAAGACGGCTATAACGCAGGCGCTTTGCACGGAGACTTGAGCCAGAATCAACGGGATCTAGTAATGGCCGGGTTCAGAAAGCGTCAGCTGCAGATTCTTATTGCTACCGACGTTGCAGCAAGAGGGATAGATGTTGATGATATCACACACGTCATTCATTACCAAATGCCCGATGATGCCGAAACCTACAACCACCGAAGTGGAAGAACAGGTAGAGCCGGTAAAACCGGATTTTCGTATTGCTTAGTCACCTCAAGCGATCGCCAAAAAATAAGTGGCTTTCAAAAACGCCTGAAACAACCTTTTAAAGAAGGTAATGTTCCGACCGTCGAGGAGATCATAGAAAACCAATTGCAAAAACATGCTGAAAAGTTACTCGATGTCAGTGTGCACGAACAACTAGAGACTTATTTACCTGAACTTCAGAAATCACTGAAAAAGCTCACTAAAGAAGAGCTCATCAAAAAAGTGTTTAGCGAGGTGTTCAACAGACTACAAGCCTATTACCACGAAGGTGCCAATTCACGCAGCAACTCGATGACTGAAGACGCACCCAACAAATCGTTTAAGCTTCAAAATGAAGTGCGATTCTTCATCAATCTCGGCGAGCGAGATGGGCTTGATTGGCGTTCTTTAAAAGACTTTTTGCGTGAAAATTTGCAACTCGATAAAGAAGAAGTTTTTAAGGTAGATGTCTTAAAAAACTTCTCTTTTTTTAACGTCAGTGCTGACCTCTCGGAACGCGTTCTTGGCCTTTTGCCGGGTAAACCCTATGGAGGGCACACGATCAATGTTGAAATCACTGAAGACGGCCCAAAAAACAAAAAGAGTAAAGAACCTAGGCACGGTACCAAAACATCGAGAAACTTCAGTCATAACAGCAAAAAATCACGAACAAATCGGCCTCGAAAGGGATTTTACTAGAATTTTCGAGGGTTAATCTTAGTAAGCTTTCGTAATTTTCTGGAAAATAAGATTGTTGTCGACCTCGAATCTCTACTTTATTGCCTTAGTTGCAGGATTGCTTTCTTTAGTTGCTCGGCAGCAAAAAGAACCCAATCCGCCCGCAACGGTTCAGGCAAAGGTCATCAGTGCTTCGAATAATCTTCCTTTAGAGAGTGTTCACGTAATTAACCTGAATTCTATTGTAGGCACCATAAGTGATAAAGAAGGATCGTTTACTATTCCGGCACAGGTAGGAGACACGCTTTACCTCACCTACCTCGGATATAAATCAGAAAAAATTCGTGTAAACAACGACCTTATTCGGTTGAAAAATTCATCAATCGCTCTGACCGAGTTAGCCTATGCATTAGAAGAAGTGGTTGTCAGACCCTATCAACTTACAGGCTACCTAGAAATCGACATCAAGTATCTTCCCATTAGCACTGCCTTTCAATACAGCATATCGGGGCTAAACAGAAGTTATGAAGCGCGAAACAGCCGTTCTAGTGGAGCGCAAAAACTCTTAGGAAGTCTTATGAATCCGATCGAGTCTATAGGATCACTTTTCAAGAAAAAAGGAGTGCAACTTCAGAAACTTCCAACCATTAAACAAGACGAGAGCATCCGTTCGTTGTTGGCTACCAAGTTTGATCGTGAAACCCTTACCGCCCTGCTGCAGATAGACAGAGAAGACATGGAAAAGATGCTTAACCAATGTAACTATTCAGATGGCTTTGTTCAGTCAGCGAACGACCTGCAAATACTCGATGCACTGAATTTGTGCTACGAAGAATTTAAAGTGTTGAACAGAGATTAGAGGGTTAGTGCCCATAAGGCGTTCTAGCACATTTATGAATATCTTTGTTTTTTGATTAAACCATGAATTTATCTGAATTAACGGCGATCTCTCCCATAGACGGCCGATACCGAAAGAAAATAGCTGCTCTAGCCCCTTATTTTTCCGAATTCGCACTCATGCGTTACCGCGTTCTAGTTGAGGTAGAATACTTCATTTCATTAACCCAAACTGGACTCAAGCCCTTAACCGATCTTAGCGATTTTCAGAAGAAGAAACTGCGAGATTTGTATGTCAATTTTGATGAAGCGAGTGCGCTTGAAATAAAAAAAATAGAACAGACCACCAATCACGATGTAAAGGCGGTCGAGTATTTCATAAAGGCCCATTTCGAGTCATTAGAGCTAAGCGACATGTCAGAGTTTGTACACTTTGGACTCACTTCTCAAGACATCAACAACACCGCTATCCCACTGTCATTAAAGTCTGCCATGAACGATGTGATTCGGGAAGCCCTAGAATGTTTATTAAGTAAATTAAAGGAAAAGGCTATCCAATGGAACGGTATTGCCATGTTAGCCCGCACGCATGGTCAGCCCGCATCGCCTACGCGTTTGGGCAAAGAAATTCAGGTTTTTATTGAGCGACTAGAACAACAACTTTCAAGCCTTGATCAACAAAAGTTTCCAGCTAAGTTTGGCGGAGCGACAGGTAATTTTAACGCTCACCACGTCGCCTATCCAAGTTACGATTGGAGGCATTTTGCACAACAATTTGTTGAGAAAAATTTGGGTCTACACTACAGCTTTCCTACCACACAAATTGAACACTATGACCATCTATCTTCGCTTTTCGACAATCTCAAGCGCATAAACACCATTCTCATCGATTTTTCGCGTGATGTATGGAGCTATGTTTCTATGGACTACTTCAAGCAACAAATCAAAGCCAAAGAAGTAGGGTCCTCGGCTATGCCACACAAAGTGAATCCCATTGATTTTGAAAATGCTGAGGGAAATTTAGGAATAGCTAACTGTCTGTTTGATCATTTATCCGCAAAATTGCCCATTTCACGTTTGCAGAGAGATTTAACCGATAGCACCGTCTTAAGAAACATCGGTGTACCCCTTGCGCATACTTTGCTCTCTATTTATTCCATCGAGAAAGGACTAGATAAGCTTCTGGTAAACACCACCAAAATAGATCAAGATTTAGCGAACAACTGGGCCGTTGTGGCCGAAGCCATTCAAACTGTGTTGCGCCGAGAGGGATATCCTAATCCGTATGAGGCGCTTAAGGCTTTAACCCGCACTAATAATAGCATTGACCAGGGTTCGATAAGTGACTTTATCAACTCGCTGGAGATCACTCAAGAGGTGAAAGACGAATTACGCGCAATCACCCCTTTTAACTATACCGGTATCTAGTAGTCACCTCTTCGATTCAGTTCACCCAATTCTTCCGGAAGGTTCATTTTTGAGGCGAGAAGGCTGATTTTCTCTAGGTCGAGATCTCCAGTAATCGAAAGCAATACAGTCTCAAATTTTCGGCCGTTAAGGTTTACATTTTTCAGCTCTGTAACCAACATCAACAGCTCTCTTATGTGCTCATCTCTGCTAGATTCAGCATAAAAATAGACCTGTGAATCTTCATCGCGCACAACCATCAACTCAGTAAGTTGTCGTGATGAGGCATACTCAAATGCATCCTCTTTGATTGAGGAGGCGATCAATTCATTTGAAGTAGTAAGCACGCGCAGGCTGGTAATCTCTTTAGCTAACTCCATGAAAGCCTGTGCATCTGGATCGTCAACTATAACCTGCATTTTAGCAAAAAGCTTAAACATGCTTTCTGATATCACCACTGATGTTACTTTATCGTTGCGGGAGTATTTATCAAATAATGACTGTGCTGAGGCCGTACTCACACAAAGAATACTGGCTAATAATACGGTTCTAATCGTTAGTAGGTTCATATCTAATTATTTTAACAATTTATTCATCGATTGATCTATATAGTCAAGGTAGACTGTTTGTTCTTGGGCCATCTGAAGTTGATCAGCAATCAACATAAAGGCCTTTCTTGTTTCGGCATAGGCTTCTTGCATTTTTCGCTCTTGGTAGTTTTCTTCAAGACGATAAACCCCTAAGGAAGTTACAACGAGTGCAGCTATAGCTGCGGCCATTCGATAAAACCCAATCGAGCTCCTTCCCTTTTCTATCGGCGAAATCTCAAAATCTGAGTGCTGCTGCTTTTCGTTACTGCTGTACTTGAACAAGTCACGAGCCCAATAGAGCCTGGAGTCGAGCCGCTGTTCGGCTTGGCTAAAAAAACGATGCAACTGCGACTCCTCCTCAAGAGAAGTTTTAGCCTCAAGGTATTTTTGTAGCAGCTGCTTAATGTGTTTCTGATCCTCACTCATACTGTTTTGCGATTTGATTTCTAATCTCCTTTCGCGCTCTCGAAAGCGTTACGCGAACGGCGGTTGCATTCATATCCATTATTGCTTCAATCTCTTCGAAACTATATCCCTCAACATCGCGCAAGTGCCAAACCGTTCGCTGTTTCTCAGGTAAGAGATTCACGACCTTTTCTACTGCACCAAGTCGTTCTTCTACATCGTTTTGTGCAGAAAGCGTATCATCAGTCGAATCGAGCTGATCGTCAAAATCGTCTTCTAATCGAAGAAAATTGGCTTGTTTCGACTTCAGACGATCAAGGCAATGATTCTTAATCATGGTCATGGCATAGGCCTCTATATTCTTAGCTTGAGCCTTAATATTCTTGCGCTCCCAAATTTTTATCACCACCTCTTGAACACTATCTTGGGCTTCTTCATGGGAGATCAAGATTCTTCGCGCAACGCGATACAGGCGCACTTCAATATCTTTAAATAGTACTACAAACTCTTTATGGTCCATTGAAATACTGCTCATGAATCGCCCTTCAAAACTATGACGAAAACCCCTTAGATTTGTTACATTAGTTGAAAGCTATGACAAACCCTTCCATGAAACGTTTAGTTGCTATTGTATTCGCCTTGGTATTAGTTAGTTGTTCGAGTGAACCCATAGACGAACCGTTGGTTGATGAGCCTAGTCTAAGTGATATAGCCTTCAATCACCCTACGTTTGATGTCATCAACCCTACCCCTTGGCTCGAGTGGAAAGACCGGCTTAGCGAATCGTTAAAAGGTGAGTCGATCGATACTGAAGATTTCATTTGGAATGCACTGAATATTTGGTATTTCTGGAAATCTCAAACCCCAGAACTTAACGAGTCTCGTTTCAATAACCTACAAGAATACTTAGATTATTTAAAAGGATTTTCATCGGCTGAATCTATGATTGAATCCATCACCAATACAGAAGATCGCTTTACCTTTTTCAACGAAGATTACAGTGTTCTCATTAATTCGTTAAGCGGAATCAGTAAGAGTGATGGGCTTGAGTTTGGTCTCGTAGCCAATTCGGATTCAGAAGATGTGATTATCTACACCCGCTATGTTGCACGCGGATCAAGTGCAGAAGCTGAAGGCATACAGCGAGGTGATTTATTTAACCGTATTGACGGTCAACAATTGACCCGCTCTAACTACAGTGCGCTAATTAATAATCGTGCAGACAGTTATACATTGGGTAAAGCCCAGCAAGATGCGAGTGGCGACTTTTTAAGTGCAGAAGGTGAAGTAACCCTAACGCGCGTTGAAAACTTTCAAGAAAACCCCGTACAGTTCCATAGCATATACACAACTGGAAATAAAAAAGTTGGCTACCTCGTGTACAACCAGTTCATTTCTAATTACAATCAAGAACTCAACGAGATTTTTGCCACCTTTAAGTCCAATGCGATAGAGGAACTCATTATTGATCTCAGGTATAATCCGGGCGGATCTACAGCGGCTGCAGCCGTTTTAGCCAGCATGATTCACGACGGGTCAGGTGTTTTCGCAAAACAGCGCTGGAACACCTATTGGACTAGCCTATTCGGCTCGAGTCTAGAGGATCGATTTACCGGTCAAATCACCGTAGACAATGCCACCGTACCGCTGAACCGCCTAGGAATGAAGCGCGTATACGTCTTGACTCAATCGGGAACAGCATCCTCGAGTGAACTGCTTATAAACGGTCTAAGCCCTTACATAGAGGTTATACAGGTCGGAGAAACAACGCGAGGAAAAAATGAATTTTCAATCACCCTAGTAGACGACCCTGGAAGCCAATCGGGTCAAACCGTGTTTCCTTATCTATTTCAATCGAGCCGTGTAGCGCAAATAAATCCGAACAATAGTTTTGCGCTTCAACCACTAGTGGGCAAATACGAAAACAGTGTAGGATTTTCCGACTATACCAATGGCCTAGACCCCCTGATTACCTATAGTGAGATTGAGCGCATCAATGGCCGGATTTCTTTCAACATCGGATCGTTTGGCACCCTAGAAGATGGTCTTTTT
>JAURFJ010000019.1 GCA_030834365.1 Flavobacteriaceae bacterium | reverse complement strand
TCAGGTGCGAGTAACCTTGGTGATCGCTTCGGCAGATCAGCAAGATGCCCTGGAGAAGACCGTGCTCAACCTGTTAAAAGAGCAGGGATACCCCAATGTCATACTCAAGGTTGAGTTAGATCCTGAGCTTATAGGCGGATTCGTACTGAAGCTCGACGACTTGCTTTACGACGCAAGCGTAGCCGGAAAAATTAAACGCGTAAAAAAAGAATTTTCAAACATTCTATAACATGTCAGACCTTAAAGCAGCTGAAGTATCAGCGATTCTAAAAAAACAAATAGAGGGCTTCGATTCGAGCGCTTCACTAGATGAGGCAGGAACGGTATTGGCCGTGGGTGACGGTATTGCCCGCGTTTACGGTCTTTCTAATGCCCAGTATGGAGAGTTGGTTGAGTTTGATGGCGGATTAGAGGGAATCGTTCTTAACCTTGAAGAAGACAATGTTGGAGTCGTGCTATTGGGCCACTCAAAAGTAGTAGGAGAAGGGTCTATCGTAAAACGAACTCAGCGCATCGCCTCGCTCAAAGTAGGAGAAGGAGTAGTCGGACGTGTTTTAGACACGCTCGGAAATCCGATTGACGGAAAAGGAGCAATCGAGGGACACTTGTACGAGATGCCGCTTGAGCGTAAGGCGCCTGGAGTTATTTACCGTCAACCAGTTAACGAGCCGCTTCAAACGGGAATCAAGTCGATTGACGCCATGATTCCAGTCGGGAGAGGACAACGAGAGCTCGTTATTGGAGACCGTCAAACTGGAAAAACCACGGTTTGTATCGACACTATCCTCAATCAAAAAGAATTTTACGATGCAGGTCAGCCTGTATACTGTATATACGTGGCCATTGGTCAAAAGGCTTCTACCGTTGCAGCAATTGCTAAGACACTTGAAGACAAAGGCGCTCTGGCGTATACCACAATTGTAGCGGCTAATGCCTCTGACCCTGCACCTATGCAGGTTTACGCGCCTTTTGCCGGGGCTGCCATTGGAGAATATTTCAGAGACACCGGTCGTCCGGCACTTATTGTGTACGATGACTTGTCAAAACAGGCGGTGGCCTATAGAGAGGTTTCCCTTTTGCTCAGACGTCCTCCGGGGCGCGAGGCTTACCCGGGAGACGTGTTCTACCTGCACTCTAGGCTTCTTGAGCGCGCGGCAAAGGTTATTGCTGACGACGCTATTGCCCAGTCGATGAATGACCTTCCGGAGTCTATCAAGCACTTGGTAAAAGGAGGCGGATCGCTCACGGCCCTTCCAATCATTGAAACTCAAGCGGGAGACGTTTCGGCCTATATTCCGACCAACGTGATTTCTATCACTGACGGACAGATCTTCTTAGAGCAAGACCTGTTCAACCAAGGGGTGCGCCCCGCCATCAATGTGGGTATTTCGGTATCACGCGTTGGAGGATCTGCACAGATTAAGTCGATGAAGAAAGTAGCCGGAACACTAAAACTCGACCAAGCTCAGTTTAGAGAACTGGAGGCTTTCGCAAAATTCGGATCAGACCTGGATGCAGCTACCCTTAATGTAATTGAAAAGGGTAGACGCAACGTGGAGATTTTGAAGCAAGCACAGAACGATCCGTATACGGTAGAGGCTCAAGTTGCTATCATCTATGCAGGATCGAAAAACCTGCTAAGAGAGGTTCCTGTTTCCAACGTGAAAGCCTTCGAGTCTGATTATATTCAAACCTTAAGACTGAATCACTCAGAGACCTTGGCGGCATTAAAAGCTGGATCATTAACCGATGAAGTTATCGAAACCCTTACCCAAGTAGCGGCTGAGGTTTCTAAGCGTCACAAGAATTAAAAGTTAAGCAGAATGGCTAATCTCAAAGAAATACGCAATCGCATTGCTTCGGTTTCTTCAACAATGCAGATCACCAGCGCCATGAAAATGGTGTCTGCTGCTAAGCTGAAGAAAGCCCAAGACGCTATTTTAGCCATGCGCCCGTATTCTGAAAAACTATCTGAGCTTCTGGGCAGACTGAGTGCGAGCCTAGGAGAAGATGTAGAGAACCATTATGCCGAGAAAAGACCAGTGAAAAAGGTTCTTTTAGTAGTAATCAGTTCAAATCGAGGTCTTTGTGGAGCCTTTAATTCGAATGTCATTAAGGCCGCCAGGCTGGCGATCGCGGAAGCGAGACCATCTGCAGAGGTTTCGGTGATTAGCATAGGCCGAAAGGCAAAAGACGCCCTCAAAAATAGCGGAACGCTTCTCGCCGATCACAGCAATCTATTCGACGAGCTGAATTATGAGAATGCAACCGCAATAATAGAGCCCATCATCACTTCATTTACCGCCAAGGAATACGATGAAGTCAGGGTAATCTACAACTCCTTTAAGAACGCGGCCACACAGATCGTTAAAGACGAATTGTTGCTGCCTCTCGTTCAGGAGGCTTCCGCTTCAGTCGGTTCTGACGACTATATTTATGAGCCTACCGCTGAAGAAATGGTGAATGAACTGATTCCTAAAGCGCTCAAGGTTCAGTTTTTTAAAGCCATTAGAGATTCGTTTGCCAGTGAGCATGGAGCGCGAATGACAGCCATGCATAAGGCCACCGATAACGCTAAAGAGCTCAGGGATCAATTGAAATTGACCTACAATAAGGCCCGTCAAGCGGCTATCACCAATGAGATCTTGGAGATTGTGGGAGGGGCCGAAGCACTCAACGACTAGGTAACTTGTGCGTGGTGGCTATCTATGCCTATCTTTAGGCAAGATGTCTTTGCCATGACTAAGCAATCCATAGCCTTCACCTTAACGCTATGCCTTTTTCTGGGCTCGTGCAGACTTCTTTCAGCTGGACAACCTGATTTGCGTAACAATCTGGTTATTGAATCGTATAGTATTAATAAGGAGATTTCAGGTAAGCCATCGAGCCAGCATCGCTACGTGATACGAATACAATTGAGTCAGCCGCAAGGGCATAATGCTGCATTGACCGCTCTTTTCGACGATTGGTATAGTGCAGAGATGACGGCCCACGAAAATGGAACCTACATTCTAGAAACTAACCACGGACTAAATCAGAAGTCAATGCTGCGGTTTTACGTTGAAGGATCTAAAGACACCTTGCGCTTAGGCCCTCCGTTAACTATAAAGTCCGAATTGAGACAATAAAGACACCATGAGTGCAGTTAAGCGTTTAGGAGCTCAGATTTTTGTATACGGATTAGCCACTGTTCTGCCCAGGGCGCTCTCTTTTTTGCTCTTACCGCTATACACCAGTGTATTTAAAGAGGCCTCGGGTTACGGCGAATACATTTTTATCTATTCTTGGATTGCCCTATTTAATGTGCTGCTCACCTATGGAATGGAGACCTCCTTTTTTCGCTACTTTCACGACAAGAAGTTAGATCAAGACAGGGTGGTGTCAACGGGCCTTTGGTCGTTGGTGCTGAGCTCTCTCAGTTTTTGGGCGCTGGCTAGCGCATTCAACGATGAATTAGCTCAGCTTATCGGTATTCGCCCCGAATTCATTCAAAAAACGGTGATTATATTGGTCCTAGATGCATTAGTGGTAGTCCCATTCGCTCTGCTTAGGGCCCAGGAGAAGCCCGTGCGCTATGCGGCCATTAAGTCGCTAAGCATTCTAGTGAATGTCGCATTCAACTTATACTTTTTGCTGTTCTCTCAAAAACAGTTTCTGGGGCGAGAGATAGACGCAATTTTTTTGGCAAATATAATCGCAAGCGCATTTACACTTCTTTGGTTTTTGCCGGCTTATGCTCGACACCGACTTGTTTTGGACGTTTCTATATGGCGAAAAATGTTGCGCTATGGCCTTCCCGTGATGCTCGCCGGATTTGCCTTCATCATTAACGAGGTTTTTGACAAAATACTACTGACGCGCCTTGACTCTGCTCGTGCGGCCGGAATATATGGGGCTTGCTACAAGCTCAGCGTGTTTATGACCTTATTCGCTACCGCCTTTAGAATGGGGGTTGAACCCTTTTTCTTTAGGCAATCTACCGAAGAAAATCGAGAGACTCAGTACGCTCAGGTGACCTATTATTTTGTGGTTCTGGGCAGCGTATTGTTCTTGTCGGTGGTGGTATTCTTGCGTCCGCTTGCTCAACTGTTTATTAGAGATGCAACTTATCTTGAGGGTCTTCAGGTGGTTCCGTGGGTGCTAATGGGAGCCCTGTTTTTAGGTGTTTACCACAATCTTTCGGTTTGGTATAAGCTCAAAGACAAAACCCATATCGGAGCAATTATTTCAGGAATTGGCGCGGCCGTCACTTTGCTGATGAACCTAGTGCTTATTCCTAAAATCGGATACATGGCCTCTGCCTTAGCTACCTTTTCGGCTTACTTGCTTATGATGTGCTTGTCTTTTTTCTGGGGTAGAAGGGTTTACTTTATTCCCTACCGCGTAGGGCCTATGTTGGTGTATGTGTCGGCCTCGGCCTTTTTAGCCTACCTCTCATTTCAACTTTTTGATTCGAATTGGGCACTTAAGCTCACGCTGCTTCTCGTATTTATTAGCTTTGTGATGGTTCGTGAATACAAAGACCTAAAAGTGTTATTAACACCTTCAAAACGATGATCCCAATTAAGATTATAAACAGATCGGAGCATGAGCTTCCGTCTTATCAAACCGCCGCCTCTGCCGGAATGGACCTAAGGGCGAACAACCAAGACCCTGTAGTATTGAAGCCTCTTGAGCGCGCAATTATACCGACCGGTATATATATCGAACTCCCTGTTGGATATGAGGCCCAGATTCGACCAAGAAGCGGGTTGGCTGGCAAAAAAGGAATTTCATTGGTCAATAGTCCTGGAACCATAGATGCTGATTACAGAGGTGAAATTGGTGTCATTTTGGTGAATTTGTCAAACGAGTCGTTTACGGTCGAAAAGGGTGAGCGAATTGCACAAATGGTGATTGCAAGGCATGAGCAGGCCAAGTGGGTTGTGGTTGACGAGTTGAGCGAGAGCGAAAGAGGCGCGGGCGGATTCGGCAGCACCGGAGTAAAATAGAGATATGAAGATAATTGTACCCATGGCGGGCAGAGGCTCCCGTTTAAGACCCCACACATTGACTGTTCCGAAACCATTGGTTTCTGTTGCCGGTATGCCTATCGTTGATCGGCTGGTTAGAGATATTGCCAAAGTAATTGGAACCCCCATAGAAGAAGTGGCTTTTGTGATCGGAGATCCGGCCTTCTTTGGTAATGATGTTGTACAGTCTTTAGAGGCTTTGGCGGCCTCTTTGGGCGCCAAAGCCTCCATCTATAGACAAGATGAGCCCTTAGGAACAGGGCACGCCATTATGTGCGCAGCCCCCTCTCTATCAGGGCCAGCAGTTATTGCTTATGCAGACACCCTAGTTCGGGCCAATTTCGATCTGGACCAAAGCGCTGATAGCGTGATTTGGGTGAAGCAGGTGTCTCATCCGGAGGCTTACGGAGTAGTTGAGCTTAACGCGCAGCATGAAATCATCTCCTTGGTAGAAAAGCCTAACACATATGTGTCTGACCTTGCCGTTATAGGCATATATTACTTTAAAGAGGTTGCCCAGTTGAAGCAAGCCCTGAAGGAGGTTATTGACAGGCGCATCTCTCATTCTGGAGAGTACCAGATAAACGACGGAATTAAACGGATGATGGCCGAAGGCAAGCGTTTTGTTACCGGTGCCGTCACCGACTGGATGGATTGCGGTAACAAGCAGGTTACAGTAGAAACCAATGCGCGCATGTTAGACCATCTGCATGCCGAAGGAGAACCCTTGATCGATGATGATTTGGTTTTGGAGCACTCCACCGTGATTGAACCCTGTGCCATAGCAGCAGGTGTAAGGCTAGTAAACTCAACTGTTGGCCCTCATGTGTCTATTGGTCCGAACACGATTGTCGAGAATGCCACCTTAACCAACAGCATCATACAATCAAATAGCCTCCTTAGAAATTGCACCCTAGATCAGGCTATGATTGGTAATCAGGTGATTTTCGACGGATCATTCACCAAGGTCAGCCTTGGAGACTATACGGTCTTAGAATAAGCAGCCCATGTTTCGCAATCGAGGTCTTCTAATGGGATTGACTGCAGCGGTCTTGTTGACATCCGCCTGCAAGAGCGGCTTTATGGCCACAAAGGGAGAAGACAGTCGCGGATTGACCCCTGATGAAGTCTATGAACGAATAACAGTTAGCAAAACGGAGGACGAAGGTTATCGCGGAAAGATTCGGGCTAGCCTGACGCAGCCCAACTCTAAGAAAGAGGTAAGCCTCAGTGTGCGCTACGCCAAAGATCAAGGACTGCTATTTAGTGCTCCACTCGGAGTGGCCAAGGCGTTAATCACTCCAGATAAATTAGCGTACTACAACAAGCTCAATCGCACCTATTTTGAGGGTTCATTTAAGGATCTTGACAGCCTACTTCCAATTAGCTTTAGCTTTGATCAGCTGCAACGGCTGCTCAATGCTGAGGTAGTTTTTGCCGATCAGGTGAGCGCGATGAAAGAAGTAAAGCGCCTTAGACGCACTAAAAACCAGATGCACTATTCGGCCAGTTTTAATTCGACCGATTTTGGTAACGCCACCTATGAGGTAATGGTACAGCTCAATCCGACCCGAATCGTGCACCAAGAGCTGGTCTCAACCAAACTTAAGACCCCTGTGATCATTACGTATTCGTACGAAAATGATGCAACTATGCCCGCTGAAATTAAGCTTTCGGGAGCAGGAAAGACGCTTCACCTCTTCCTTAGTGACTTTGAGTCTCAGAAAGTGATGAGTCTCCCTTTTCAAATACCCAGCGGCTACCGTAGAGCCATAAAACAATGAGAATATTACTGCTTTGTTTGGCGCTTGCCACGGCACTATTGGGACTTGCCCAAGAGAAGTCTCCCGAACAGCGTGAGTTAGAGCAGCGCAAAGCGGCACTCACACAAGAGATTGCACAAATTTCAGTTTGGGTCAAAGAGCAGCAGCGCCTTCGCGGTTCGGTTGTCGATCGCATTCGCATTTTAGAGCGCAAGCAAAGCGCTCTCGAAAACCTAATAGCGCTTTCTGCCAGAGAAGTTCAATATCTGCAGCGACAAATTGATCAGAGCAGCGCAGATATAGTTGCGCTGAATAACGAGCTAGAGCGCTTAAAAGAAGATTATGCTAAGGTCATTAAGTCGGCCTATCAGAAGAAGCTCGAGCAGAACAAGCTGCTTTTTCTACTCTCTGCCTCTTCCTTTAATGAGGCCAGAAGGCGCATGAACTATTTGCTGCAGTATGCCGAGTACAGAACGGTTCAGGCTAATCGAATTAGCGCAAAGCAACTGGAGCTTCAAGCAAAAGAGAAAGCACTTCAGGTTCAATTGGCTGAACAGCAAGAAAAGATTGCTGAGAATCAGCTTCAGCGTGATGAGTTGACGAGAGACCGCAAGAGCCAAGAGCAATTAGTGGCAGAAACGCGAAAGCAAGAGCGCAAGTACCGTGCTGAGCTGGCCGACAGAGAGAAAGAACGCAACCGTATTGATAAAGAAATCGAAAAGCTCATACGCGAGGCGATAGCACGGGCGAATCGGGCCAAGGCCAAAGCTAATGCGAAATCAAAGGAGGCTACCGGAGACGCCTTTGTGCTTACCCCTGAAGCTAAATTAATCGCCGAAAACTTCGAAGCGAACAAGGGTCGACACCTTTGGCCAGTCGAGAAAGGAATAAAGAGCATTGGATACGGAACCTATGCCGATAAACTATACCCGAGTCTAAAGCACTTCAATAATGGGGTCTCTATTTCGACCTCTTCTGGAGCCAAGGCGCGATCGATTTTCAAGGGAGAGGTGATGTCAATTATGATTAATCGACAGGGAATCAAGGGGGTATATGTACGTCATGGAGACTATATTAGCATGTATTACAATCTCGCTGAAGTCTATGTATCAGAAGGTCAATTAGTTGATCCCAAGCAAGAGCTGGGCTTAATACACACCGACAAGGTAAATCAGCAAACTACACTGAAGTTTTACCTCTACAAAAACACCACTCGATTAAACCCGGAGCTTTGGGTATATCAACTTTAGCCTAATTATCGAATAAGGCCTTTAATTCGTTAGCCTCGGAGGGCTTCATCTTGCCCGCCAGCACCAAGCTCAGCTGCCTTCTTCTCAAGGCTGCGTCATAACGCTGTTTTTCTATTTCGGTTTCCGGTTCAATAGGTGAAACTTCTACAGGTTTCAGGGTATCATCAACGGCTACAAAGGTGTAGATGGCCTCATTCGCTTTGGTGCGTATTCCGCTAATGCGGTCTTCTATATAAACATCAATAAAGACCTCCATAGAGGTGTTAAAGGTCCGTGAGATCTGCGCTTCAATGGTTACCACGCTCCCTACAGGAATGGCTGTATTAAAGGCCACGTGATTCACCGAGGCGGTTACTGCAATTCTGCGGCTGTGTCGCCTTGCCGTTATATAGGCCGCCCTGTCCATGCGAGCTAAAAGCTCTCCACCGAACAGGTAATTGAGGTGGTTAGTCTCTGAAGGCATTACCATATCGGTGGTAATGGTTCGCGACTCTGAAGGAGTTTTCGCTTTCATAGGCTAACTAAAAAATGAGGTGTATACGGTAGAAAACACATAAAGCATGCTGGCTACGGCAGCTGCGAAGCTGACCATAGCTAAAGCATACCAAGCGTCTGTAGTGCTGCTTTTAACCGGTTTGCTGATTGGGGCGTTTGTGCTGGTTTTTTTTGGGGCTAAGGGCGGGGTCTCGATTGATATAGGTTCATTTGACTCTGTTGAAACTCTGCTTTCAGCGGCCAATTTGGCCCGTGGCCGCTTGATTACAGGCAGCCCAAAGCTTTCACGATGAACCTGAAGAGTTTCTTCTGGCTTGAGCTCAATGAGTGACTTCAGTTTTACAAAGGTCCCGACACCCGGAATGCTCACATCTTTCCCTTGATTAAGTTCTGTTTTCCACTCAAAGACCAGCCGACTAAGTGCATCAGCTACTTGCTCGACTTCGCGCTGTTCGCGCTCAGCTATAAATCGAGCTAATGTGTCGTCACTATAGGTAAGTAGAGGGTTAAAGTTGACCGTTCTTCTCGGCGGAACGAGCTCTTCATTTTCATTGACCTCAACAGGGAGCAATCTGCCGGGCTGAAAAGCTCCAAACCCCGAGAGAATCACATAGTTTCTATGCGCTAAAAGTTCTTGTATGTAGGGCCCCAAGGTCATAATACAAATATCCTAAAAATTAGCCTAAACCTTGGGTTTAGGCTGCTTAAAGATTGCGCTGAGCTCCAATAGCTTTGTTCTATGATTGAACAGGATAAAGAAGTGTTGTATTTGTAGTCTAGGTGCGAAGGTGTTGGCCCCATTACCATGGCCAAGCTTTTAGCACATGTTGAGACACCAGCTGAATTAATGCATCTGAAGGCGGGGCAACTCTTGGAGATGCTGGGCAAGGCCGCTAAACAAGCCGAGCCTTTCTTTGGTGCCGATTGGCGAGCAAAGCGATTGGCCGAGCGGGAAAAATTAGAACTTTCTGGGGTTAAGCTTTTATATAAGGGGGCAATAGACTATCCGCCGAATCTCATGCACATTCCAGACGCGCCCGTGGTACTCTATGCCTTTGGCCAACCCCCCTTATTCAACAAGAAGTATTTGAGTATTGTGGGCACCAGAGCGATGACGGTTTATGCCAAAAAGATTCTTCAAGAGCTTTTAGCCAATCTTGACGTGGATCAAGTGACCATAGTAAGCGGATTGGCTAAAGGAGTTGATGCCTGTGCCCAGTCTTTAGCCCTTGAAATGGGGTTTGATGTTATCTCTGTGGTTGCTCATGGGTTTGACCGCACCTATCCGCGCGATCACTTGTCGCTCAGACGAAAAATTGAAAAGCGAGGGTGCACGTATAGCGAGTTTTTCAATGGGGTAAAACCCTTGGCTGGCCACTTTGTAGCGCGTAATCGCATTATTGCTGGACTGTCTGATGCGACCCTTATTGTAGAGTCTGCACAGTCGGGGGGCAGCTTAACCACAGCACACTTCGCTTTTGGCTATGAGCGCTCCCTTTTCGCGGTTCCTGGCAGGCTTACCGATCGTTTCAGTTTGGGGTGTAATCGATTAATTGGCGAGTTAAAGGCTCAACTTTATGCCGGCCCCGAAACGTTGATTGAAGCGCTTCAATTAAGACGGGTAGACAGGCAAAAATCAGCAGTTGAAAAACGGCAGTTTAAGGCCGAGGCCGATAAAACACTGTTTGCGTATCTTTTGAAAAATGGACGCGCTTATCCCAGTCAACTTTTACGTCACGTAGATTTGGAAAAACAGCAGCTATACGCTGCGTTGTTGACCCTTACACTTGAGGGAGCCATTGTTCACCATAACGATAATTCTTATGAGGTGCTTTAGGCGCGCAGCCCAATAGTTGAGCGCACTCTAGCTAAGACTTCGGATGCTTTTTCACGTGCCTTTTGGGCTCCAATCAACAGTTGCGCCTCTAGTTCGTCTGTATGTTGCATGAGGTAGTCGTACTGAGAACGGGGTGTCTTGTAGGTTTCTAGTACCAGCTCGAGAAGCGCTTTTTTGGCATGGCCGTACCCGTAGTTTCCCGCTAGGTAATGCGCGCTCATCTCCTCGATCTGTTCTTGGGAGGCAATCAGTTTGTACAAAGCAAAGGTGGCGTCGGTTGATGGATCTTTGGGATCCTCAAGGCTTTTACTATCACTGATGATGCCCATGATTTGCTTTTTTAGGGTTTTCTCATCGGCGAAGATGTTGATAGTGTTGTTTTTACTCTTACTCATTTTGTGCCCGTCTGTGCCCGTCACGTACATGGTCTGTTCGTTGATTCGAGCCTCGGGAAGTACAAATGTCTCTCCGTAAACTGCATGAAATCGCTGAGCTACGTCTCTGGCCATTTCAATGTGTTGCAGCTGGTCTTTTCCCACAGGCACCACTTCGGCATCATAGAGTAAGATATCTGCAGCCATTAACATGGGGTACGTAAAAAGGCCAGCGTTTACATCTTCGAGTCTTTCGGCTTTGTCCTTAAACGAATGGGCCAGGGTTAGTCGCTGGTATGGAAACAAACAGTTGAGATACCAGGCCAGCTCAGTCACCTCGGCCACATCACTCTGCCTGTAGAAGATTGATTTCTCAATATCCAAACCAAAAGCTAGCCAAGCGGCGGCGGTAGCCTGAGTGTTTTCTTTCAGCTGCTTTGGGTCTTTGATTTGGGTTAGCGAATGCAAGTCAGCTATAAACAGATAGGAGGCTTCTTCTTGAATATTAGCCATTTCAATGGCAGGAATGATTGCACCTAAAATGTTTCCTAGATGAGGAACCCCCGTACTCTGAATGCCTGTTAGTATTCTAGCCATGCCGCTTTATTTGCGTACATAGATACGAAAAATTAAAAAGTTATACTTTCGGTTTCCGTGATTCAATTTATTCGAAATCTAGGGCACTTAATTTACAAGGGGTGGTTTTACCTAGTTACTGCTATACCTGTGTTTGTGTGCGCTCCCATTTTGCTTGTAGGGGTTTTATCTGAGCGCACCTACCCCTTACTTTATTGGGTCGCTCGATCGATCTGGTCTCCGTTTATTCTGTTTATGATGGGAACCCCCATTCGCAAGTTAGAAGGCTCTCTTGAATTACCATCCCCCCCTTTTGTGGTAGTGGCCAATCATACCAGTATGCTAGACATTATGCTTTTACTGCGCATCTGTAAGCGTCCAGTGGTTTTTGTTGGAAAAGTTGAACTAGGGCGCATCTGGCTTTTTGGATTTTTTTACAAAAGAGCGGCCATTTTGGTCAATAGGTCAAGCAAAGAAAGCCGCAAGCGCGTATACGAAAGAGTTAGACAAAAACTGCATTATAAGCGGTCAATAGCCATTTACCCTGAGGGTGGAGTACCCCACGTATCGGTTGATCTCGATCGCTTTAAAGACGGTGCATTTTCAATGGCTATTGAGCACGATCTGCCTTTGGTTCCCATTGTGAATTTTGATTGTAAAAAAAGACTTAACTGGGAGCTATTTGAAGGTGGACCAGGAATATTGCGCTATACCATCTTAGAGACCATACCCGCGAAAACCTTTAATGGAGAGCAAATTGAAGACTTCAAGCAACACGTGCGAAACCGCATGCTTGAAGTGCTCAAATCAGATGAGATTTAGATCAGGCATTTAATAACTTCAGTGCCTCGTATATCTTTTGCTCGATTTCTTCGGCTAGTTCGGGATTGTCTACGAGCAGGGCCTTAACTGCGTCGCGACCTTGACCCAGCTTGGTCTCGTCATAACTAAACCATGAGCCGCTTTTCTTGATGATTTCATAATCTACACCAAGGTCAATGATCTCTCCCAATCGGGAAACACCTTCGCCGTACATGATGTCAAATTCTGCAGTTCTAAACGGAGGGGCTACCTTGTTTTTCACCACCTTCACCTTGGTGCGGTTACCTTGAACATTTCCGTCTGAGTCTTTGATCTGCGTAGAGCGTCTAATGTCAAGCCGAACGGATGCGTAGAACTTTAATGCGTTACCTCCAGTGGTGGTTTCGGGGTTTCCGAACATCACTCCAATTTTTTCACGCAACTGGTTGATGAAGATTACGGTACAATTGGTTTTGCTTATGGTTGAGGTGAGTTTTCTCAAGGCCTGAGACATGAGTCGGGCGTGAAGCCCCATCTTGGAGTCGCCCATCTCACCTTCGATTTCACTTTTAGGGGTAAGAGCTGCCACAGAGTCAACAACCACGATATCGATCGCTCCTGAGCGAATGAGGTTGTCTGCGATCTCAAGGGCCTGTTCACCGTGATCAGGCTGCGAAATGATGAGGTTGTCAATATCGACCCCTAGCTTGGCCGCGTAAAAACGATCAAAGGCGTGTTCTGCATCGATAAATGCGGCTATGCCACCGGCACGTTGAGCCTCTGCAATGGCATGTAGGGTCAGGGTGGTTTTACCCGACGATTCTGGGCCGTAAATCTCAATTACTCTACCTTTAGGGTAGCCTTGAACTCCAAGCGCTGCATTGAGCCCTATAGACCCTGAAGAGATGACCTCAACGTCTTGAACTATGGTGTCGCCCATTTTCATGACGGCGCCTTTACCATAGGTTTTGTCTAGTTTGTCTAACGTTAGTTGTAACGCTTTCATTTTGGCCTCTTGTTCTTTGCTCATCGCCTTAAATTTTTGGTGGAAATCAAAATTAACGGTTTATGCTGCATCAAAGTTGCAGGCCCGATAAATTGTTGAAAAAATGTACTTTTGAGGCTCATTTCGATTCTTTTAACTTAAAACGATTGGTATAGCATGCAACTGTACAATACGCTAAGTGCAAAGGAGCGAGCCGATCTCATTGAAAAAGCTGGAGTAGACCGGCTTACGATCTCGTTCTACACTTACGCACACCTCAAAAATCCGCAATTGGTTCGCAACCACTTGTTTATCGCCTGGAATGAACTCGATGTTTTAGGCCGAATTTATGTGGCCTCTGAAGGGGTAAACGCACAACTTTCTGTTCCGGCCCCTCATTTTGAAGCCTTCAAGAACCACCTAGACAGCATAACCTTTTTAAACGGCATCCGTCTGAATATTGCAATTGAGCAAGACAACATGTCGTTTTTAAAGCTCAAGGTTAAGGTCCGCAGAAAGATTGTGGCTGACGGCCTTGACGACAACGCCTTTGACGTCACCAATAAAGGCGTACATGTCGATGCTGAACAGTTCAATGCGCTTATTGAGGATCCCGACACGGTGCTCGTAGACATGCGCAATCATTACGAGAGCGAGATAGGTCACTTTAAAAATGCCGTCTGCCCAGATGTCGACACGTTTAGAGATTCACTCGATTTAATCGAAGAACAGCTAAAAGACAACAAAGAAGACAAGAAACTAGTGATGTATTGTACCGGCGGAATTCGCTGTGAAAAGGCCAGCGCCTATTACAAGCATAAAGGGTTTAAGCAGGTTTATCAGCTCGAGGGCGGAATCATCGAATACACTCGGCAGGTTAGAGACAGAGGGTTAGAGAATAAGTTTTTAGGAAAAAACTTTGTCTTTGACGAGCGTCGCTCAGAACGTATTTCTGACGACGTTATTGCGGTCTGCCACCAGTGCGGCTCGCCCTGTGACACGCACATTAACTGTGCCAATGAGGGCTGTCACCTCTTGTTTATTCAATGCGACAACTGTGCCGCGCAAATGGATCACTGTTGCAGCACTGAATGTCAGGAGATTATCGCGCTTCCATATGAAGAACAAAAGAAGCTGCGCAAGGGCAAGTCCGTGAGCAATAAGATCTTTAAAAAGGGTCGATCAGAGAAATTGAAGTATAAATCGGGTTGTGCGCCCTAAGCCTTTGTTGTAATTTTAACGAATACCCTCAAAAATATGTCGTGTGCTTCGTGTGCTTCAGGAAAAGATGGAACGGTTAGGGGCTGTAAAAACAATGGCACATGCGGATCTGATGGGTGCAACAAGCTAACCGTATTTGATTGGCTTTAGAATATGGCGCTTCCGACCGGGGCATAATCCTTTTACTTCGTCGAGGTTCGCTTCAAAAACAGTCGAAAAGAGTTCTTTCACAATGCAGACAAACTGCCAATACTCATAGGAGATGTGGTTGCCGTGCAGGCGGCTTCAGGCCATGACGTGGGCATTGTTACCCTTACGGGTGAGTTGGTCAAGGTGCAGATGAAGCGCAAAGGTGTAACTGCCGAAGAGGCCCAGCAATTGAAGGTGTACCGCAAGGCGACTCAAAAAGACATAGATATATGGCAAGAGGCTCGCTCTCGCGAAGCTGAAATTCAAAAGAAGGCCCGTGAGATAGCTATTTCGCTCAAACTTGAAATGAAAATTAGCGACGTCGAGTTACAGGGTGACGCCTCAAAGGCCACCTTTTATTACACGGCAGAATCAAGGATTGACTTCAGGCAGCTGATCAAAGACATGGCCCGAGCCTTTAATCTGCGCATTGAAATGCGACAGATCGGATACCGTCAAGAGGCACAACGACTAGGAGGAATTGGCTCTTGCGGTCGCGAACTGTGCTGCTCTACTTGGCTTTCAGATTTTAGGGCTGTGAGCACCGCCTCTGCCCGTTACCAACAGTTGGCATTGAACCCCCAAAAATTGGCTGGTCAATGCGGAAAACTCAAGTGCTGCTTAAATTTCGAATTAGATACTTATTTAGATGCGCTCAAAGATTTCCCGCCGGCAGACAGCAGATTGCAAACTGAGAAAGGAACAGCCTTTTGCCAAAAAGTAGACATCTTTAAGGGCCTTCTTTGGTTTACCTATAAGAATGATGCTACCCACTGGCATGCTCTTCACAAAGATCAAGTGACCGAAATCTTAGAGCTCAATAAGAAAGGAAAAAAGATCGACGCCTTAGAAGATTATAGCCTTACGCTGACCAGTGGTGAAGATCCCGAAAAAGAATCGTTTGAGTTGGCTCCAGTAGAAGACAGCTTAACCCGATTTGATCGACCTAAACGAAGTAAGAATCGAAGAAAAAAGGGACCAAGAAGGCCTCAAGAACAGCAATCTAAAGACAGGGCACAGCGGCCACCTTCTTCTAAGCCCAAGCGCTCTTAACGTTTTTTCTAACGCGTAGTCTGCTTAAGCACTGTATTTTTGACGTAAATTCTTCTCATGTACAAGCGATTAGTGCTGATTTTTTGGATCGTCTTTGCCTCAGGAGTCATAGGTATAGCACTCATTTTTCGCACCGCGGCTATGGGCGGATTCGGCCCAATGCCCACCTTTGATCAATTAGAGAATCCACAAACGAATTTTGCCACGCACCTCTATACAGCCGATTCGCTGCTTTTGGGTAAGTTTTACCTAGGAGATAATCGAACCCCCACTGATTTCGATCAGTTTCCTGAGTCTTTGGTCAACGCCCTCATAGCCACCGAAGATGTGCGTTTTTACGAACATTCAGGCATTGATTTCAGAGGGTTTTTCCGGGCGCTAGTCTATTTGGGAAAACGCGGTGGAGCTTCGACTATTACACAGCAGCTCTCTAGGCAACTGTTTGTGGGCGTGCGCTCAAGAAATCTCAAGGAAGCCCTACAGCAAAAGATCAAAGAATGGGTTATTGCCGTTGAATTGGAGCGCAATTACACCAAAGAAGAAATTCTGGAGATGTATTTGAACAATTACGATTGGGGGTATTTGGCCGACGGAATCGAGAACGCCGCCCGTATCTATTTTAATAAGCCCCCTCAGGAGCTCGCGGTTAAGGAGAGCGCCATGCTTATCGGAATGTTACAGAACTCTTCGCTTTTCAACCCAATTAGGCGCCCCGAAATGGTACTTAAACGAAGAAATATAGTGCTTGATCAGATGGTCAAGTACGATTATTTAGGAGAGCGAGAGGCGGACTCCTTGAAGGCTACGCCACTTGATGTTGACTTTACTCCCGAAAACTCACACAACGAAGGGCTGGCCACCTATTTTAGAATGCACGTTCAGGCCTGGCTTAAAGATTGGGCGGCTAATAATCCTAGGGCAAACGGTCAGCGCTATGACATATACAAAGACGGCTTGAAGGTGTATACCACCATCGACTCTAAGCTACAGGCCAATGCAGAAGAGGCTGCCACCGCCCATCTAAAGAATCTACAGCGCGCCTTCTTTGCTCAAAGCGCTCGAGACACCAGCGCGACGGCGCCTTTCATTGAGGTAGAGAAAGAGCAAGCCGAGGCGATTGTGGAGCAGGCCATGCGGCGCAGTGAGCGCTGGAGGGTCATGCGCGCCGAGGGCAAAACAGATACGGTAATTAAGGCTAGTTTTTATGTTCCCACCGCAATGCGGGCATTTGATTGGGAGCATGAAGACCTAGAGCGTGATACGGTAATGACCCCATTTGACTCAATCATTTACTACAAAAAGCACCTGAGAACGGCCATGATGAGTATAGAGCCACAAACCGGTCATATTAAGGCATGGGTGGGCGGAGCCAATTACAAGCATTTTCAATACGACAATGTGATTCAAGGAGCTAGACAGGTGGGATCAACCTTCAAGCCCTTTGTTTACGCCGCGGTAATTGATCAGTTGAGACTATCGCCTTGCGATCGCTTGCCAGATGTGCCGTATTGCGTCGCCGCGATGAGACACGGAAATACAGAATCGTGGTGTCCGAAAAACTCAGGCGGAAAGTATTCCGGTAGAAACATTACCCTCAAATACGCACTTGCCAATAGCGTCAATACGGTAACGGCCCAGCTCATTGACAAGGTGGGGCCCAGTGCGGTATCTTCTTTGGTAAAGCGCTTAGGGGTGCGAAACGAGGTGCCTAGCGTTCCGTCTATAGCTCTT